>NZ_JYJG01000288.1 GCF_000955955.1 Lentzea aerocolonigenes
CCCTCGATCTGATCGAGCGCGACCGCAACGGTGAGGACATCCGCGAGAAGGTCGTCGCCCACAACCAGCTCTACCTCGTGCTCAGCGAGATCTGGCTGGTCGCCTACGAAGAGCAGTTCCAGCTGATGGGCAACCCGCAGGTGATGGTCGCGAAGGTCGTCTGGGACACGATCATGTACTGGTCGGTCCCCGGGCTGTTGTTCTTCCACGGCAAGTTCCCGCGGCTCGGCGACAGCCCCGGCTCACTGGCCAACCTGTTCCGCGCGTGGAAAGTCCACTCGCGCGTGCAGCAGTTCTTCCGCGAGTGGCACGCGGTCGACGACCGTCCCGCCGAGGGCGTTTTCGCCGATCCCTACACGCTTCTGCCGTTCATCGTCGACCTGCACGAGGGAATGGCCGCCGGGCTCGAGGACGACGAGCTGGACGCGCAGTTCGCCCGCAACGTCGAACTGCTCGAGCAAGTCGCGGGGCAGCTGGTCACCACTGTCGTCGAACGACTGCGCGAGGTGCCGGAGCTCGACGCGGAGGCGCAGATCGAAGCCTGGCTGTCGGAACGGCTGCTGACAGAGCTGCGGGCGGCCCACGAACGCCGGCGTGGGGACAACCCCATCGACGACGCGTGGGTCACGCTGGGCCGTCAGAGCCCGTCGATGGCATGAGCTCCGCCGGAGAGCACCTGCGAGAACGACTGCAACGCCTGCCGCCGGGCAGGCGGGCCGAGCTCGCGGAACTGTTGCGGCGCGGGAAGCCCGAGTGGTTCTCGCGCCAGGGAAGCTCGGATCCGGAGATGCGGCTCTTCTGCATCTCCCACGCGGGCGGCGGCGCGGCGGTCTTCCGGGGCTGGAGCGATCTCCTGCCGGAGGGCGTCGAGGTGTGCGCGGTTCAGTTGCCGGGCAGGGAAACCAGGGCGGGGGAGCAGCCGTACTTGCGGATGGAACCGCTCGTGACCGACCTGCACGCCGCGATCGTGCCGTTGCTCGACCGGCCGTTCGCGCTGTTCGGGCACAGCATGGGTGCGCTGGTGGCGTTCGAACTGGCCCGGCGGCTGCGCCGGGAAGGCTCACCGCGCCCGGAACACCTGTTCCTGGCCGCGTTCCGGGCACCACAGCTGCCCAGCCCCAACATCAGGATCTACCACCTGCCCGACGAGGTGCTGAAAACGGTGCTGGCCAAGGACGGAACGCCGCAGAGCGTGCTGGACAACGCCGAGATCATGGCCGCGCTGCTGCCCACGTTGCGCGCCGACCTCGAACTCTGCGACACGTATGAACACTCGGACGAGCCCCCGCTGGCGACTCCGATGTCGGTCTTCGGCGGCCGGGACGACGTGCGGGTGAGCCAGACCGACCTCGAGCAGTGGAAAGCCCAAGCGGACAACGACTTCAGCCTCAGCATGCTGCCCGGATCGCACTTCTTCCTCCGCGGCTCGCGGGACCTGCTGCTGGCGGAGATCAGCAAGAAACTCACGACCTCCGAGGGGGATCTACCGGCATGAACGAGCAACGTGAACCCCTCGCGATCGTCGGGATCGGCTGTCACTTCCCCGGCGGCGCGAGCACACCGGACGCGTACTGGGACCTGCTGTGCGCGGGGGTCGACGCGACCCGCGAGCTCCCTCCGGACCGTTGGGAGGTCCGGAAGTTCTACGATCCCGATCCCGCGAAGCTCGGCAAGATGAGCACGTTCCGCGGCGGGTTCCTGGACCGCGTCGACCAGTTCGACGCGCAGTTCTTCGGAATCTCACCGCGTGAGGCGGTCTGGCTCGACCCTCAGCAACGCCTGCTGCTGCGGACGGTCTGGGAGGCCTTCGAGGACGCGGGCCAGGACGTGGACCGGTTGGCGGGCAGCGACGTCGGCGTGTTCGTCGGCGGGTTCACGCTGGACTACCAACTCCTGCAGAACTACGGCGTGCACAGCCGATACGAGCTCCAGGCCCACTCGGCCACCGGCATGATGATGACGATGCTGGCCAACCGGCTGTCGCACGCGTTCGACTTCCGCGGCCCGAGCCTCACCGTCGACACCGCGTGCTCAGCCTCGCTGGTCGCACTCCACCTCGCGGCGCAGGCGATCCGGAACGGCGAGTGCTCGCAGGCGGTGGTCGGCGGGGTCAACGTGATGCTCGCGCCGAACATGACCATCGCCGAGTCCAAAGGTGGGTTTCTCAGCCCGGACGGCCGGTGCAAGACTTTCGACTCGTCCGCGAACGGATACGCGCGAGGCGAAGGCGCCGGAGTCGTGCTGATCAAACCGCTGAGCGCGGCACAGGCGGACGGTGATCCGATCTACGCGCTCGTCCGGGGCACCGCGGTCACCCAGGACGGCCACACCAACGGCATCACCGTCCCGAACGGAGCCTCACAAGAGGAAGCGATGCGCCTCGCCTACGCGCGAGCGGGCGTTTCGCCGCACGAGGTGCAGTACGTCGAAGCACACGGCACGGGCACCCCGGTCGGAGATCCCGTCGAGGCGGCGGCGATCGGCCGGGTCCTGTCGACCGGCCGAGGGGAGGGAGACTCGATCCTCGTCGGCTCCGTCAAGACCAACATCGGGCACCTCGAGGCGGCCGCGGGTGTGGCGGGCTTGATCAAGACGGCGTTGTCGTTGAAGCACGGCCGCATTCCAGCGCACCTGCATCTCGTTGACCCGAACCCCGCGATTCCGTTCGACGAGTTCGGGTTGCGAGTACCGACGAGCCTCACGGACTGGCCGGCGACCGGCGGGCCTCGCTACGCGGGGGTGAACTCGTTCGGCTTCGGCGGTACCAATGCCCATGCCCTGCTGCAGGAGGCACCGGCCGCGCCCGTGCCGCCACCCAGCGCTGATCACGAACGGCGACAGGTGCTCTCGTTGTCCGCGCGCAGCCCGGAGGCGTTGCGCGACGTGGCCGCGTCGATGAGCCAGTTCCTCGCAGACACCGAGCACACACTCGCGGACGTCTCCTACTCCTGCGTCGCGCGCCGGGCGCGTCACGACCACCGCCTGGCGGTCGTCGCGCGCGACACGGCGGAGGCACAAAAGCGCCTGCAGTCCTATTTGGATGAGGAGAAGGCCGACGGCGTCGTCGTCGGCAAGGCCCAGCAGGGGCGGAAGCTCGCGTTCGTCTTCTCCGGCATGGGTCCGCAGTGGTGGGGCATGGGCAGGCGGCTGTTCGCGACCGAACCCGTGTTCCGCGTGGCGGTCGAGGAATGCGACGCCGAGCTGCGGAAGTACGCCGACTGGTCGTTGGTCGACGCGATGCTGGCGTCTGAGGACGAGTCCCGGATGGCTGAGACCGAGGTGGCGCAACCGGCGAACTTCGCGCTACAGGTCGGGCTCGCGGCACTTTGGAAGTCCTGGGGCGTCGAACCGGACGCGATCATCGGGCACAGCGCCGGCGAGGTTGCCGCGCAGTACGTGGCCGGGGTGCTGAGCTTGGCGGACGCGACCAAGGTCATCCACTACCGCAGCACGCTGCAGCAGCGCACGTCCGGAAACGGCCGCATGCTGGCGGTCGGCATGACCGCCGAAACCCTCAGGCAGGCGGTGGCCGACGCCGGTCCCGAGGTTTCGGTGGCGGCGATCAACAGTCCGAGCGCGGTCACGCTGTCCGGTGACGCGGCGGTCCTGGAGAGCATGGCCGCGCAGCTGGAGACGTTCGGCGTCTTCCACCGCTTCTTGCCGGTCAAGGTCCCGTTCCACAGTCACTACATGGATCCGTTGCGCGGTGAGCTGGAAGCGGGGCTGGCCGATCTCGCACCGAGTACAGCGCGGCTGCCGCTGTACTCGACGGTCGTCGGCAGCAGGATCGACGGAAGTGGCGCCGACGCCCGTTACTGGTGGCAGAACGTCCGCGCCACGGTCCTGTTCTCGGCCGCGTTCGACGAGATGATCGGCGACGGCTACACCCATTTCGTCGAGGTCGCGCCGCACCCGGTGCTGGCGAGCTCGATGCGGGAACTCCTCGCCGACGCGGGCCAGGAGGGTCTGGTCGTTCCGTCGTTGCGCCGCGGCGAGGACGACGAGGAGATCATGCTGCGATCGCTGGGCTCCCTGCACAACCACGGCCATCCGGTGGCCTGGGACGGTTTCCACCCGCCGGACGCCCGGTTCATCAAGCTGCCCGGCTATCCGTGGCAGCTCAAGACCTACTGGAACGAGTCGGCGGAGGCACGCGAGGACCGCCACTACGAGCAGGTGCATCCGTTGCTGGGACAGCGGATGAACGCCTCACATCCCACGTGGGAACTGGAGGTCGATGCCGGTCGGTTGCCGTACCTGGCGGACCACCGCATCCAGGACAACACCCTGTTGCCCGGCGCGGCGCTCATCGAGATGGCGCTGGCCGCCGCTCACGAGGTGTACGGCGAGAGCACCTACAGCGTTGACGACCTCAAGCTGCGCAAGGCGTTGGTGCTCACGCCGACGTCGGACGCACGGCTGCGCACGACGTTGTACGCGGAGCAGGCACGGGTCGAGATCGCCAGCTACCTGGCGCTGCCCAGTGGCGAACGGCAGTGGACCGTGCACGCGACCGCTCAACTCGGCCTGAGCACGACCACGCCCGCACCACGCGACCTGGCCGGGGCGCGCGTCGTCTGCCGCCACCGCGTCTCGCGGGACGAGTTCTACGAGCAGACGCGCACAATGGGCTTCCAGTACGGCCCGGCTTTCCAGGGTGTGCAGGAGATCGCCACCGGCGACCGCCTGGCGCTCGGCCGGGTCATGATTCCCGAGGCGATCGCGGCCGACGAGGGCTACCTCTTCCACCCCTGCTTGGTGGACGCCGCGTTCCAAGTCCTGCTGATCGCTGCGGCAGCCCTCGAAGCTGATCAGGCCCGCGCCACGCCGTACCTGCCAGTCGGGATCGACCGGATCCGGGTGCTGGCGCCACCAGCGGGGGAGATGACCGTCCTGGCACGGGTGCGCACAGCCGATCGGACGCGGATCGTCAGCGACATCACCCTGTGCGACCCCGGCGGGCGAGTGCTGGTCGAGATCGACGGATTCCGCGCCCAGTCGCTCGCCAGCGCCGCCAGCATGTCCCCGGAGCGCATCGACCGCGGGCTCTACCAGTTGCTGTGGCAGGAAAGCCCGCGCGAGACCGCGGAAGCGGTGCAGGCGACCGGAGCGTGGGTGATCTTTACCGATTCCACCGGTGTGGCTGCTGAGGCCACGACACGTCTTCGTGCGAATGGAACGCAGGTGATTTCCGTAGCCCATGCCGATGTGCACGAACCAGTGGAGGCGGACGACACCTGGACTATCGACGCGACGAAGGCGGACCACTACCGGTACCTGATGAGGGCGTTGGGCGAGCAGGAGATCAGCAAGATCATCCACTTGTGGAGCCTGGACGCCGAGTTCGACGAGACGCGGTCGACCCACGATCTGGAAGCACAGCAGGAAACCGGTGTGCTGTCGGTGATGCGGCTGATGCAGGCGCTGTCGGCAGAGCTGTCCCAGGTTCCGAAGGTGTGGCTCGTGACGCGAGGAGCGCAGCCCGTCGGGGACGACCCTGGCCTGCCGCGCGTCGAGCAGGCTCCGATGTGGGGACTGGGCCGGGTGATCGGCCACCAGGAGTTCGCAACGCTGTGGGGCGGGTTGTGCGATCTCGACCCCGGCGAGACGGCGGCCGAGCAGGCCGCGCTGCTGGTGGACGAGATCACCGCCAGCGACGCGGAAGACCAGGTGGCCTTCCGCGCGGGCAGCCGCTACGTCGCGAGGCTCGCCGAAAGCACCGGGCTCACGCCGCTGTTCCCCGCCCGGATGCGTGACGCGGGCAGCTATCTGGTCACCGGCGGACTGGGTTCGCTGGGCCTGCTCGTCGCGCGGTTCCTGGTCGAACGCGGCGCACGCGACGTGGTCCTGATGGGCCGGACACCGGTGCCTGATCGGCGGACCTGGGACGACCTGCCCGTCCGCCATCCGCACCGCGCACTGGTCCACGAGCTTCGGGAGCTGGAGGCGCTCGGCGCCCGGATCCACCTCGCCGCTGCCGATGTCGCGGACCCTGCTCAGCTGCGAGAGTGGCTGGCCTTCCACCGCGAGCAGGGCCTGCCCGAGATCGCCGGTGTCATCCACGTTGCCGGTGTCGTCGACGACGAGCTGCTCGTGCGAATGGACCGCGACATGTTCACGAAGGTCCTGCGGCCCAAACTGGTCGGTGGATGGCTGCTGCACCAGCTCTTCCGCGAGTCCGATTTGGACTTCTTCGTGTTGTTCTCGTCCACGGGATCGGTGATCGCGTCGCCGGGACAGGGTAACTACGCGTCCGGCAACGCCTTTCTCGACGCGCTCGCGAGCTACCGGCGCGGACTCGGGCTTCCCGGGCTCAGCATCGGGTGGGGGCCGTGGTCGGTGGGCATGGTGCAGCAGCTCGAACTCGAGCAGATCTACGCCCGCCGCGGCATCGAGCTCATCACGCCCGAGGTCGGCATGCAGATCCTGGGTCGCGTGCTGCAGCAACGACTCCCGCATCTGGTGGCGATCACGGTCGACTGGGCGACAGCACGCGAAACGTCCCTGACCGGGCAGCTGCCGCCGATGTTCTCCGAACTCGAAGTGCGCGGTGGTGGCGAGCCGCTCGACGAGGGTGACGCGGACGCCCTGCTCGTGAACCTGCGGCGGGCAGGTGAGTCCGAGCGTCCTGGGGTGCTGCGCGACTATCTGCGCGACGTCACCGCACGGGTGCTGGGTCTGGAGTCCGAGCAGGTCAGCACAGAGGAGAACCTCAACAGCCTCGGCTTGGACTCGATGATGGCGATCGAGATGAAGCACCGGGTCGAGGCCGTGCTGCGGATCGAGGTCTCGGTGCTCGACCTGTTGCAGGGCGCCACGATCACCGGCCTGGCTGAGGGACTTGTGACCCGGCTCCAGCTCGGTACTTCCGACTCACCGGCCGAGCCCGCCGACGAGGTCGACGAACTGGAGCTGCTGCTCTCGACGGTCGCTCCAGATGAGCTCGAGGCGCTTCTGCGTGAGCTGGAGGCGTGACGCGATGCCTTATGTGATCACTGAACCGTGCATCGGGAGCAAGGACGCGTCCTGCTACGACGTGTGTCCGGTCGATGCGATCCAGCCGACGCCCGATGGTCCGGACGACAACCACGATCAGCTGTTCATCGATCCGGTGGCCTGCATCGATTGTGGAGCTTGTCAGGCGGTCTGCCCGGTCGAGGCGATCTACGGCGACGACGAGGTCCCCGAGCAGTGGAGGTCGTGGATCGCCGTCAACAAGGATTTCTTCCAGCCGGCAACGGCGTCGAAAACCTAGGCGGCACAAAGAAATGCGCCGGTTGGTGAGGAACCGACCGGCGCATTTCTTCGTATCTCAGTCTTTCCACCAGTCGCGGATCGCCGCGCTCACCTCGTCGGCCGCGTCGGACTGCACGAAGTGACCGGCTCCCTTGACGATCACCGTGGTGTGGTCGGGGAACCTCTCCTCGAGGCGCTTGCGGTCGTTGTCACCGAACGCCATGTCCGCGTCGGCCCACACGATCAGCGTCGGGAGGTCTGAGATCAGCTTCAGGTTGGTCTCGACGTCGGCGAGGAAGTCGCGGGCGCCGGTGATCGCGCCAGGCAGGATCGCGCAGGCGTTGCGGCGTTCAGTCGTGTCCAGCGCCTCGCGGTAGTGCTTCATCTCGGCATCGGAGACCTTGCGGCGACGATGACCCGCGGGCACCAGGGCGTTCACGAACACGTTGAACCGCCTGATGAGCTCGCGCCCGATGAACCCGCCCATCACGCGGGAGGCCATCTCGGCCTTCAACTCGCCGTTGGCCGGCCACGCCCAGGTGTTCGCGAGGACGATCCGAGTGAACCGGTCAGGCCGCTGCTCAGCGGCGAAGAGCCCGATCGGCCCGCCCCAGTCGTGGGCTACGAGCGTTGCGCCCGAGATGTCCAGGCGGTCGAGGAACTCCACGACCACGCCGGCGTGGTCAGCCGGCTTGTAGCCGTACCCCGGCGCGGCTGTCGACAGCCCGAACCCCGGGTAGTCCAGGGCGATGCACCGGAAACGGTCTTTCAATGACGAGATGACATCGCGGTACACGAAAGACCAGGTCGGGTTGCCGTGCAGCATCACCAGGATCGGCCCGGAACCCTCGTCGACGTAGTGGACGGTGTGCCCGTTGAGTTCGATGAAGTGGCTCTCGAAGGGGAACAGGCCGGCATCCACCCAGGACGGCCGGGTGCCTGCGGTGTGCTGGGACGACATCTCTGCGCCTCTCGCTCCGGAACTATATTAATGTAAAGTGAGCTATTGAAAGTCAAGCATGAAGGCGGGTGGGCGGCAAATGCCGAAGCGGTCTTACGGCCAGTACTGCGGCCTGGCGCGGGCGCTCGACGTCGTCGGTGCGCGCTGGAGCCTGCTCATCGTCAGGGAGCTGCTGGTCGGCCCGGCCCGCTACGGCGAACTGCTGGCCGGCTTGCCGGGCATCGCCACGAACCTCCTCGCCTCCCGCCTGAAGGAGTTGGAGGAAGTCGGAGTCGTCGAACGCACTCTCGACACCGACAGCAACGGCGTCGCGTATGTCCTCACGTCGTGGGGGAGAGAACTCCGTGACACGGTCGCGTCGCTGGTGCGTTGGAGCACCCCGCTGATGATCGCCGGCCCGCAGGGCGACACCTTCCAGGGCCGCTGGCTGGTCGTCGCACTCGATGCCCTGCTGCGCGACCGAAGATCCAAGAAGGCGATGACGATCGGCTTGTCCGCCGACGACGCGGTGGTCGCCGTGCACGCGTCCAAGACGGGAATGCGCGTCGAGGTCTGCGGCGAAGAGCGGCCCGCCACCGTCTTCCGCGGCGAGCCCGCCATCGTGCTGGGCCTGGCCTCGGGGATGCTGACCGTCGAGCAGGCGGTGGCGGCAGGCGGCTCGGTGACTGGCCACGAAGCCGACCTCACCGCTGTGCTCACCCCCGCCTGACCATGTCAGGCCTCGGTGTCGAAGAGCTCGGGCACCCGCAGAGCGAGTGTCATGTCGCCCTCCACCTTCATCTTCCCGGCCATGAACGCCTTCATGGCGTCCTGCTGGCCCTCCGCGATGGCGAGCCAGATCTCGCTCGTGGTGGTGAACGTGGTGTCCGGCTCCTCGACACCACCGGGAATCAGGCGGGCGACGCCGTCCTTGATCTCCACCGCCCACACACCGGGGTCCAGGTCGGTGAGCTGCCACTGCAGGGTGCGTTCGAGACCGTCAGCAGCCTCGGGCCGCAGGCGGCCGGGCAGCTGGTCGAAGACTTCACCGATGGTGAGGGGCATGGGATTCCGCTCCTGATGTTCGTCGTCACGGTCGTGCCCGCCGACCGTAGAAGCACGAACTTCCTTGCCCATTACCGGAGCCGTAAGCCCTTACGCGCGAGGTAAGCGGGCCGTAACTGCCGCCATCGATCATCGATCTGAAACGGGGAGTGGTCTTGATGGACGAAGTTGTGACCGGCACCGACGTGGTGTCGCAGTTCCTCGCCGCGGCCGCCGCGGGAGACACCGACGCCGTGATCGCGACATTGGCCGACGACGCCGAGATGGTGACGCCGTTGTCGAGCCGTGTAGTGGTCCGCGGCCGCGACGACCTGCGCATCTTCTTCGGAGCGTTTCTCCCAGTGCTGTCCCGGGAACTGCACTGGCGCAGCCGGGTCAGCAACGGTGACACGACCGTCGCCTTGGCCGTGGCGCGACTCGGTGGAGTGCGTGTCGAGGACGCGATGCTGATCGAGCAGAACGCCGATGGCCGCATATGCCGGATCACCCCGCACGTCCGGCCGTGGCTGGGCTTGACGGTGTCGGCATTCGTGCTGGGTCCCAAGCTGATGCGGCATCCCGGGCTCATCCGCCGTGCGATGGCACGCCGGTAGCCGAGACTGTCAGGAGCCCGGCACCGCGGCCGTGTACGGCTTGACATTGGCCTGGTGATCCATGTCGTCCGGCAGGGGATCAGCTCACCAGGAG
The DNA here is from genome assembly GCF_000955955.1 of Lentzea aerocolonigenes. Taxonomy (GTDB): domain Bacteria; phylum Actinomycetota; class Actinomycetes; order Mycobacteriales; family Pseudonocardiaceae; genus Lentzea; species Lentzea aerocolonigenes_A. Next base: position 9,929 of record NZ_JYJG01000288.1, read on the forward strand.
AAAGTCCCGTTGCCCCAGCAGCCGTTCCAGTGCCCGGCGGCTTCGGCTCACCGGCTCGTCGATGCTCAGCCGCTCCGCCGCGTAGGTGGAAACCAGACGAGGCATGCTGTAGCGGCCGCGTCCGAGGTGCTCGAGCAGGTGCGCGTCAACCAGTACGTCGAGCAGCTTCTGCGTTGACCTCGTCGCCTGGTTCGCGAGCACCGCGGCGGCTCGCACGTCGAAGGTGTCGCCGGGGTGGAGTGTCAGCAGCCGAAGCAGTCGCCGTGACTCCGGAGGCAGCAAGCGGTCGGACAGCGTTAGGCTGGACCGCAGACCGCCCTCCAACGCGAGCGTCGCGACCGTTTCCACGTAGTCGGCCAATGTCCAGCAAGGGTGTTCGCGCAGGTGGTGGCCGATGATCGTCAACGCCTGCGGGTGCCGGCCCAGCAGTTCGACGATCCGGGTGACAGGCCCGGATCCGATGCGTCGCGGCACCGCGTTGCGTCGCAACAACTCCAGCGCATCGGCGGTGTTGAGTGGCTGCACTGTCGTGGACGGCAGACTGTGCAACGTGCGACGACTGGTGATGAGTGCGTGACTGCCCTTGGGCGGTAACAGAGGTGCGATCTGAGTTGCGTCCGCTGCGTTGTCCAGCACGATCAACGCGCGTGTTCCGGCAAGCATCCGGTGGTACATGCGTGATCGCGCATCGAGGTCGGGCGGAATCTGGTCGCCGGGTAAACCGAGCAGCCGTAAGAACGACTCCAGCACAGCCACTGGATCGACCGGTGGACGAGCGGGGTCGATTCCGCGCAGGTTCACGAACAACACCGGGCCGTCGACCATGCCGCGGCTGATCAGTCGGTGTCCCAAGTGGACAGCCAAGGAAGTCTTTCCGATTCCCGCCAATCCGTTCAACGCCACCACGCCGCCGGCTGCGAACCGGTCCATCAGATCGGCCCGGCCGATGAAGTCGGGCAAGTCCGAAGGGAGCTCGTCGCACACGCTGATGCAGCTGGTCGCATCGGTCTCGCCCAGCACTCGGCGCAAAGCCTGCCGCCACTCTCCGACGGCGGCGACGTTCCCGTCGACAAGTGCGTCGACGATCGCGAGCATCAGGTCGATGTTGGGACGGCGCCTGCCAGTCTGAAAACAGTTGCCGACAGTCGACCTCGCAGGCCATTCACTGCGTGGCCGGCCCGCAAGCTGCCACGACGTGTGAATGCGTTTGGTGATGTCGGTGATCGACGGATTTCCCGCATCTACCTTCAGCGTGCGTAAAGCTGCGACATAGTCGTCGAGCGTGCGCGGTCTGCCCGGCGTGAACACTGGAACGCCCCCCTCAGCGAACTTGGAACGCTCGTTTCAAGATAGCCGGGTTGTCAAGGTCGTTCCACTCAGCGAACCGATTCGTCCAGGATCGTCCACGACCCCCCAACGGCGGCTGGATGGTCGAGATGCTGCTGCCATGCCAGAGATCATCGTCACGCTCCAGCACGCTGGTGACACCGTCACGACAGGGCAGGCCCGGTCGCACTCGGTCGTCGTCGATCGTCCGGAGGAAAAGGGCGGCAACGACAAGGGGCCCATGGGTGGTGAGCTGCTGCTGCTCGCTCTCGGTGGCTGCTTCCTCAGCACCTTCCTCGGAATGCTCAAGGCCGACGGTCACTCGCTCGACCGCGAGCTGGTCAGCCTGAACGTCACGGGTGTCCTCACGCCCGCACCGACCAGGTTCACCGAGATCATCGTTGAGGTGACGGCGCCGGAAGAGCTCAAGGGGGAGCTCGCCAAGCCGTTCCTGAAGGCCGAGCGCGGCTGCATCGTGCACAACTCGATCAAGGACGCGATCGCTGTCGCGTTCGAGTACCGGTGGACAACAGGGGGATGACAGTGTCAATGGGGGAGATCAAGAAGGTCGTCATCGTCGGAGCTGGGTTCTCCGGGACGTTGACGGCGACCAGGTTGTTGCAGTTCGCGGACTCTCCGTTGGAGATCACGCTCATCGAACGCAACGAGCGAGTTCGCGGCGGCGGCATCGCCTTCGGCGAGGCGTCCACGACCTGGAACCACATGCTCAACATCCAGGCGGGCCGGATCACGCTCTACCGCGAGCGCGCCGAGGACTTCCTGGAGTGGGCCAACCACGAAGCCGACCGGTCTGAGTGGCCGACGAGGTGGAAATACCACGCGTTCAGCCTGAGCTGCGTCGTCCCGCGGCGGATCTTCGGTCAGTACCTGACCGAACGCCTGCACAGCACCGCCGAAGAAGCCCGCGGGCAGGCCACTCTGATCGAACGCACGGGAACCGTGGTGGACGTGCGGCCGGACGGCGAAGGACACGTCGTTCAGCTCGTGTCCGGCGACGAGGGGCAGGTGCACACGTTGCCTGCGGACTACGTCGTCTTCGCCACCGGTCACCTGGACCCGGTGCACAAGCCGTTCTACGACGGTGTGAAGGACTCGGCCCGGTTCGTGTTCAACCCGTACGCGAACAGCTCGCGAGCCGTGTTCAACGAGATCAGGCCGGATGAGAAGGTGCTGCTCGTCGGGTCGGGTCTGACGTCGTTCGACGCGGTGGTGTCCCTGGTCAACGCTGGTCACACCGGCGAGATCCTGATCTGCTCGCGTGCCGGCCACATGCACGGCACCTATCCGGCCGACCACCAGCACGACATCTGGCAGGCGCGCCGGCCACCGTTCCTCGACACCGAGACCCTGACCGCCGACGCCGTGGTCGAGGGTGTGCGGGCCGAGTACGAGTACCTGAAGGCCTCGCTGCACGACACCCATCCGGACGTCGTCGCGGAACGGATCATGAAGGCCTGGGAACCGTACGTCATCGAGGTCGCCCAGCGCCTGGATCCGGCAGACGTGCGGATGCTGCTCGACAAGTACAAGAGCCTCATCGTCGCCAGCCGCACCAGCACGGTTCCGGACATCGGCAACGTGGTGCGCAGCCGAATGCGGAGCTATCCCGGTGCGCCGCGCACGATCTCGCAACTGCCGGCGGAGATCACCAGTATGACGGAGGCGAACGGCAAGATCCGCGTGTCGTTCAGCGACCGGCCCGACCTCGAGGTCGACCGCGTCGTCAACTGCCTGGGCAACACCACGAACTACGGAACCATCGCCCATCCGTTGTGGCGAGGCCTGGTCCAGGACCGCAAGCAAGCAACGCCGCACGGCAAAACCGGCCGCGGCGTCGAAGTTCGCGGCCACGGCCAGCTCGTGGCTCAGGACGGCACGGTCAGCGGCACGCTCTACGGCGTCGGCCCGATGCGCCAGGGCGACGAGACGGTCCGTCGCGGCCGGCTCGGCGCGTTCGTGTTCAGCATCGGCACGCTGCGCAACCAGTGCTTCGACACGGCAATGGAAATGTTGCGGCACATGCGGTTCCCGGAGGTCACGGCGATCCCCGAGGACGTGTCGCACTGCCTGGTGCGGAGCACCGACTGGCTCGTCGAGCATGTCGGAGCTCCGCAGGTCAGGGACAAGGTGTTGGCGCACGCCCAGGAATCGGTGCTGCCCGCGACTCAGGCCTACTTGCAGGCGCGGGAACGCGACCAACGCGACAAGTTGCGCAAGGCGATCGCCGACGACCTGGCCGAGTTCGCGCCGACCCTGGACCTGGAACCCGCAGTCGCGCAACGTCTCACATTGCTGCTGGCACTGGCTGTGGAGAAGCACGTCGTGCTGTCGATGTGCGACATCACCCGGCTCTCGGAGTGGCAGTCGCCGCAGTACACGGAGCTGGTTCGCACGGCGGCGGTGGCGCTGAAGTGACGATCTTCGACCGGTTGTACATGGTGCGGCACGGTGAATCGACCTGCAACGTCGTGCACCGCATCGCAGGAAACCTGGACGCGCCGCTCACGTTCCTCGGACGCGTCCAGGCCGAGAAAGTGGCGAGCAAGCACAAAGGACAGTCGTTCGACCGCGTCTTCGTGTCTCCGCTCTCGCGGGCGCACGACACCGCGCGGACGATCCTCGGCGACCGGCCGGACATGATCGTCGACCCACGCCTGATGGAGCGCGATTTCGGCGACTACACGCTCAAGAGCAAGTCGCTGCTGCAGAGGCAACACGGCATCGCCGAGTACGAGAAGGCGATGAACGGCGACAGCGACACCATGTCCGGCGGGGAGACCTTCGAGCAGTTTCGGTCGCGGGTGCACGACTTCTTCGTGCAGGAGCTGGTACCAGCACTGGAACGCGGCGAGATCGTGTGCGTCGTGTCGCACAAGTACGTCGTCGAGCTGATCTGCCGTTTCATCCTCGACCGACCCGCGGACGAGTCCTATGACCTGCGGCTGCCGAATTCGGAAATGCTGCGGGGCGGCCGGATCGCCAGCTACGTCGGCAGGGAGAACAAACACCGCAACATGTTCTACGACCGGATCGTCGTACATCACCCGGTCGTGTTCTGCCTGGGCATGGTCGCCGGCCTGCTCGGCAACCTGGCCGGCATCCGGATACCCGCATCGCCGTACGTCCTGCTCGCCCTGCTCGTGGCCGCGAGCATCATCACGATGTGCCGCATCGAGCTCGAGAGCGCCGGCCGGTACGTGACCGACCGCGGGATCATCCGGGCAGTCCTGGCGCGGTACGTGGCCATACCGGTCTTGCTCGCCCTTGCGCTGCACTGGTTCCCGCTCGGCGACATCGGGTACGCCGCCGTGCTGATCGCGGCGCCGAGCTCGGTGGTCGCGATGACCGTGAGTCGATGTTTGGGCGGCATGATCGTTCCCGCTTTCGCGCACGTAATGTTGTCTTCGCTGGCAGCGGCCGTGTCGTTCTCGGCCGTGCTGTCCGTCGTGCTGGACCGCGATGTCGTGCTCGCAGTAATGCTGAGTGTGCTGGCATCGACCGGAACTGTGCTCGTGTCGTACGCCGTGGTGAAGCAGCTGCGCAAGCGCAGCCCAATTCGCACGGCCAAGTTCGGCGAGCGCAACGCCTACCTGGCCGTGCTGATGCTCACCGCGTTCATCGTGCTCGTCTCGCTGTCGGTGGATCTCTCGACGTTCGCCACCTACGGCCTCGCGGCGGTGGTGGTTGCCGTCGTGCTGCGTCTGATCTCGCTGGCACTGACGAGGCGCAACGGCCTGCAAGGCGTGGACGACTACGTGGCGATGACGTACCCGAACGTCTTCGTGGTGGTGATCATCGCCGTGCTGACCGGGCACGCGACGCTTGCCACGCTCGCGATCTGGTCGTTGTTGCCCACGTTCGCACTGTCCTTTTTCGATAGCTGGTACGCGCGGCGCGTCATGGTGGACGCGAACGACGAACGCTGGCTGACCGAGCTGCGGATCCCGCGGCCGCGTGTGACCACCTAGTGTCC
>NZ_JYJG01000289.1 GCF_000955955.1 Lentzea aerocolonigenes
GGTACTTGCAGACGCCAACAGGGCAGACCCCTTGGAATCAACCGTCTAGCCGCGCGAACCAGGGGGAATGTGTCGAGGGCCACTCCACAAGGGGTGGCCCTCGACGCGTTCTGAGGGAACAACCAGACTTTCCCGGCCGTTGGTCGAAGCAGAAAGCTTGAGTCGGGTAGGCTCAGGTTTGAGCAGATGGCAAACTTGAGTCAGCAACGCTCAACAAGTACTAGCGGAAGGAACTCCAATGGCGCGTGCAGTCGGCATCGACTTGGGGACGACCAACTCCGTCGTCGCCGTTCTCGAGGGCGGTGAGCCGACGGTCATCGCCAACTCGGAGGGCTCCAGGACGACCCCGTCCATCGTCGCGTTCGCGAAGAACGGCGAGGTTCTCGTGGGTCAGCCCGCGAAGAACCAGGCCGTCACGAACGTCGACCGCACCATCCGCTCGGTGAAGCGGCACATCGGCACCAACTGGAAGACCGATGAGATCGACGGCAAGCAGTACACCTCGCAGGAGATCAGCGCGCGCGTGCTGATGAAGCTCAAGCGCGACGCAGAGGCGTACCTGGGCGAGGAGATCACCGACGCCGTGATCACCGTCCCCGCCTACTTCGAGGACGCGCAGCGCCAGGCCACCAAGGAGGCCGGCCAGATCGCGGGCCTCAACGTGCTCCGGATCGTCAACGAGCCGACGTCGGCCGCGCTGGCCTACGGCCTCGACAAGGGCGAGAAGGAGCAGACCATCCTGGTCTTCGACCTCGGTGGCGGCACGTTCGACGTCTCGCTGCTCGAGCTCGGCGACGGTGTGGTCGAGGTCCGCGCGACCTCCGGTGACAACCACCTCGGTGGCGACGACTGGGACCAGCGCGTCGTCGACTGGCTGGTCGAGCGCTTCAAGCAGGCCAACGGCATCGACCTGACCAAGGACAAGATGGCCCTTCAGCGCATCCGCGAGGCTGCCGAGAAGGCCAAGATCGAGCTGTCCAGCTCGTCCACGGCGTCGATCAACCTGCCGTACATCACGGTCGACGGTGACAAGAACCCGCTGTTCCTCGACGAGACGCTGTCGCGCGCCGAGTTCCAGCGCATCACGTCCGACCTGCTCGACCGCACCCGCGCGCCGTTCAACAACGTGATCAAGGACGCCGGCATCTCCGTCGGCGACATCGACCACGTCGTGCTCGTCGGTGGCTCGACCCGCATGCCCGCCGTCGCGGAGCTCGTCAAGGAGCTGACCGGCGGCCGTGAGCCCAACAAGGGCGTGAACCCGGACGAGGTCGTCGCCGTCGGCGCCGCCCTGCAGGCCGGTGTCCTCAAGGGCGAGGTCAAGGACGTCCTGCTGCTCGACGTCACCCCGCTGTCCCTCGGCATCGAGACCAAGGGCGGCATCATGACCAAGCTGATCGAGCGCAACACCACGATCCCGACGAAGCGCTCCGAGACCTTCACGACGGCAGACGACAACCAGCCGTCCGTGCAGATCCAGGTCTTCCAGGGCGAGCGCGAGATCGCGGCGCACAACAAGAAGCTCGGCATGTTCGAGCTGACCGGCCTGCCGCCCGCCCCGCGTGGCGTGCCGCAGATCGAGGTCACCTTCGACATCGACGCGAACGGCATCGTCCACGTCTTCGCGAAGGACCTGGGCACCGGCAAGGAGCAGTCGATGACGATCACCGGTGGCTCCGCGCTGCCGAAGGACGACATCGACCGCATGGTCAAGGACGCCGAGGCCCACGCGGAGGAGGACAAGCGCCGCCGCGAGGAGGCCGAGGTCCGCAACCAGGCGGAGACTCTCGTCTACCAGACGGAGAAGGTCGTCAAGGAGAACGACGACAAGCTCCCGGCCGACATCAAGGAGAAGGTCAACGCCGCGATCGCCGAGGCGAACGAGGCGCTGAAGGGCACCGACATCAACGCCATCAAGACGGCGGTCGAGAAGCTCGCGACCGAGTCCCAGGCCATCGGCCAGGCGATCTACGCCAACGCGCCGGGTGCCGCCGGTGCCGAGGCCCCTGGTGCTGACGCGCCCGGTGCCGCTGGTGCGGGCGCCGGTGCCAAGGCCGGTCAGGACGACGTCGTCGACGCCGAGATCGTGGACGAGGACGAGAAGAAGTGACCGAGCCGAGGCACGCCGCCCCTGACGAGGAGCAGCCTCAGGTAGTCGTGAACGACCGGCGCCGGATCGACCCGGAAACGGGTGAGGTCCGGACGCCGGCCCACGCTGCCGACGAGACGGCTGCTCCGGCTTCTGACGAGCCCCTGGTCGCCGAGGTCGTGGACGAGGTGGCCGCCGAGCTGAAGACCCAGCTCGACGAGCGCACCGCCGACCTGCAGCGGCTCACCGCCGAGTACGCGAACTACCGCAAGCGGGTGGAACGCGACCGCGAGGCAGTGATCAACAACGCCAAGGCAGGCGTGGCCGCCGAGCTGCTGCCGCTGCTGGACGACATCGAGAGGGCCGCCGCGCACGGCGACCTGACCGGTGCGTTCAAGGCGGTGGCGGACAAGCTCGTGTCCACGCTCGCGAAGACCGGCCTGGAGCCGTTCGCGCACGAGGGCGAGGCGTTCGACCCGTCGGTGCACGAGGCCGTGCAGCACAGCACGTCCCCGGACGTCGACGGCCCGACCGTCACCGCAGTCCTGCGCCGCGGCTACACGTTCGGCGACAAGCTCGTCCGGCCCGCGCTCGTCGCGGTGACCGACCACGAGCCCGCTGCCGCCGCACCGCAGGCCGAAGAGAACTGACGAGAGGAGGAGACGTCCGGTGAGTCAGAGGGACTGGATCGAAAAGGACTTCTACCGCGAGCTGGGCGTCTCCTCCGAGGCGTCGGCGGACGAGATCAAGAAGTCGTACCGCAAGCTCGCCCGCGAGCTGCACCCCGACGCCAACCCCGGCGACGCCAAGGCCGAGGCCCGCTTCAAGGCGGTCTCCGAGGCCTACGGCGTGCTGTCGGACCCGGCCAAGCGCAAGCAGTACGACGAGGCCCGCCGCCTGTTCGCGGGTGGTGGCGGTTTCCCGGGCGGCTTCGGCGGCGCGGGCGGCTTCGACGTCAACGACCTGTTCGGCCGCGCGGCCCAGGGCACCGGTGGCGGAGGCCTCGGCGACCTGCTCGGCGGCCTGTTCAACCGTCGCGGCGGCGGCACGGCCGGTTCGGCCACCCGCCCGCGCCGCGGCGAGGACGTCGAGACCGACGTCCGCATCGACTTCACCGAGGCGGTCCGCGGCGCCACCGTGCCGCTGCGCCTCTCCTCCCCCGCCGCGTGCACGACCTGCGGCGGTTCCGGTGCCAAGCCGGGCACCACGCCGCACGTCTGCGCGACCTGTTCGGGTTCCGGCCTGGTGACCCGCTCGCAGGGCGCTTTCGCGTTCAGCGAGCCCTGCCGCGACTGCCGCGGCACCGGCCGGATCATCGACGACCCGTGCCCCGAGTGCGGCGGCGACGGCGTCAGCACCCGCACTCGCACCCTGACCGTGCGCATCCCCTCGGGAGTCGCCGACGGCCAGCGCATTCGCCTTGCGGGCCAAGGAGAACCGGGCCGCAACGGCGGCCCCTCCGGCGACCTCTTCGTGCGCGTGCACGTCAACCCGCACAGCGTCTTCGGCCGCCAGGGCAACGACTTGACGCTGACCGCGCCGATGACGTTCTCGGAGCTGGCGCTGGGCACGACGTTGACGGTGCCGACGCTGGACGGCAAGGTGACCTTGAAGGTGCCTGCCGGTACGGCGTCCGGCCAAGTGCTGCGGGCTCGGGGCAAGGGGATCACCAAGCGGGACGGCACTGCCGGCGATCTCCTGATCACCCTGGAGGTCGCGGTGCCGAACAACCTGTCGTCCGACGCCCGCAAAGCCCTCGAGACGTATGCCGAAGTGACTGCTGACCATGATCCGCGTGGCGATCTGAACGCGCTGCTCGAAGGGCGGTGAGTCCGGTGGGTTTTCCCTTCCCTCCTGGGACTGATGAGGACACGCCGTTCTTCGTGATCTCGGTGGCGGCGCAGCTTTCCGGTCTGCACGCGCAGACCCTGCGGTCCTACGACCGGATGGGACTGGTGTCGCCGGGCCGCACGTCCGGTGGCGGCCGCCGCTACTCGATGCGGGACATCGTGCTGCTGCGCGAAGTTCAGCGCCTGTCCCAGGAGGAGGGCGTGAACCTCGCCGGCATCAAGCGGATCATCGACCTGGAGCACCAGGTCGACGCGCTGCGTCAGCGCGTCACCGAACTGACTCAGGAACTCGCGAACGCGTTGGCGGCGGCCGATTCCGCGGCCGCCGCCGTGCACGCGTCCTACCGGCGGGACCTCGTGCCGATCCGGCAGGAGACCGCGCTCGTCGTGTGGAAGCCCAAGCCCCGCAAATGATCGAGCGCATCTACCAGGTTTCGAGTCGCCGCGCCCCAGGGTGGTCGACTACTGCGACCACTGCGTCGAGCCGGAGGACGTCGCGCCGTTCACGACTGTTCCGCTGCGGGACCTGACGGCGGAACAGGTCGAGACTTACTGGCTGCGTTCCGGGACGATCGGCGAGTTCGACGCGGACTTCTGCTGGCTGCGAATCGCGAACACCGGCGCACGAGAAGGGCGACTCGCGCGAACGTCAGGCGATCGAGGCGTACTACGACGCCACGCCCCGTGCCTTCGCCGCCCTGGTCGAGGAGTGCACGGGCGACAACGCGCCCGGCGAGCGTCTCGCGGAGTGGTTGCGCGGCCGGGAGAACCGCTGATTCACCGCTGCTCGAAGTAGAACCCGGCCTCGAGATCCGCGAGCAGGCCGGGTTCCGTCGTTTCCCAGCCCAGCAACGCCTTCGTGCGCGCACCGGACGTCGGCGCGTCCCGCGAGACCATCATCGCGAGCGGGCCGAAGTGCTCTGCCGGGACGCTCTGGACCGGCAAGCTCAGCTTCCGCCCGATCACCTCGGCGATCTCCTTCAGCGTCACCGCTTCCTCCGCAACCGCGTGCAGCACCGAGCCGGTCGGCGCCTTCTCCGCCGCCAGCCGGTAGAGCCGTGCCGCGTCCAGGGTGTGGGCTGCCGACCAGCGGTTGGTGCCGTCGCCCGGATAACCGGAAATGCCCGTGGCACGGGCGGTTTTGACCAGCAGCGGGATGAAACCCGCGGTGTCCAGTGCACTGTGGACGGTCGGCGGCAGCACCACGACAGAGCCCCGGACGTCCTGCGTGTCGATGATCAGATTGCGTGCGGCGCCGCGCGGGCTCTCGTCGGAGACCCGTTCAGTCTCGGTGGCGATGTGGCCGAGTCCCGAGTAGGACAACGTGCCGCCCGTGCCGATCAACGCCTTGCCGGTGCCCGAGAGCTCGTCGAGGAACGCGCGGACGACCGCGAGATCGGCGTTCGAGGCGCCGAGGTAGTCCCCGGCGAACATCTCCTCGTGCTTGAACGCCAGGTGGATCACCGCGTCCGCCTCGGCCGCACCCTTGCGCAGTCCGTCGATGTCGTCGAGGTCGCCGAGCTGGACCGTCGCGCCCTGGGCGTCGAGCTTGGCGGCGGACGCGTCCGAGCGGGCCAGTCCGACGACCTGGTGGCCCGCCCTCAGCAGTTCGGGAACCACAGCCGACCCGACGTGGCCGCTGGCACCCGTGACGAAGACCTTCATGACACTCTCCTGAAAGTGATGGGACTTGGTCTCATCAACCGTAGCAGAGTGATGGGACTGAGTCGCATCACTTATGATGTGAGGCATGGGTCGATGGGAGCCGGACGCGCGGGATCGGTTGGTGCGCGCCGCACTCGACCTGTTCGACGAGCAGGGCTACGAGAACACGGCTGTCGCGCAGATCGCCGAACGCGCCGGGCTCACGAAAAGCACCTACTTCCGGCACTTCAAGGACAAGCGCGAAGTGCTGTTCGGCGGCCAGGACGAGCTCGTCGAGCTGCTGGTCGAGGGAATCGCCGGTACACCCGAGCCCGCTGGGGCGCTCAGAGCGGTCGAGGGGGCGTTGGTGGCGATCGCCGTCACGTTCTCCGAGGAACGACGGGCGAACGGGCCGCGCCGGCTCGCGGTGATCGCTGCCAACGACGAGCTGCGCGAGCGGAACGCGATGAAGATGGCCGGGTTCTCGAACGTGATGCAGGAGGCGTTGCGGCAGCGGGGAGTCCCGGAGCTCGACGCCGCCGTTGCCGCCGAACTGGGCACCGTGGCGCTGCGCGTCGCCTATGACCGGTGGTTGGAGGCCGGCGGGGACTTCGCGGAAGTCGCCCGCCGGGCGCTCGAAGAGGTTCGCCTCGCGGCTGCCGCGCTAGAGGGTGCCGAGTAGTTCCTCGACCTCGGCGGCGATGCGCTCCAGGGCGGGTTCGTTGTCGGCCGACGCGATGGCGCGGTCGATCCAGTCCGCGAGCAACGGCATCTGGGACGGCTTGAGGCCTCGGGTGGTGATGCCCGCGGTGCCCAGGCGGATGCCGGACGGGTCGAACGGCTTGCGCGGGTCGAACGGGACCGCGTTGTAGTTGAGCTCGATGCCTGCGCGGTCCAGGGCTTGGGCCGCGGGCTTGCCGGCGATCTGCTTCGAGGTGAGGTCGACCAGGATCAGGTGGTTGTCGGTGCCGCCGGACACCAGGTCGAAGCCGCGTTCCAGCAGGGCGTCGGCCAGGGCGCGAGCGTTTGCGACGATCGTGTGGGCGTACTCGCGGAACTCGGGCTGCGAGGCTTCGTGCAGGGCAACGGCGATGGCTGCGGTCGTGTGGTCGTGCGGGCCGCCCTGCAGGCCGGGGAAGACCGCGCGGTCGATGGCGCGGGCGTGTTCGGCGTCGCAGAGGATCATGGCGCCACGCGGGCCGCGCAACGTCTTGTGCGTGGTCGTGGTGATCACCGGGGCGTGCCCGGCGGGGGACGGGTGGGCGCCGCCTGCGACGAGGCCCGCGATGTGGGCGATGTCCGCGACCAGGATCGCGTCGATCTCCTGAGCGATCGAGGCGAAGGCCGGGAAGTCGATCGTGCGCGGGATGGCGGTGCCCCCGCAGAAGATCACCTTCGGGCGTTCGGCCATGGCCAGCGAGCGGACCTCGTCCATGTCGACCACGCCGGTGTCCTTGCGGACCTCGTACTGGACGGCGTTGAACCACTTGCCGGTCGCGGACACGTTCCAGCCGTGGGTGAGGTGACCGCCCATCGGCAGGGACATGCCCATCACGGTGTCGCCCGGCTGCAGGAAGGCCAGGTAGACGGCCAGGTTCGCCGGGGCGCCGGACAGTGGCTGGACGTTGGCGTGGTCCACGCCGAACAGGGCTTTCGCGCGATCGATCGCCAACTGCTCGACCTGGTCGATGATCTGCTGGCCCTCGTAGTACCGCTTGCCGGGGTAGCCCTCGGAGTACTTGTTGGTCAGCACCGAGCCTGTTGCTTCAAGCACGGCGGCTGACACGTCGTTCTCCGAGGCGATCATGCGCAGCTTGCGGGCCTGCCGCGCTGCTTCTGCCTGGATAAGGGTGGCGATTTCGGGGTCGACGTTCGAGAGCACGGCGAATCTCCGTGCCGGGCACCCAGGCGTTCGGTGCGCGGCCGTCGCTTCCCGGTGGTCAGTTCCACCCTCGGCACGCCAGTCGCTGCAGACGTGCCGAGCTTAGTCCAGCGTGAACGGGTCGTACTTGATCCGGTCGAGCGGCGTGCCGGCGACCAGCATGCGGGAGACCGTGGACCTGATCATGGCAGGGCTGCCGCAGACCAGGACGTCGCGCTCTTCCCACGCGCCGTAGCGGGTGACCACGTCGGCGAGGCTGCCCTGCTCGACACCTCGGACGCCGGGATCCGACTCCAGCACCGGCACGACCGTGAGCCACGGGTTCGTGGTCGCGATGCGCTGCAGGTTGTCCAGGTCGTAGAGGTCCTCACGGGTGCGGCCGCCGTAGAACAGGTGCACGCGCGGGTTCTCGCCGTACTGCGCCATCTCGTCGATGATCGCGTGCATCGGCGCGACACCCGTGCCGCCGGCCACCATCAGGATGTCCGAGCCGGCCGTGCGGTCGACCGACAGACGTCCCATGGGCGGTCCGATGCGCCACGTGTCACCGGCCTGCGTGTGGCCGACGACCGAGCGTGACACCCAGCCGCCGTCGACGGACCGGATGTGGAACTCGATGACGCCGTCCTCGCGCGGGGCGTTCGCCGGCGAGTAGTACCGCCACAGGCGCTTGCGCTGCGGGGTCTCCACGCTGACGTACTGACCGGCCTTGTAGCTGACCGGGTGGTCGGGCTGCAGGCGGACGACGGCCAGGTCCCACGAGACGCGCTGGTGTTCCAGCACCGTCGCGTGCCAGTAGGCCGGGCCGTTGTCGGCGTCCGCGGCCTCCTGCATGGCCCGCGCCATCAGCGTGTAGGCCTCTGCCCACGCCATCTCGACCTTCGGCGTCCACGCAGCACCCGCGAACTTCTTCACCGCGGACAGCAGCGCCGTGCCGACAGCCTCGTAGTGGACGTTGATGACACCGAACTTGCGGTGGTCACGGCCCAGCTGGCGGAGGAAGGGGATGAGGTCGTCCGGGCGGTCGACCATCTGCACCACGTGCACGAGGGCGCGGAGCAGACGGCTCCGTTGGACCTCCATGTTCGCGGGGAACATCTCGCGTGTGGCAGGCGAGAGCGAGAAGAGCATGCCGTAGAAGAACTTCGCCACTTCTTCGGCATGCGGCTCCACCACCGCGAAGCTCTCCCGGATCATCCGCACCATCGCGGTGACGCCGGGAGGTGGTTCTCGGTGTGGCGGGGTAGGGATGGGGCTCAGCACAGCGTTCGCAGTCATGGTCCGCGCGCAGTCTCCACGTTCTCATTGGCGCCAGCAAGGCGCTGTCGTCCTCGTCAAGCATCCGTCCCCCGACAGAGTGGACAGTAACCCCTGATCGGAGGGTTTGACTCCTTGATGCCACCTTCGAGCGAAGTCTGATTACTCTATGCACATGGTTGTTCCCGCAACAGTGTGAATGTGAGGCCCCGTCTGTACCGGCTTGCGCGCTTGCGTGCGACGGTTGGGCGCGTGTCCCTGCCTGAGCTGACTGAAACCACCTCACCCGACCGTGTTGAGCTCCCCGGCTCACGCGGTGAGCACTTCCTCCAATGTGCCCTGGAGACGTCGGATCGCGCCACACGCTTCTACGACGACCAGGTGCTGGACCACCTGAACCCCGCGATGGCCGAGTTCGTCGGCCGGATGGAGATGGCCTTCATCTCGACCGCTGATGCCGACGGGGAGTGCGACTCGACCCTGCGGGCCGGGCCGGCGGGGTTCATCCAGGTGATCGACTCCCGGACCGTCGCGTACCCCGAGTACCGCGGCAACGGCGTGATGGCATCCCTGGGCAACATCATGGAGAACCCGCACGTCGGGATGCTGATGGTGGACTTCGCGGACGACCTGATCGGGCTGCACGTGAACGGGAGGGCCCGGATCGCGCCTCGGGAGGAGTACGACACCGAGGACAGGAAGGTCGAGCGGTGGGTGGTGGTCGAGGTGCAGGAGGCCTACATCCACTGCCGCAAGCACATCCCGCGGATGATCCCCGTGGACCGGATCCGGGACTGGGGAACTGACGACGTGAAGCGGAAGGGTGGCGACTTCTTCGGGGCCAAGGCGGACAAGGCCGCCGACTGACCTCGCTGGTTCTGGTCACATGGCGGCATGCCGTGTGTCTTCTGCTCCATCGCGTCCGGTGATCTGCCCGCCCACTGGGTGGCGCGGGCACCGGACGCGATGGCGTTCCTGCCGCTTCCAGCCAGCGCTCTAGCTCCTGGCCACACGCTCGTGGTGCCGCGTGAGCATTCGGCAGGAGTGCACGACGCGACCCCGGCGGCCTTCACCGCCGCCGGGCTGATGATCCAACGCGTGGCGCGGGCGATGAAGGTCGCGCTGGGTGCTTCGGGCGTGTGCGTGCTCAACGCGAGCGGGCCCGGCTCCGGCCAGAGTGTCGCTCACCTGCACTTTCACGTCGTTCCGCACTGGGAGGACGACGAGTACTTCGCGTGGCCCGAGCCGTCGGGGCGGCGGCTCGAGGGCGATCTGGCGCAGGCGTTGAGTGACGCAGTAGACGCTTGAATTAGTTGGCCTAGCTAACTACCTCCCGATATAGTTGTATGGCATCAACTAACTATTGGAGGTGTCCGTTCTGAATCGGCCCAACTCGCATCGGGAGATCCTCGAAGCGCTGTCCGGCATCTGGGTAGCGCTGCTCGTCGCAATCCTCAGCTCCACCATCGTCTCGAACGCACTCCCGACGATCCTGGCCGAGCTCAAGGGCACCCAGACCCAGTACACCTGGGTCATCACCTCGATGCTCCTCGCGTCCACCGCCAGCACGCCGCTGTGGGGCAAGCTCGCGGACCTCTTCGACAAGAAGAAGCTGCTCCAGACCGGCATCGTGATCTTCGTCGTCGGGTCTGTGCTGTCGGGGCTCAGCCAGAACATGGAGCAGCTCATCGCGTTCCGCGTCGTCCAGGGCCTCGGCATGGGCGGCGTGCAGGCGCTCGGCCAGGTCGTGGTCGGCGCGTTGCTCAGCCCGCGTGAACGTGGCCGGTACAGCGGTTACACCGGCATGGTGATCTCCGCCGGGACCGTCGGCGGGCCGCTGGTCGGCGGGTTCCTCGTCGACTGGCCCGGCTGGCGCTGGTGCTTCTTCGTCTGCGTGCCGCTGGCGCTCGTGGCGCTGGCCGTGCTGCACAAGACGCTGCACCTGCCGGTCAAGAAGCAGCACGTGAAGATCGACTACCTGGGCGCCACGCTCATCACGGGCGGCGTGAGCCTCGTGCTCATGTGGGTGTCGTTCGCGGGCAAGGACTTCGCCTGGTTCTCCAAGGAGAGCGCGCTGTTCGCCGGCGGTGCGGCCCTGGCGATCCTCACCGCCTACTTCGTCGAGCGCAGGGCGTCCTCCCCGGTCATCCCGCTGCACCTGTTCAAGAACCGCACGGTCGTCCTGGCGATGCTCGGTGGCGTCGCCGTCGGTACGGCGATGTTCGGTGCGTCGGTGTTCATGGGGCAGTACTTCCAGATCGCGCGCGGGTTCTCGCCCACGAAGGCGGGGCTGCTCACGGTGCCGTTGGTGCTGGGTCTGAGCATTTCGTCGACGGTCAGCGGGCAGCTGATCGCCAAGAGCGGCAAGTGGAAGAGCTACCTGGTGTGGGGCGCGTTCTCGCTGGTCATCGGCCTGGCGCTGCTCGGCACGATCGACCACAGCACGAACCTGACGCTGATGGGCGCGTACCTGCTGCTCGTGGGCGTCGGCGTGGGGCTGACCATGCAGAACCTCGTGCTGGCCGTCCAGAACGGCGTCGGGATGTCGGATCTGGGAACGGCGAGTTCCACGGCCACGTTCCTGCGGTCGCTGGGAGGGACGGCCGGCGTCTCGGTGCTGGGCGCGGTGCTCGCGGCCCACGTGAGCACGAAGACGCTCGACCGCGGCTCCCTCTCCCCAGTAGTGCGGGCTTCCTACGGCGACGCGATGGGTGAGTTGTTCCTGATCGCCGCAGGTCTCGCGGTCTTCACGGTGATCGCGGTTCTGTTGATCAAGGAACAACCGCTGCGGGACTCCGTGGACGTCACCCCAACGGGTTCTGGTGCACAGACGGTCGCCACTGAACCTGATTCACCTGTGGATACTGAACAGCGGATTGTGGATAACTCGCCTCCCGCTGTGGACAAGCTGTTGGTACGAATGAGTGACGCTGATCAGGAGGTCGCGGCGCGTTCGGCTGCGCTGCGTTCAACGCAGAACTCGTTGCCCTCGGGGTCGCGCATGGTGACCCAGCCGGTGCCGTCGGGCCTGCGCTGATCGTCGAAGATCGTCGCGCCGATGCCGACGAGGCGCTCGACCTCCTCGTCGCGGGTGCCGTCGGTCGGCTGCAGGTCGATGTGCAGGCGGTTCTTGATCTCCTTGCCCTCCGGCACGTTGATGAAGAGGTAGTTGATGCCGCTCGGCAGCGTGACCATGCACTCCGGGTCGCCGGGGTTGTCGTCCGGGTGCAGCGGCAGGCCGAGGACCTGGCCCCACCACTTGGCGATCTCGTAGGAGTCACGAGCGTCAACGGTGACGTTGTGGATGATTGAGGTCATGGGGCTGATCTTCGCCTAGCCTGGGTGAACCGCCGCCCGAATTTCGGGAAAGGGCGCGTTCCATGAGGCTGTTGGTTCCAGCCGCACTCCTGGCTTCCTTGCTCGTACCGGGCACCGCATCCGCCGCTCCGTGCACGACCGCGGCGAGCGACGTGGCGCTGGCCGAGGCGATCAAAGCCGCGGGTGCGTGCGTCGTCGTCGAGGACGGCACGTACGCACCGGTCACGATCACCGCGGACGAGGTGCACCTGAAGGCGCGCAAACGCTTGGGCGCCGGGTTCACCTCCGGGACCGTGATCGTCACGGGTTCGGGCGTCACCGTCGAAGGCTTCACGTTCACCGGCAGCGCGAACTTCCGGCTCGACAACACGGTCGGCTCGCGGATCACCCGCAGCCTGTTCCGGTCGTCGGCCGCGGAGTTCGTGCAGGTCCACGGGCAGCGAGGCGATCGCAACAGGGTCGACCACAACGAGATGGGCCCGAAGGCGCAGCTCGGGCACATGATCCAGATCGGCAAGAACCCGTTCACGCCGACTCGGACGTTGGTCGACCGCAACTACCTGCACGACCTGGCTCCCGGTGTGCAGGGCGGCGAGGCGTTGCGCGTCGGCGGGTTCGGGCCGCCCGGCGACTACTTCCACGCGGAGACGGTGTTCGAGTACAACCTGCTGGTCAGGCTGTCCGGGGACGCCGAGGTCCTGTCGCTGAAGAGCTCGGCGAACACCTTCCGCTACAACACGGTCCGCGAGTCGGCCGGCGAGATCAACATCCGCGCCGGGCAGGCCAACGTCATCCACGGCAACTTCGTGTTCGCCGACGGGCTCAAGGCCGCGCACGGCATCCGGCTGAGCGAGGACGACCACGTCATCACCGACAACTACGTCGAGACGATGGAGGACGCGTTCCTGCTGTTCGCGGGCGACGAGAAGCCCGGTGACCCGCCGCCCGGTGTGCCGCCGTCGGGTCCGTTCACCGGGCACGCGCAGGTGCGCAAGGCGGTCGTCACCGGCAACTCGTTCATCGCTTCCGCCGGTCGTGGAGCCGACTTCGGTGGCGGAGTGAAGCCGCCTTCTGATCTGACCTTCGCGAACAACCTGGTCAGCGCCGTGGGTGGCCTTGGTGTGGGCAACGCGGCCACTGTCACCACGCCTGTCTACGGTGGCAACCTCGTGTGGTCGCCATCGCCAGGTGTCTCCGGGCCGGGCTTCCTGCTGGCGGATCCGGCGCTGGTGCGGGATTCGCGCGCGTTGCTGGAGCCGACGCGGGCGGCGTTGCGGGCCGGCGTGCGCGGGTACGGGAAGTTCGACGTGCTCGGACGCAACCGCTTGTCCCCGCCGGACGTTGGGGCTGTGGAGGCGTCGAGCTGGTCACGGCCCGTGCGCAAACCGTTGACCATCAGTGATGTGGGCCCTTTCTCATAGTTGAGCGGAACACGCTCAACTTTTCTGACGTTGTGCGGGATGATGGTCCATGCTGGAAGCTGACCACGAGGTGGAGGAATGGACGCTTTCAACCCGACGACGAAGACTCAGCAGGCTGTTTCCGCAGCTGTGCAGGCGGCGACCCTCAACGGCAACCCGGACGTGAGTTCGGCGCACCTGCTCAGCGCGCTGCTGGCCCAGACGGACGGGTTGACCGCGCCGTTGCTGTCCGCGGTGGGCGCCGACCCGACGATCGTGCGCAAGGAGCTGGAGCAGGTCTCCCGCTCCCTGCCCAGCGCGTCGGGCTCGACGGTCTCCGCTCCGCAACTCTCGCGCGACGCCGTGCGGGTGCTCGGCAGGGCACAGGAGCTCGCCACCGAGATGGGTGACGAGTACGTGTCCACCGAGCACCTGCTCGTCGGACTGGCGCAGCACGGCGGTCAGGTGGCCGACCTGCTGCGCCGCCACGGTGCGACGCCGGACGCCCTTCGCGAGGCTTTCGAGAAGGTGCGGGGTTCGGCGCGCGTCACGTCGCCCGATCCCGAGGGCACCTACAAGGCGCTGGAGAAGTACGGCGTCGACCTGACCGAACGTGCCCGCAAGGGCGAGCTCGACCCGGTGATCGGCCGTGACGCCGAGATCCGCCGGGTCGTGCAGGTGCTGTCGCGGCGCACCAAGAACAACCCGGTGCTGATCGGCGAACCCGGCGTCGGCAAGACGGCGATCGTCGAAGGCCTCGCCCAGCGCGTCGTGGCCGGTGACGTGCCGGAGTCGTTGCGCGGCAAGCGGGTCGTGTCGCTGGACCTGGGTTCGATGGTCGCGGGCGCCAAGTACCGCGGTGAGTTCGAGGAGCGGCTCAAGGCCGTCCTGAAGGAGATCACCGACTCGGCCGGCCAGGTCATCACGTTCATCGACGAGCTGCACACGATCGTCGGCGCCGGCGCGACCGGCGAGTCGGCCATGGACGCCGGCAACATGATCAAGCCGATGCTGGCCCGCGGCGAGCTCCGGATGGTCGGTGCCACGACCCTGGACGAGTACCGCGAGCACATCGAGAAGGACGCCGCCCTGGAGCGCCGCTTCCAGCAGGTGCTGGTCGGCGAGCCGTCGGTGGAGGACACGGTCGGCATCCTGCGCGGGTTGAAGGAGCGCTACGAGGTGCACCACGGCGTGCGCATCACGGACGCCGCTCTCGTCGCCGCCGCCACGCTGTCCGACCGCTACATCACCGCGCGCTTCCTGCCGGACAAGGCGATCGACCTGGTCGACGAGGCCGCGTCCCGGTTGCGCATGGAGATCGACTCGCGCCCGGTGGAGATCGACACCGTCGAGCGGGCGGTGCGTCGCCTCGAGATCGAGGAGATGGCGCTGTCCAAGGAGTCCGACGCGGCTTCGCTCGAACGGCTGTCGGCTCTGCGCGCCGAGCTGGCGGAGAAGCGCGAGACGTTGTCCGCGCTGACTGCCCGGTGGCAGAACGAGAAGGGCTCCATCGATCGCGTGCGCGGGCTGAAGGAGCAGCTGGAGTCGTTGCGCGGCGAGTCCGAACGGGCCGAGCGCGACGGCGACCTCGGTCGTGCCGCGGAGCTGCGGTACGGCCGGATTCCCGCGCTGGAGAAGGAACTCTCCGTCGCTGCCGAGTCCACACAGGACTCAGCCGCGATGCTGAAGGAGGAGGTCGGCCCGGACGACGTCGCCGACGTCGTCTCGGCGTGGACCGGCATTCCGGCCGGCCGGCTGCTGGAGGGTGAGACCGCGAAGCTGCTGCGGATGGAGGACGAGCTCGCCCGCCGGGTCGTCGGCCAGGCCGAGGCTGTTCGCGTGGTGTCGGATGCGGTCAGGCGCACCCGTGCCGGCGTCGCCGACCCGGACCGCCCGACGGGGTCGTTCCTGTTCCTCGGCCCCACCGGCGTCGGCAAGACCGAGCTGGCCAAGGCGCTGGCGGCGTTCCTGTTCGACGACGAGCGGGCGATGATCCGCATCGACATGAGCGAGTACTCCGAGAAGCACTCGGTGGCCCGCCTGGTCGGCGCGCCTCCCGGCTACGTCGGCTACGACCAGGGCGGCCAGCTGACCGAGTCGGTCCGCCGCCGCCCGTACTCCGTGGTGCTGCTGGACGAGGTCGAGAAGGCGCACCCGGACGTGTTCGACGTGCTGCTGCAGGTCCTCGAC
>NZ_JYJG01000290.1 GCF_000955955.1 Lentzea aerocolonigenes
GGCGCACCCGGACGTGTTCGACGTGCTGCTGCAGGTCCTCGACGACGGCCGCCTGACCGACGGTCAGGGCCGGACCGTGGACTTCCGCAACACGATCCTGGTGCTCACGTCGAACCTGGGCTCTCAGGTCATCGCCAACCCGTCGCTGACGGAGGTGGAGCGCAAGGACGCCGTGATGGGGGTGGTGCAGCGGCACTTCAAGCCGGAGTTCCTGAACCGGCTCGACGACGTCGTGGTGTTCCACGCGCTGGCGACCGAGGAACTCACGTCCATTGTGGACATCCAGATCGCTCGCCTCGCCGACCGCCTGGCGGCCCGCCGGCTTTCCCTGGACGTGACGGCATCGGCGCGCGACTGGTTGGCGCTCAACGGTTTCGACCCGGTGTACGGTGCCCGGCCGTTGCGCCGGCTGGTGCAGTCGGCGATCGGTGACCAGCTCGCCAAGGAGCTGCTGGCCGGTGAGGTTCGGGACGGCGACACGGTTCGGGTCGACGTGCTGGACGACAACTCGGGCCTGATCGTGGGCCGTACCGCGTGACCTCGAATCCCCTGCGAGACCTGTAGGTTGGGGTCTCGTGGGGGATTTTCGCTATGTCCGGTACCAGGCGACCGAGTCCAACGCCCGCGGCCACTTCACCGGGGTCTTCGGGCTGGCGAACGGCTTGCGTCGGCGCGGTGAACTCACCGACGAGCAAGAAGCGTTCGTGAGCACCAACAATGCCTGGTACGACGCGGCCTACACCGATCCCTCGACGGTCGATGCGACCGTCTACGACCGCGAGGTCAATCCCGGTGCCCGCGCGTGGTTCAAGGCTGAGGCGACGCACCTGATGGAACGCCTGCCCGGCTACCTGGAGATTCTCGACGCGCACGGCGTGAAATGGCAGCGCGTGGAGTCCGACGATCCCGGCCGCGTCGTCTACGAGGACGCGGACCAGGTCGTCGTCGTACCTCATTAACCAGTGCATCAAGCTGGATTGATGTATCGTCGGCGACGTGGCCGGTGAGACGTTGCCGCTGTTCCTGCGGCTGATGGCAGACCCGCTGCGCTGGCGGCTGGCGTGCGAGCTGGCCGCCGGCGACCGTCGGGTGCGCGAGCTCGTGGCCGCGGTCGGCCAGCCGCAGAACCTCGTCTCCTACCACCTGCGCCAGCTCAGGGACGCAGGCCTGGTCACCGCGCGGCGGAGCAGTTCGGACGGGCGGGACACCTACTACCACCTGGACCTCGGGCAATGCGCGCAGGAGCTGGCAGCCACCGGCGACGCCCTCAAAGCCGCAGCGCCCACGGGAAAGCGGGTGTTGTTCGTCTGCACCGGCAACAGCGGCCGGTCACCCATGGCCGAGGCACTGCTGCGGCACCGGACCGGCGCACATGTGATGAGCGCCGGCAGCCACCCGAAGCCGTTGCACCCCAGCGCGATCAAGGCGCTGAAGCCGTACGGCATCAAGATCGACCACCAGCCGACGCACCTGGATGATGTGCGCCGCAACCGGTTCGACCTCGTGATCAGCCTGTGCGACCGGGTGCGCGAGGTCCTGCCCACCTTCGCCGGGAGGCCGCGGCTGGCCCACTGGAGCATTCCCGATCCCGCGCGCGACCCCGATCCCGTCACCGCGTTCCAGCGCACCGCCGAAGAGCTCGACGGGCGCATCCGACTCCTGGAGGTCTGAGATGACCACCGATCTCGTGAGCGTGCGGTACCTCGTCGACGACGTGGAAGCCTCGCTCGCCTTCTACACCGAGAACCTCGGGTTCACGGTCAACACGAACTTCGCGCCCGCGTTCGCCGACGTCGTCCGCGGCAACCTGCGGCTGTTGCTGAGCGGGCCGACCAGCTCGGCGGGCCGGGAGATGCCCGACGGCACCAAGCCCGGCCCCGGCGGCTGGAACCGCATCCACCTGATCGTCGACGACATCGCGGCGGAAGTGGACCGCCTCAACGGGAAAGTCCGGTTCCGCAGCGACGTCGTGAAGGGGCCGGGTGGTCAGCAGATCGTGCTCGACGACCCGTCCGGCAACCCGATCGAGCTGTTCCAGCCCGCCTGAGCTCACCAGGTGACGGGCAGCGAGACCAGCGCGCGGACGTTGCACTCCATCCGGTACGTCAGCGACGACTCGTCGACGGCGAGCCTCAGGCCGGGGAACCGCTGGAGCACCGACGTCAGCGCGATCCGCAGCTCCAGCTTCGCCAGCTGCGCACCCAGGCAGTAGTGCGGCCCGAAGCCCATCGCGAGCGGCGCCGCGTCATCGCGACCGACATCCAGCCGGTCCGGATCCGGGAACACCGAAGGATCCCGGTTGGCGGACGAGAGCACCGGCAGCACCGCGGCACCGGCGGGCAGCCGCACGCCGTCCAACTCGACGGCCTCGGTCGTGACGCGCGGCAGGGTCGCGGCCATCAGCCGGGAGAACCGCAGCAGCTCGTCGACCGCGGTACCCATCAGCGTCGGGTCGTCGATCAACCGCTGCATCTCCGCCGGGTGGCGCAGCAGCGTCAGCAGCGAGTTGCCCAGCTGGTTGACGGTCGTGTCGTGCCCGGCGGCCAGCAGCATCTGCAGGTTCGCCAGCAGCTCGGACGACGTCAGGTGCCCGCCCTCGTCGTGTGCCAGCACGAGCGCGGTGATCAGCTTGCCGTCCGGGCGAAGGCGCTTCTCCTCCACCAGGTCGGCGAGGTAGCCCTGCACCTCGTGCTCGACCTCGCGCAGCTCCTCCTGCGTGAGACGCCCGGTCATCAGGCGCCCGGTCCAGCGCCGGATGTCCGGCGCGTCGGAGTAGGGCGCTCCGAGCAGCTCGCAGATCACCATCGTCGGCAGCGGCACGCACAACCCGCTGACCAGGTCCACCGGCGACTCGTCGAGCAAGGAGTCGACGATCTCCTGGACGCGCGGTTCCAGCAACGCGACCATGCGCGGGCTGAACGCGGAGGCCACGAGCTTGCGGGTGCGGGCATGACGCCGGCCCTCCATCGAGGTGAGGACCAGCGGGTTCGCGGCGGACGGCAGGGTGACCGGGCCACCGGGGCGGGTGGCCTCCTCGCGGCTGAAGCGCGGATCGGTGAGGACCTGCTTGCAGGCGGCGTAGGACAGGGCCAGCCAGATCTCGATCGGTCCCATCGTGGCGGGCACGACGGGACCGCGTCTGGCGAGGAGTTCCTGGGCTTCCGGTTCGTTGTCCAACGACCGGTCGGTGGTGAACGGGAACGTGGCGGACATGCCCTGAACCACGTCGAATCGGCGCGCCCAGTTCACGACTCGCGGAAGTGATCTTCGTTCCACCGGCTGGACCCACTACGCTTCAGCTGTGGGCATACCGGCGTGGGTCTGGTTCACCGTCGCCGCGGTGGCGGGCGTGGCGGGGTTCGCCCTGCTCGCGACCGACCGGGCGCAACGAACCGCGCGTAATCGTGAACGGCGCCGTTGGGCTGCCCTGCGCGGCTGGCAGTTCGAGGAGACAGACCACGTTCTGCCGACTCGCTGGGAAGCGGGAGCCATCGCCTACTACGGCACCGGGCTCGCCCGTGACGTGGTCGCGGGCTCGACCTTCACCGCGGACGGGCGCAGGCAGGTCTACGTGCTCGACCACGAGACCGGCGGCAAGGTCAACTCCGTGCTGGTCGGCGTGCGCTGCCGCAGAGCGCTGTCGGTGGTGATCGAGCTCTGGCTGTCGACAGTGCCGTTCCAGCGCGACAACGACAAGATGCCGATGCCGGACCTGCTCGGTCCGGTGGGGTCGCGCTACGCGTTCGTCACGGACGTCCCGGCCGCTCGCAAGATCATCACGCCCGACCTGATCGACGCCGCCGAGGAGATCGGTGGCGACGTCACGGTCGTCTGGCTGGAGAACGACTGGGTGCTGGCCGCCGCGCCGCCGAACTCGTCGCCCGCGCGCCTGGAGCGGCTGCTGCGCGACATCGGTGAGCTGGCGGACGTCATCGACCCGTTCGACCCGGACCCCTCCGAGCACGAGGAACCCGTGGCGGAGGACGACGAGGGCGGCGAGGTCTACCGCCCGTCGTTCGGCCGCAAGCAGCCGTAACCGAGCTTTCCTCGTAACACAGGGTGAGACACAAGTCTGGCTACCGTCTGTCCACAGGTCGCTGCCAGCGGTATTCCAAACCGTCACCAAAGTGGTGTGAGCTAGGTCACACTTCACTCTGTGTAAAACATTCGCAGATGATTCAGATACTCCCTGCGTAAGCGTCGTGTCCCCGAACCCCCCGGAGGGAATCACGATGTACGGAGGAAAAGTTGCCGCACCCGTAGCCGTTGCGGGCACGGCGTCCACTGTGACGCTGGCTTACACGGGTGCGTCGGTCGGCTGGTTGCTGGCGGGCGGAGTCGCTCTGGTCGTTTCGGGCCTCGCGCTGCGCCTCATGGTTCTTCGTCGCCCGGCGAAGAACGGCGCGTGATCATCGGCGTGCTTCCGACCCCGGCCTAGACCCGACTACCGTGCGGTGGCATGCCAACCGCACTGGTGACCGGATCGACCGTCGGGATCGGGGCCGCCTTCGCCCGCAGGCTCGCCGCCGAGGGATACGACCTCGTACTGGTGGCGCGCACCGCGTCCGCGCTCGAGGAGTTCGCGAAGCAGCTGCACGACCGCCACGGCGTCAACGTGGACGTGCTGCCCGCCGACCTCAGCGACAAGGCTGACCGGGCCAAGGTCGAGGCGCGCCTCGCCGAGTCGGCCGTCGACCTCCTCGTCAACAACGCCGGCTTCGCCAACACCGGTGAGTTCTTCGCCGCCGACATCGAGAAGCTGCAGGCCCAGCTGGACGTCAACGTCGCCACGGTGCTCAGGCTGAGCCGGGCCGCGATCCCCGCCATGATGGCGCGCGGCAAGGGCGACGTGATCAACGTGTCCAGCGTCGCCAGCTTCCTGCCCGGCCGCGGCACCAGCTACAGCGCCGACAAGGCGTGGGTCACGACGTTCTCCGAGGGCATGAACCTCGCGGCCGAGGGTTCCGGCGTGCGGATCATGGCTCTGTGCCCCGGTTTCGTGCGCACCGAGTTCCACAAGCGCGCGAACATCGACATGTCCAAGACGCCGAGCTGGCTCTACGTCGACGCCGACAGGTTGGTGCACGAGGCCCTGCGCGACCTGCGCCGCGGCAAGCCGCTGTCCATTCCCGGCCTGCAGTACAAGGCCATCGTGACGATCACGCGGCTGCTCCCGCGCCCTCTGGTGCGCAGGTTGGCGTCCCGGTTCGCCGGCGGCCGCGGCCGGACGTGATCGGAACCAATCGGACCAAAGGCGCGTCGGAGCCCTCGTGAGTGAACAGTTCCACGTCGTGCCGGACGAGCTGCGCGGATACAGCGAGCTGCTGGACCGCAACGCCCAGCACTTCCTGACCATCAAGGACCACGCGATCTCCAAGGGCGGTGACACCAGCGGGTTCACCGGCCTGCTGACGTTGCTGCACCCCGTCGTGACGGGCGTCGCGAACCTCTACGGGGAGACGCTGGACTTCGCGAACAAGATGATGCTCAAGGACTCCGACGCGCTTCAGAAGACCGCGGACACCTACGAGAAGGTCGACCTCCACGGCGTCCAGCTCATGCAGCAGGCCGGAGGTGGCCGATGACCACGGCATACGCGGATGTGCAGGATCCCTCGGCCGCGCTGAACGCCGCGGCTGAGGACCGCCCTGGCCGGCAGACCACCAAGGAGCTGATGGAAGCTGCCGGGTGGAAGCTGCAGGGCGTCAACTGGATCTACGAGAAGGTCACCGGCGAGAACCTGATCGAGGCGCTGATCACCCCGTTGGTCGGCGACTTCGAGAAGATCGACGCCAACGCCAACGCGTGGGACCAGGTCGCCAAGGCGCTGGACTCCGTGCGGCACAACGTCGGCGAGGGCGTCGGTCAGCTCAACCCGCACTGGAACGGCTCCGCTGCGCAGGGTTTCGAACGCCGCATGGACACCATGTGGGTCGTCGCGATCGAGGCGGACTCCCAGGTCGCCCGGATCATCGGCAACAAGTTCCAGTCGATGGCGTCGGCGTGCCGTTCGGCCACGAAGATCGCCTTGTTCCTGCTGGACAAGCTCTGCACCATGCTGCTCGAGGCGGCGATGACCGCGGTGATCCCGGTCGTCGGCTGGGGCCGCGCGGTGTGGATGGTCTACGACGCGATCCAGGTCGTCGACGCGATCCGCAAGATCATCCAGTCGATCATGACGCTGATCGAGGGCGTCAAGGGCATGGTCGACGGCATCGTGGCGATGGGCACGGCGCTGATGAAGCTCAAGGACGTCCAGGACGTCAACGACTTCCTGGACGTCGTCGACGGTGTGCAGGACGGCAAGCAGAAGTTCGACAACGGCAAGTCCGCCGCGAAGTCCGGTGCGATCGGTGTCGGCCTGGGTGCCTACAGCCTCGGCAAGGCCGGTTCCGCGGCTTCCGGGCGCGGGACCCCCGCACCTGCGCCCGCCCCGGCTCCTGCTCCTGCTCCTGCTCCCAGTGGCGGTCAGCAGTGACGTTCCCGTACGACCAAGCGCGTCTGCAGGCGTTGTTCAACGACGTGGACTCCCGGATCGACGACCTCGGGAAGGTCGCGACGGCCGCGTCACAGGTGCAACGCCGGTCGCGTGGCCTCTCCGAGCAGGACCTCGCCGAGATCGAACGGTTCGCGAAATCGCCGGGAGCGCCGAAGGAGCTCAAGGACCTCCAGCGGCGCGTCGAGTCGGGCGAGATGTCGTGGGCCGACGTCGCCTCTGGCCGTGCGGTGAACGACGAGGGCGTGCAGAAGGCGCTCGCCGTCGGTGTACCCGATCTCCAACGCGCCTACCGCGCGATCGAGGAGGGTCAGGACATCGACGACATCATCGCCTCGGGCACTCCCGCGGCTCGGCCACCTCGTGATGACGACGACGAGGACGACGGCCCCAGCCACTTCCGCAAGGACGCCTGGTAGGTCAGACCGGCCAGTCCACGCCGCCGCTGCTGGTGTGGCTGGTCCCGGTACCCCGAACGACGTCGAAGGCGACCGCGCAGGCGAAGCCCAGCGAGCGCAACGGCTCGGTGACGGCGGGATTGATCTGGACGTGATCCCGCCGGACCCGCTTGCCGTTGCGCTTGGCGCGCCGGCCGGTCTCGATGCGAGCGATGTCACCGAAGAGGCACAGCTGCTGACCGTCCGGGTCGTGGAGTGACTGCTGCCACGCGCCGTGCGTCTTGATCGTCCCGATCAACTGCCCCTGAGGCGTGCTCACGCGCACGTGCGGCCGTCGCCCGAAGCTCTTGCTGATGCGCATCATCGGCTGTCCGGTGGGCGCCACGACGTCGAGATCGAACGTCGTCCAGCCGGAGAAACCGGTGTGGCGCAACGGACGCTGCACACCCGGTCCACTCCGCTCGCGAACCACCGCGACCGGTGCGTCGTGCTCGTCGAACACCTCCACCCGGTAGTGCGGCCGGAACAACAGGCTCGTGAACGTCCACGGCTGTTCGACGAAGAGGGTGCCCACGGTGATGCAGGGTATGCGGCACCGATCGTCCAGGTGTGCGAAGCTGTCGACCTGTGCGAACTGAAGTGGTCTTGGACGCGAACGCGAAGTCGGAACTCGCTCGTCTGGTGAGCGAATTGGCCGTGGTGCACGGCAAGGTGACTCTCTCCAGCGGCAAGGAAGCCGACTACTACGTCGACCTCCGCCGGGCGACGCTGCACCACGCGGCGGCCCCTCTGATCGGCAAGCTCCTTCGCCAGCTCACCAGTGACTGGGACTTCGTCGCTGTGGGCGGCCTCACGCTCGGGGCGGACCCGGTCGCCTACGCGATGATGCACTCGGCTGCGGCCAGCGGTGACGTGCTCGATGCTTTCGTGGTCCGCAAGGCCACGAAGGCCCACGGCATGCAGCGTCAGATCGAGGGCATCGACGTGCGTGGTCAGCGCGTGCTCGCGGTCGAGGACACCTCCACCACCGGTAGCTCGGTGCTCACGGCCGTCACGACGTTGCGGGAGCACGGTGCCGATGTGATCGGTGTCGCAACCGTCGTCGACCGCGGCACGGGTGCCAAGGAAGCCATCGAGGCAGAGGGCCTGCAGTACCGCTATCTGTTGGACCTGAACGATCTCGGACTCGCCTGACCGGGTTTTATCGAGCGCGCTTCGAGCTACCCCGTCCTACATTGGAGGGCGGGGTGGTGCGAATGGCCAGGTTTTTGGCGGAAGCGGTCATGACGCTGCACTTCGCCGTGCTGGCGTTCCTGCTCCTGGGCGGGTTCGCCGCATGGCGCTGGCGCGGCGTGATCTACGCGCATCTGGCGATCGGTGCGTGGGCGATCCTCAGTCTGCTGATGCCGGTGACGTGCCCGTTGACGACCGCGGAGGAGTTCTTCCGCGCACAGGCCGGGATGCCGTCGCTGGGGACCGGGTTCATCGACTACTACATCGACGGCGTCTGGTATCCGGAGAGCGCGTCGACGCTGGTGCAGCTGGTGCTGGGGTCGATCGTGATCGTGTCGTGGATCGGCTTCTATGCTGGCCACCGTGCTGCTCGAAGGCTTTCACGCTGTTAAGCACGCGTTGCGCTTCGGCGCCGTGGTGCATCCGTTGATCACCACGGACCTGAGCGCGGCCGTCAGCCTCGCCGAGACGCACGCGCCGGACCTCGTCGAGCAGTTCAAGGCGGCCACCGAGGTCGACCAGGCGCACTTCAAGATCCGCGTCGGCCGCACGCATCCCACCGGGGTCGCCGGGTTCGCGGAGAAGCCGGACCTGCCGTTCGATCGCGACGCGCCGATCGTGCTGCTCGACAACCCGCGCAACCTCGGCAACTTCGGCGCCACCATCCGGGTGGCGGCGGGCCTGGACGCGGGCGGCGTGATCTCCACCGGCGACGTGGACCCGTGGCATCCCAACGTTCTCCGGGGCTCGGCGGGCCTGCACTTCGCGCTGCCCGTCGCCAAGGCGGAGAACCTCGACTTCACCGGTGAGCTGATCGCGTTCGACGCGGACGGCGATCTGCTGCGAGGCCCGATCCCCGACGACGCCGTGCTGGCGTTCGGTTCGGAACGGCACGGGCTCTCGCAGGAGGTCCGGGACAAGGCCACCAGGATCGTCCGGTTGCCCATGCGTGAGAAGGTCAGCAGTTACAACCTGACAACTTCCGTGGCCATGGGCCTCTACCACTGGGTGATTCACCGAGCTTCTTGACCGGTCAAGCACTCACCATGATTCAGTGGTGATCGCGAAACTGCTGGCGGCGCGCGCGGGCGTTGCCGAGCGCGCGGTGTACTCCAGGCACCTCCGGCGGGTCTGGGGTGTGCCGGGAACGCTGCTCGGGGCACGGGTGTGGCCCCCGCTCTTCCGGGACAAGCTGCACGTCCGCTTCAACTACTGGTGGCAGGCGCACCTGCTGGACTGCATGATCGACGGCTACCTGCGGTCGCCGAGCGAGCTGCGCAAGGCGGGCATCGCCAAGGTCGTGCGGGGCATCCGGATGCGCAACGTCCTCGGCTGGACCAACAGCTACTACGACGACATCGCGTGGCTCGGTCTCGCCCTGCAACGGGCCGAGACCGTCGTCGGCATCGCGAAACCCAAGGCGCTCAAGGCGATCGCCGAGCAGCTGCGCGACGGCTGGACCGACCACGCGGGTGGCGGCATCTGGTGGAAGCGGAACGACGACTTCAAGAACGTGCCCGCCAACGGCCCGGCCGCGATCTTCCTGGCCCGGCAGAACGAACGCACCGATCTCGCCCGTGCCCGGTCCACGGTGGACTGGATCGAGGACAACCTCATCGACCCCGGAAGCGGCCTCGCGTGGGACGGCCTGCACGTCCACCCGAACGGCGAGATCCGCGAGCACGAGAAGAACATCTACACGTACTGCCAAGGAGTTCTGCTCGGCGCGTGCGTCGAACTGGCGAAGCACGGGCAGCAGGACAAGTGGCTCGACAAGGCCGCGCGCACGATCACCGCGGTGCACGACGACCTGGCCACGAACGGCGTGATCAGGGGACAGGGCGGTGGCGACGGCGGTCTGTTCGCGGGCATCCTCACCCGCTACCTCGCGCAGGCGGCGCTCACGATTCCCGAGCTCGACCCTGAACGGGCGGTGACCGCGGACCTGGCCAGGGAGCTGGTGATCCAGTCGGCGGAGTCGGCGTGGCTCAACCGCGCGATGGCGGTGAGCGGCCCGTTGTTCGGTCCGGAGTGGACGGTCCCGGCGGACGAGCGCGAGGGGCGCGACCTGTCCGTTCAGCTCGGCGGCTGGATGTGCCTGGAGGCAGCCGCTCTGCTGGAACGGCACGGGCTCGCTAACCCCTGAGGTAGCTCAGCAACGTCTTGGCGTCCTCGCGGAACTGCTCCGGCGAGTCGTCGATCACGAACTCCAGCAACGCGTTGCGCTCGATCCCGTCGCGCGCGAGCTCGGTCAGCACCGGCTTCCACAGGTCGCGGCGCGCGGAGAGCGGCAACCGGTCCTGGTAGCCACCTTCGCCCCACGAGAAGACGTGCGCTGTCACCGGTTCCAGCGTCCGCACCTCGTGCACGGCGGAGAACACGTCCTGGCCTCCCCGCGGCTGCCAGTACGGCACCACGCCGTCGACCTCGTCGAGCAGCTGCACCGCGGACTCCAGCGTGTCCGTCAGCGTGTTCCGGTGGTACTCCAACGCGATCCGCGTGCCCATCGCGTCCGCGTGCTCGACGGCGTGCTGCAACGCCTCGACCACCGGCCCGCGGTCGGGGCACTCGGCAGACCCTGAAGTACCCGCCCAGACCCGCACCAGCGGTGCGTCCAGCTCGGCGGCGGTCTCCAGGATCGCCGCCAGTTCGCCGCGATCGGAGACACCGGCCCGGTAGTAGGACCCGTACGCCGCGACCTTCAGCCCGGTGTCCAGCGCACGCCGTGCCGCCGTGAAGTCACCGGGCGGCACGTGCACGTCGCCGCCCCACTCGACGGCCTGCAGCCCGCACTCGGTGGCCAGCTCGCCGATCTCCTCGACCGTGAGCTGCCGGAACGTCACCGAGACGAGGCCGGGGATCAGCATCCGCAGGACTGCCGGTGCATCAGCGAAGGCGCCAGCCGGATGGTCTCGGGCGGCCGCGTCGGGTCGGCGATCTTGGCGAGCAGCAGCTTCACCGCGGTCCTGCCGATCTCCTCGACCGGCTGGGCCAACGTGGTGAGCGGCGGTTCGATCAACGTCGCCCACTCGACCTCGTCGTACGCCACGACCGCGAGATCGGTGCCGAGCTTGAGTCCGCGGGCACGGGCTTCGTGCAGCATGCCGACCGTGACGAGGTGGTCCGCCGCGACGACCGCGGTCGCCGGGTCGTCCTGGTCGAGCAGCGGCGCGAGCCAGCCGCTCTGCGACACCAGCGCCTCGTCCCACTTCAGACCCGCGCGGCCGAGACCGAGCCGGTAGCCGAGGATGCGTTCCTCGGTCGTCGCCACGCCCGCCTTGCCGCAGACGATCCCGATCCGCCGGTGCCCGAGCTCCGCGAGGTGCTTCACCAGACCCGAGGTGGCCTGGACGTTCTCCGGCCCGACCTGGTCGATGTCCTTGGCCACGGTCAGCCGGTCCACCAGCACCGTCGGGATGCCGAGCTTCTTCAACTCCGGCAGCACGAGGCTTCCCCCGGCGCCGGCCGACGGTGTCAGCAGCAGGCCGTCGACGCGTCTCGAACGCAGCATCCTGACCGCTGTCTGCTCGGACTCGGGGGTGTCTCTGGTGTCGATCAGCACGAGCGAGTAGCCGTTGCGAGTCGCCTCCGACTCGATGGCGGCGATCAGCTCGGCGAAGTACGGGTGGGAGACCAGCGACACCGCGAGGCCCAGCGATTTCGTGCCACCCATGACCAGCGATCGCGCGATGGCGTCACCCGTGTACCCGGTTTCGTCGATCGCCTTCTGCACGCGCTCGCGCGTGTCCCCGGCGACCGGCCTGGTCTCGTTGATCACGTGTGACACCGTGGTGATGGAGACCCCCGCGAGAGCCGCGACATCCCGCATGGTGACCATGGCCAGGGACCTTACCCGTTTGGAGGAAGCCCAGATGGCAGCCGTGCTGTGTGTCGGGCTCACAACTCTCGACGTGACTCAACGGGTGGAATCGTTCCCGGATCCTGGACAGAAGATCCGCTCGCTCGACGCGGTCCTGTCGCCCGGCGGTCCGGCGGCGAACGCGGCCCGTGCCGTTGCGGCACTCGGCGGAACGTCGTCACTGCTCACCGCACTGGGCGCCGACGCACTGGGTGAATTCGTCAGGGTCTCCTTGGAGCCGGTCCAAGTCACCGCCGTGACCGGAACGACGCCCGTGAGCATGGTCGTCGTCAGAGACGCTGATGGGGAGCGCACTGTCGTTTCCCGCAACGCCTCAGTGCCCGTCGAGGCGCCCGACTTGTCCGGTCTGCTGGAGGGCGTCGACGTCGTGCTCTTGGACGGACACCACGACGGCCTGGTGATCCCCGTCGCCCAGCAGGCGAAAGCTCGCGGATTGCCTGTGGTGCTCGACGCCGGGAGCTGGAAACCTGTCCTCGATCACCTGTTGCCGCTGGTGGACGTGGCTGCCTGCAGTTCGGGGTTCGAGCGGTCCGATGCCGAGGTGCACTCGTACGGAGTGCCGCTGGTCATTCGCACGCACGGTGCGAGGCCGGTGACTTGGTCGCGGAACGGCTCGTCCGGCGAGGTTTCCGTGCCGGCGGTGGAGGTGGTGGACACGAACGGTGCTGGGGACGTTTGGCACGGCGCGTACGCCTACGCGCTGGCGTCAGGTGCAGAGCCGGTGGCAGCCATCGGCTTCGCGTCGGAGGCGGCGGCCGTCCGGGTCGGTGCGGTCGGGGACTGGGTTGAGAGGCTGGCGCGGTGGCAGGACAGCAGGTCAGGTTCGACGAGCTGCTAGAGCGGGCTCGAGTGCTCACCGATCAGGGCGAGCGCAAGATTCTCGGCATCGGCGGGGCACCCGGTTCCGGCAAGTCGACACTCGCGCGCCGGCTGGTCGAGGCGCTCGACGGGCAGGCCGTGCTGGTCGAGATGGACGGCTTCCACCTCGCGCAGAGCGAGCTCGAACGGTTGCGGCTGGTCGAGCGCAAGGGCGCGCCGGACACGTTCGACATCCCCGGCTACGTGGATCTGCTCGGCCGGATCAAGGCCTGCGGGCCGGACATGATCTACGCGCCGGAGTTCCGCCGCGAGATCGAGGAACCGATCGCGTGCGCGGTGCCGGTGCACCCGGACGTCCCGCTGGTCGTGACCGAGGGCAACTACCTGCTGCTCAACTACGACAAGTGGAAGCGCGTCCGGATCATCCTGGACGAGGCGTGGTTCCTGTTCATCGACGAGGACGTGCGCGTGCAGCGGCTGATCGACCGCCACCTGCGGTACGGGCGCACCCTCTCGGAGGCCGAGGAACGCGTGCTCCACGGCACCGACCACGTCAACGCGCTGATGGTGAACTCGTCGAAGGGATCAGCGGACCTGCTGATCACCGAGGTGCTCTAGCGGGCGTGGTGCTCGCTGACATGCCTGAGGTCGTCGCTGCCTTCGTCGATCGGCTTGCGCATCTCCTGCCGGTAGCGCCAGATGCCCCACCCGGTGCCGCCGAGGAAGAACGCGATGCTGACGATCACCGCGGCCGTCTCCAGCCACGGCAGCTCCTGCAGGACGCCCGCGCCGTAGTAGCCGGCGAGCACGAGCGTCGGCACCCACGCGATGGCCCCGAGCGTGGTGGCCAGCGTGAAGCGGCGGAGGTCCATCCGCGCGGCACCGGCGATCATCGGTGCCAGCGTGCGGATCCACGGGATCCAGCGGGCGAGCACGACGGCCCAGAACCCGCGGCGGTCGAGGAAGTCGCCCGCGCGTTTCAGGTTCTGCCGGTTCAGCACTTTGCCACCCTTGCGCGCGAGCACACGGGTGCCGGTGCCTCGGCCGATGAAGTACCCGACCTGGTTGCCGACGACGGCCACGATCAGCGCCACCGCGGACAGAGCCCACGCCGACAGCTCGCTGTTGTGCTGCGCCAGCACCACGCCGGCGGCGAACAACAGCGAGTCACCGGGCAGGAACAGCCCGAAGATGAACGCGCACTCGAAGAAGATGAAGCTCAGCACGATGATCCACACGGCCACCGGACCTGCGGTCTCCAGCGAGGCGAAAGCATGCGCCACGGTTCGCCAGCCTACGTCGTGCTGCGCCGGTGGTACGGCGACATCGGTCTAACGGGATGACGAAATCTTGATTGAGCACGCTCGGTCACCACGTGAACTCCCTCCCCTTGAGATCACTTTCGAGTGAACCAGTCGAATCGGACTAGTGCCGTGGCCACCTGCCGTTGCCCCCGTATTCGCGGCTCTGCCGCGAGGCGCCCTGCTGAGCCCCGAATACGCGGTGACGGCAGGTGGTCACGGCACTAGCGTGGGAGATATGGAGACTCTGCTCGCCGAACTCCGCACCGCCGTCGGTGCCGAGGGTGTGCTCGTGGACGCTGACGTCACGGCGAGCTACCAGCGCGACATGATGCCGTTGGCGCCCTACGGCAGCCCGCTGGCGGTGGTGTTCCCGCTGAACACCGAGCAGGTCCAGGCGGTCGTGCGAGCCTGCGCACGTCATCGCGTCCCCGTTGTCCCGCGTGGAGCCGGCAGCGGCCTCTCTGGCGCCGCGAACGCCGTCGACGGCTGCGTGGTGCTGGTGATGACCAAGATGGACGCGATCGTCGAGATCGACGCCGACAACCGCCTGGCCGTCGTCGAGCCGGGCGTGGTCAACCTCGACCTGCGCGGCGCCGTCGAGAAGGACGGCCTGTTCTACCCGCCGGACCCGAGCAGCTACGACTGGTGCACGATCGGCGGCAACCTCTCCACCAACGCGGGCGGCCTGTGCTGCGTGAAGTACGGCGTGACCACCGACTCGGTGCTGGGCCTGGAGGTCGTGCTGGCCGACGGCGAGGTGCTGAGGACCGGCCGTCGCACGGTCAAGGGCGTCGCGGGCTACGACCTCACCAAGCTCTTCGTCGGCTCCGAGGGCACGCTGGGCGTGATCACCAAGGCCACGCTGGCCCTGAAACCGCTCCCGCAGGCACCTGCCACGCTGGTCGCCGCCTTCAGCAGCACCGCCGCCGCTGGTGCCGCGGTCAGCCGGATCGTCCGCGAGGGCCTGGTGCCGTCGTTGATGGAGATCATGGACCGGACCGCGATCGAGGCCGTCGAGCAGTACCTGAAGACCGAACTGGGTGCCGGACCGGGCTGCGCGGCGTTGCTGATCTGCCAGTCCGACGCGGGCGGTGAGCAGGCTCGTCACGAGCTGCGGAAGATCGAGGAGATCTGCCTGGACGCCGACCTCGTCTACGCGACCGAGGACGTGAACGAGGGCCGCGACCTGCTGGTGGCGCGCCGGTCGGTGCTCATGGCGTTGGAGATCTACGGCTCGTGGCTGACCGACGACGTGTGCGTACCGCGCACCCGCATCGCCGAGCTGATCCAGGGCTGCGAGGACATCTCCAAGGAGGTCGACCTCAAGATCGCCGTCGTCGGCCACGCGGGCGACGGCAACATGCACCCGACGGTCGTCTACGACGCCGCGTCCGCCGATCAGTTCGCACGGGCCCAGAAGGCGTTCGACGACATCCTCGCGCTCGGGCTGGCGCTGGGCGGCACGGTCACCGGCGAGCACGGCATCGGCAAGATCAAGCGGGAGTGGCTGGCGAAGGAGATCGGCCCGGTCGGCCTCCGGGTCCACCGCGAGATCAAACGCGCGCTGGACCCGGAGAACCTCTTCAACCCCGGCTCGATGTTCAGCCTCTAACAGCAGGTCCGCACGGCCGTGGGGAACGGCTCCTGCGCGGCCTTCTCCACGTCCGCGAGCATCTGCCGCCGTTCCGCCGGCCCGAGGGTTCTGCCTCGTGTCAGCACGGTGTGAATCCGCTGTGTGTTGCGGATGTCGTTGAGCGGATTGCCGTCGAGCACGACGAGGTTCGCGGTCTGGCCCGGCTCGAGCCTCGCGTTGCGCGTGCCCGCCTTCACCGCCTGGTGTGGTGAAAGGCCCGCCTGCACCAGGAGTTCCAGCTCGTCGTGCACCGAGAAGCCGGAGAACACGTACGGGTTGCCCGCGTCCGTGCCGACCAGGATCTCCACGCCGTGGTCGTGCATCTCGGCGACCTGGTCCATGCGGCGCTTGAGGAACTCGGCCTGCTCGCGGATTTCCGGTGGCGTCACCGGAGCCCAGTTCTTGAGGCCGTCACGCCAGAGGTCCCGGTAGAACGCCGGCATGTACCTCATCCGCGGGTCGTTCGCGAACCGGTCCGCCGGGCTGGAGTACACCCGCATCGCGACCATCGTCGGACACAGCGCGGAACCGTTGCGCCGCAGGAGGTTCGCGAGCTTGACCGCCTTGGGCCGGCTGTGCGTGAGCGCTGCCTGGCGTTCGAAGTCCAGCACCTTTCTGAACCACGCGAACGGGTTCGCCGGGTCGAGCGGCAGGTCCGCGATCGCTTGGCGCAGCTGGGTTTCCTGCGTGCTCGTCGCGAGCGGCAGCCCGTACATGTGCTCGAACGTGCGCTGCCCCAGGTCGCTCGCATCGCCCAGCGCCACGTGGTCCGAGCAGTGTCCGGCGAACGTGATGTCCTGCTGCGCACACTCGTCCGCGATGGCCGCGAGCGTTGCCCTGTCCAGGTACGAGTAGACCTTCACGAAGTCCGCGCCCTGCGTCTTGGCTTCACGCACGGCCTGACGCCCTTCTTCAGGCGTGGCAACGATCTGAGCACCCGGCAACGTCGAGTGCGGCCCGTCGATGATCGAGCTGCCGACGACCAGCTTCGGCCCGAACACCTCCCCGCGCTCGATTCGTTCGCGCAGCGCGTAGATCGGCGGGAAGCCCCACATCTCGCGGATGCCCGTCACGCCGTTGACCAGGCACAGGGGCAACGTGATGCGGTCCAGGTACGCGCCGTGCACGTGCATGTCCCACAGGCCCGGGATGACGAACTTGCCGGCGAGATCCAGCACCGTGGAGCCGCGCGGCAACGGCAGGTCGCACGAGCCGACCGCGAGAATCCTGTTGTCCGCCAGCACGATGGTGGCGTTCGGACGCGTTCCGGCCGAGTCGACGAGCGTGACGCCTCGCAGGGCGGTGACGCCGACAGAAGCACTGGCCGGGCTCGGTGCGAGCACTGCCGCCGCACCGAGCCCCGCCAGCCAGCCCAGCACTTCACGTCGAGTGGTGTCAGTCATGCCGTTCAACCAACACCTTGACGTTACGTCAGACTCAAACCCTCATCGGGACATCGCCTTCAGCAGCGAGTACTGGGCGTCGTCGCTCCCCAGCTCCCACATGAACGTGCCGAGCAGCCCGCGCGAACGGGCGAAGTCCGCGCGGATGCCGATCGACCGCGGGTTCTCGTACGACACGAACTTCTTCTCCGCGGCGTTGTAGAGCCACGGCGACTGCGCGACCGGGTGCCAGTACTCCTGCCAGCCAGGAGTTGCTTTGAGCTTCAAGGCGTCTTCGTAGCCGTCGACCCAGAACGCGCTGTCGTAGGGCTGGTAGAGGCCGTGCTGCGGGCCCTCGGTCTTCACGTTGAAACCACGGCCGTAGAACGGGGTGCCGAGCACCATCTTGCGCGGGGAGACGCCGTGCCGTTCGTAGTAGTTGATGGCGCCGGCGACGTTGTTCCACTTGCGGTCGGCGGCGGGCATCGGGTCGTTGTAGACCTCGCGGAAGGGAGCGTTGAACGTGGCCACTGGCGAGAAACCGGTGCCCATGTCATAGGTCATCACGTTGATGAAGTCCATGATCTGCGAGAGCTCGCGCAGTTCGAACGACTTCGCCGGGTCGTACGAGCCGTCGGTCTGCAGGCGGCCGGTGGGCAGCGCGGCGGTGAGCAGGCGTTTGCCGAGCGCGTGCCGGAACTCGCGGGTCAGCAGCGTCATGTTCCGGCGATCTTCCGGCCGGTCCTCGATCTCGGTGGGACCGCCGTAGACCGGGAACTCCCAGTCGAGGTCGATGCCGTCGAACGTCCCGTCCTGGAAGAACAGGTCCACACAGGACTGAACGAGCGTCTTCCGCGACTCGACCGAGAAAGCCGCGTCGGAAAATCCGCCCGCGCCCCAGCCGCCGAGTGAGATCACGGCCTTCAACGAAGGCTTGCGCTTCTTCAACGCCCGGATGTCGGCGAAGTCGCGAGCCGCGGTCGGCGCCGGCATCACGCACTTGCCGTTCTCGATCAAAGCGAACGCGTAGAACAGGTGCGTGATCGGCGTGTTCGTGGGAATCGACGAGATCGGCTTCGACTCGCTGTACCAGTTGCCGTAGTAGGCGCCGACGATCCTGGGCGGGGACGCATCGGCGACACCGACGCCAAGTGAGACGGAAAGTACGGCCAGCGCGGCCGCCAATCCCTTGCGGAGCAACGACATCACTGGCCTCCACCTGGTGGTTTAGACCAAAGCTATGGCTGGTACCCGGTGTGCCGCAACAGAGACTTCAGATACGTCTCCAGTTCCGCCGCCGTGCTCTGCGCCGGATTGGTCAGCGAGTGGTAGAAAAGCGCACCTCCGACCATGTCCAGCACGAGGCCGAGGTCGGTGCCGGGTGGAAAACCGGGACGCAGCAGCTCCTTCAGCGCGGCCCGGCGCGGGGCGATGAACAGCTCCCAGTAGCGCTTCATCAACTCGAAGTTGTCCGCCGACGCACCCACGATCCGGCGCAGCAGCTGGACCGACGAGGGCGTCGACATCAGCGCGGCCCAGCCCTTGATCGTCTCCTCCGGCGGTGCGACGAGAATCCGCTCCGGATCGAGCGCCGCGACCTCGCGCGGCAGCTCGATCACGCTGAACAGCAGTTCTTCCTTCGTGGCGAAACGGCGGTAGACCGTCGCACGGGTCACGCTCGCGCGACGGGCCACCTGCTCGATCGACGTGCCGTCGAGGCCGCGCTCCAGGAACAGCTCGAACGCGGCCGTCAGGATCGCGTTGTCAGCTTCGGGGTCTCGGGGACGCCCAGCACTTCGTTCAGCCACGCGGAAAACCTTTCAGAGGGACCACGCCACGCCAGGTGCCCGTCCGGGCGCACCAGCAGCGTGTCACCGGCGCGTTCATGGTGCACGACGTCCCCGAGTCGCTCCCGCGCCACCTCCAGGCACGTCGGCGGCCCCGCCAGCACCCACTTGCCGGTCCGTGCGAACGCGGGCACCCGCTCGCCACCACGCCGTCCGATCGCCAGCGGGCCGGAGTACTTCACATCGAGCTGCGAGGTGAACCGCACGAGCCGCCGCTGCACGAACGGGAGGCCCAGCAACGGCCACAGCACGCGGTCCCTGATCGTCCGCGTGACCACACCGGATCCCATCGCCAGTCGCGTCGCCGGTGTCGTCGAGGCGAGCACCCGTGCGCCGATCGGCCTGCGTTCGGCTTCGTAGGTGTCGAGCAACGCGGCAGAAGCCCTGCCCTGCACCACGAGCGCGAGCTTCCACGCCAGGTTGTCCGCGTCGCCGAGGCCCGTGTTCATCCCCTGTCCGCCCAGCGGGCTGTGGATGTGCGCGGCGTCGCCCGCGAGCAGGACGTTCCCGCGCCGGTAGGCCGCCGCCTGCCGCCGGTGGATGCGGAACGTCGACTCCCACTCCACCTCGTCGATCGGCCCCGGCGTCCAGCGTTCGCCGTTCGGTGACATCACCCGCCAGACGCCGCCGGGCAACGGGAACACACTCGTGATGGACGTTCCGTCGACGAACAGGTGGATCGACTCGCGATCCAGATCCCACTCGCCGTGGACGTCCCGCAGCAGGAAGTTCTCCATCACCGGTTCGCCCTCGAACGCGATGCCCGCCGTCTTCCGCACCGCCGAGTGCGCGCCGTCGCAGCCGACGAGCCAGTCCCAGCCCGAGACCGTCGAGATCGGCGTGTTCCACTCGATCTCCACGCCCAGCGCGGACAACCGGTCGCGCAGCCGTTCCTCCACCCACGCCTGCGACACGATCAACTGACCCGCGTCGCGCAGGAACCCCATGTCCAGAGCCACCGCCCCGTTGATGCGCAGTGCTCGCAGTCGCACCGCCTTGTCCGGCAGGTCGCCCAGCGCCCCCAGCCTCGCGAGCACCTCGACACCGCGCGGCTGCAACCCCAGCGCGCGCGACGTCGTGGCGGGCCCTGAAGCCGCGTCCACGACCCGAACATCCACCCCGAACTGTCGGAGTCCGCACGCCAGCGCCAAGCCGGTCGGACCCGCCCCCGCAATGATGACCATACGAATACAGTACAGCTCTGTATTCGAATCTGGCCAGAGAAAAACCCGCCTGCCTGAACAGGCGGGTTCAGCTCAGCGCTCGACGCGCGGGATGATCTGCGTCGAGTCGTCCTGGTGGACCTGGGCGTCCATGACCTGGGTGATGTCGTCCGCCTCTTCCTGCAGGAGCGACTTGTTCTCCTTGCGCGCCTTGATCACCTCGAAGATGATCGGCACGACCGAGATCAGCACGATCGCGATGAGCGTGAGCTCGAGGTTCTTGCGGATGAACTCCACCTGGCCGAGGAAGTAGCCCAGGACGGTCAGGCCCGCGGCCCACGCCACCCCGCCGATCGCGGAGTAGGTGAAGTACTTCTTCGGGTCCAT
Source organism: Lentzea aerocolonigenes (assembly GCF_000955955.1). Taxonomy (GTDB): domain Bacteria; phylum Actinomycetota; class Actinomycetes; order Mycobacteriales; family Pseudonocardiaceae; genus Lentzea; species Lentzea aerocolonigenes_A. Next base: position 20,543 of record NZ_JYJG01000290.1, read on the forward strand.
GCGCCCGACGCCGGCCATCGCGGTGATGAACGTGCGGACGATCGGCACGAACCGCGCGAGGACGATTGCGCGCGGGCCGTACTTGTCGAAGAACTCCTGCGTCTTGTCGACGTACTCCTTCTTGAAGATCTTCGACTCGGGTTTGCTGAACAGCGCCGGCCCGGCCTTCTGGCCGATGTAGTAACCGCAGACGTTGCCGACGAACGCGCACACCGTCAGCAGCGCGCAGACGAGCCAGAGCGGCGTCGAGATGTGACCTGCCGCGACGAAGAGACCCGCCGTGAACAGCAGCGAGTCGCCCGGCAGGAAGAACCCGACGAGGAGTCCGCACTCGGCGAAGACGATCAAGCACAGCCCGACGAGCATCCACGGGCCGAGCATCGTCAGCAGTTTTTCGGGATCCAGCCAGTCAGGGCCCAATGCAATCGTCACGGCCACAACGGTACAGGTCAGCCGAGCGTGATCACTGCGGCCACCGTGCCCGCTGCCAGGCCCAACAGCAGGGCGAGGCCCAGCACCAGCCACGCGGGCATGGGTGCCGGGCGTTCCTCAGGAACTGGGACAGATACGGCAAATCCGGCATTGGTGCTGGTCGCCTGCGCACGCAACGCGTCGGTCACCAGCCGTTCCGGATCGTCCGCCATCCACCTATTCCTTGACCCACTCGCCCTTGCTCATCACGTCCCGCGGCTTCAATTCTGCATCGAGCACCACGATGTCCGCCGCGCAACCCGGCTGGAGCTTGCCCGTGTCGAGGCCGAGCAGCTCCGCACCGCGCGTCGAGGTGGCGTACGCGGCCTCCACGAGTGACAGCCCACAGGAGTTGACGGCGTTGCGGAAAGCCATGTCCATGGTCAGCGTGCTGCCCGCGAGCGAAGCGCCGCCCGCCAACGTCGGCACGCCGTCGACGACGCGCACTTCGAGCCCGCCGACGTCGTAGACGCCGTCGCCCACACCTGCGGCCGCGATGGCGTCGGTGATGAGCACCGTGCGCTTGAGGCCCGCGTGGTGCGCGGCGAGCCGGACCGCCGTCGGGTGCAGGTGCACGAGGTCGCAGATGAGCTCGACGGTGACGCGTTCGTCGTCCAGCAGCGCGCCGATCGGGCCGGGCTCGCGGTGGTGCAGCGGGCGCATGCCGTTGAACAGATGCGTTGCGACGGTCGCGCCGGCGTCGACGGCCGGGCGGACCTGGGCCTCGGTCGCGTCGGTGTGCCCGATGGCGGCGAGGACGTTGTTGTCCACGAGCTGCCGCACGGCCTGGACCGCGCCCTCCAGCTCGGGTGCGACGGTGATCATCCGGACCGTGCCCTTGCCCGCGTCCAGCAGCTTCGTCACCGCGGTCTGCTCCGGCGGGCACAGGATGGCCGGGTCGTGCGCGCCACAGCGGGCAGCGGACAGGAACGGGCCTTCGAGGTGGATGCCGGCGACGACACCCTCCTGGACCAGCTCGGCCAGCGCGGACACCTGGTCGGCCAGCTCCGGGACCGGGCGCGACACCAGCGAGGCGAGCATCGTCGTCGTGCCGTGCTTGCGGTGGGCGGACGCGGCCTTGCGGATCTTCACCGGATCGCTGCTGGTGAACGCGTCACCACCGCCGCCGTGGCAGTGGATGTCGACGAACCCGGGCACGATCGTGCCGCCGCCGACGTCCGTGGTCGGTCCGTCGGGCGCGACACCCTGGCCGACCGCGGCGATCCGGCCGTCCCGGACGCTCACCCACCCGTTCTCGAGCACCCCGTCCGGCGTGACGACCCGACCATTGGTCAGGGTCACGTCGACAGGTCCACCCCACGTGCTCATGACGCCTCCAGCATGTCGATGGCCAGCAGCGCCGCGCCGAGGAAGCCCGCCTCGTCGCCGAGCGCCGCGAGCCGCAGCTCCGGTCGGCGCTGGAAGGCGATCAGCCCGTCCAGCCTTTTCCGCAACGGGTCCACCAGCAGGTCTCCTGCGAGTGCGAGCCCACCGCCGAGCACAACGGCTTCAGGGCCGAGCAGCGTCGCCAGCACCAGGATCCCCCTGGCCAGCGCGTCCACGGCCTCTTGCCACACGGCGACAGCGTCCTGCTCCCCGTCGGACACCCTGCGTGCGACTTCAGCGGCGCCGTTGACGGGGGTGCCGGTACGTGCGGTGTACCGGCGGGCGATCGCCGCGGAGGACGCCACTGTCTCCACGCAGCCGATCTGACCACACGCGCAAGGCACGCCGTGGCCGACGTTCACATGTCCGATCTCACCCGCGTAGCCGTCGCCGCTGAAGATCTTCCCGTCGAGCAGCAGCGCGCCGGCGATCCCGGTGCCGATCGGCATGATCACCGCGTTGCGCAGGTCCTTCGCGGCACCCATCCGGCACTCGGCGAGCCCGGCGGCGCGGACGTCGTGTCCGAACGCGACGGGAACGCCCAGCCGTTCCGTGAGGACGGTGCTGAACGGGAACTGGCTCCACGGCAGGTTGGTCGTGTACACGCCGACACCGCTGGCCTCGTCCACGATGCCCGGCGCCACGACTCCCACGGCGTCGATCTCGTGCTCGGAGGCCTGCCTGAGCTCGTCGACGAGCTCGGCGATCACGGCCAGGAGCGGCTCCAACTCGGACGGAGTCGTCCGGCGGGCGTGCTTGTGCGCCGCCACCGCGTCCGGGGTGCCGGAGACCAGCGCCGCCTTGGTTTCGGTGCCACCGATGTCTACGGCGACCACGTGTCTGCGTGCCACGAGGACTGATCCTGCGGCATCGGAGCCCTATTGGTCTATACCAAGTACCGGATTGGGGGCGTGTTCGTACGCACTGGAACCGCTCTCACCGGGCAAAACGGCGATTGTCAGCCAGCCATGATCTTCTGCAGGGCGTCCAGCGCGCGGGAAGCCGTCGACTTCACGGTGCCCTTCGAGATGCCGGTCGCCTCGGCGATCTCGGCCTCGGACAGGTCGCCGTAGTAGCGCAGCACGAGCACCTCGCGCTGCCGCGGCGGCAGTTGCTGCAGGGCCTTGACCACGGCCTGGTGCTCGGCCGTCAGCATCGCGAGCGACTCGGCCGACCGGGCGTTCGCCACGTGCGGCGGGGTGTAGTCGCGCGCGGTCTTGCGCCGACGCAGCACGCTGCGTGAACCGTTGACCACGGCCGTGCGGAGGTAGCCCACGGCCGCCTGGGCGTCGCGCAGGCCCTTCCAGTTGCGGTGCAGACCGGCGAACGCCTCCTGCACCACGTCCTCGGCCGTCGACGGCTCGTCGACCAGCAGCAGCGCGAGCCTCACGAGGCGCATGCGGTGCTGTTTGTACAGGTCTTCGAGTGTGAGGGGCCCTGAGGGAGGTCCTGCGACGCCGTCCTGGATCCGCAGGTTGGTCAGGGTGTCCTGCACGGTGCGCGGGGTTTCGTCGCCAACCACAAGGTAGGACGGTACCGGTCGACTTCACTACGGTGGTGGCATGGCCCGCTTTGCAGTCGAATTGGTGTTCGGTCCCGATCGCGAGAAGCGCCTCGCGGTGCGCCCCGCCCACCGCGAGTACATCGCCTCCCTCGCCGAGAGGGGAACCGTCCTCGCCGCAGGTCCGTACGCGGACGACACCGGCGCGTTGATCGTTTACGACGCCCCTGACGAGGCGACGTTGAAGGAGATCATCTCGGCGGATCCCTACACACCCGCGAACGTGATCATCAAGTGGGAGATCCGGGTGTGGAACGTGGTGCTGGGGAGCTGGCTCACCGACTAGCGGCTCGACCACCCGGTCCGACCAGACCGGACGTGTCCGATTTCGCCATCTCGAGGTCGGCCGCCGCGACCTCTTCGACCGCCTGGCGGTCCACGACCATCGGCGTGAACGCGCGGAAGTACTTCAACGCGCCGACCCAGCCGGGGACGTGGACCGCCTTCGCTCGTTTCCCGACCCCGCGCACCACGGCCCTGCCCACGTTGCGGACCGGGTACTTCTTGCCTGCCAGGCCCGGCATGCCCTTGCGCAGCTTGCCGAAGACCGGGTGCTCGTCGGCGCTGTCGACCATGTCCGTGGAGATCCACGAGAAGTACGCCGTGCCCACGTCGACGCCGAGGTGCCTGACCTCCGCGCGCAGGCTGTCCGCGAACGCCTCGCAGCCCGCCTTCGCCGCCGAGTAGGCCGCGTTGCCGGGGATGTGCACGATCGCGGCCAGCGACGACACGACCAGGCAGTATCCGCGGCTCTTGATCAGGTGCGGCAGCGCCGTGCGGACCGTGCGCCACACACCGAGCAGGTTGACCTCGATGACCCGCTCGAACGCCTTCGGGTCCATGGAGCGCACGAACCCGGTGGCCGCGATGCCCGCGTTCGCGATGACCACGTCGATGGCGCCGAAGTGCTCGGCGACCTCGTTCGTCACGCGTTCGAGCACGTCCCAGTCCGTGACGTCGGCTTCCCACGCCTTGCCGCCGGTCTGCCGTGCGACCTCTTCGAGCTGGGCCTTCTCGAGCCCGACGAGCGCGAGACGAGCTCCGCGCGCGGCCAGTTGCCTCGCCACCTCGGCGCCGATGCCCCTGGCCGCGCCGGTGATCAGTACCACCTTGCCCGTGACGTCCATGCCGTCACGGTAACGCAACCTACTCCCAGTAAGCTACTGGCAAGTTAAATTGCGCTCAGACGGTCGACCTCGGCCTGGGTGAGTTCCAGGGTGAGGACCGGCAGGAGGTCGCTGAGCTGCTCCAACGTCCGGGCGGACGCGATCGGCGCGGCCACCGTCGGCTGCTGGGCGAGCCACGCCAGTGCCACCGAGGCGACCGTGGTCCCGTGCGTCTCGGCCAGCTCGTCGAGCACCTCCAGGACCTGCAGGCCGTGCTCGTCGAGGTGCTTCGAGGCGGCTCCGGCCCGCGGACTCTGGACTTCGACGCCCGGCCGGTACTTGCCGGTGAGGAAGCCCCTCGCCAGCGAGAAGTACGGCAGCGTCGCGAGCCCGTTCTCGGCGACGGTGGCCTGCAGCTCGCCCTCGAACTTGTCGCGGCTGACCAGGTTGTACTCGGGCTGCAGCGCGACGAACCTCGCGAAGCCCTCGCGTTCCTGGATCTCCAGCGCCTTCGCCAGCCGTTCGGCGGAGAAGTTGGACGCCGCGATGTAGCGGACCTTGCCGTCTCGGACGAGTTGGTCGTACGCGGCGAGCGTCTCCTCGAGCGGCGTGTTCTGGTCGTCGAGGTGGTTGTAGTAGAGGTCGATCTGGTCCACGCCCAGCCGCTTCAACGAGCGGTCGGCGCTGGTCAGGATCGTGTCGCGCTTCTGGTTGTTGAAGCCGGCGAGCATGCCGACCTTGGTGGCGACCACGACGTCGTCGCGGTTTCCACGCCTGGCCAGCCACCTGCCGATGATCGTCTCCGACTCGCCGCCGGAGTTGCCGTCGACCCAGGCGGAGTACACGTCCGCGGTGTCGAGGAAGTTCCCGCCGGCCTCGGTGTAGGCGTCGAGCACTGCGAACGAGGCGTCCTCGTCGGCCGTCCAGCCGAAGACGTTGCCCCCCAGGCAAAGTCGGGACACGTTCAAATCAGTGGTGCTCAAGATCGGCATAACACGAACGTAGTCCTTGTTGGCAAGCGGTATGGACAAGTTCGGAGTGTGGGCGCAGACCGGCACGTGGGCCGCCAGGATCGACGACGCCGCGTGGCTCGAAGAGCTCGGCTACGGCACCTTGTGGGTCGGTGGATCACCGGACGCCGATCTCCACGTGCCGGAGTACCTGCTCGACGCCTCGAAGACGATCAACGTGGCCACCGGGATCGTGAACGTGTGGACCTCCGAGCCCGAGGACGTCTCGCACTCGTTCCAACGAATCGGCAGCGACCGGCTGTTCATCGGCATCGGCGCCGGTCACCGGCAGGTCAACCAGGGGTACGAGAAGCCGTACGCGCGGCTGGAGTCCTACCTGGACCGGCTGGAAGTTCCTGTGGACAAGGTGCTCCTGGCCGCGCTCGGGCCGAAGGTGCTCGGGCTCGCGGCCTCCCGCACCGCCGGCGCGCATCCGTACCTCGTCCCGGTCGAGCACACCGCCGCCGCTCGCGCGATCCTCGGCGACAAGCTGCTCGCGCCCGAGGTCACGGTGGTCGTCGAGGACGATCCGGCCACCGCACGGGCCATCGCCCGCAAGCGCTTGGAGATCTACCTGTCGCTCACGAACTACACCGGCAACTGGCGGCGGTACGGGTTCGAGGACGCCGACTTCGCGGACGGCGGCTCGGACCGGCTGGTGGACACGTTGTTCGCCTGGGGCACCCCGGACCAGGTCGCGGCGAGGCTGCGCGAGCACCTCGTAGCGGGTGCGGACCACGTGGCGATCCAGTTCCTGAACGGCCACCACGCGGAGTTGGCCGCCGCACTGCTGCTGAGGAGCCGGTGATGCTCGGAACGTTCGGCGTGTGGGGATCGCACTACCAGTGGGCCGACCGGATCAGCGACATCGCAGAGCTCGAGGAGCTCGGGTTCGGCACGTTCTGGATCGGCAGCTCACCCGAGATGGCGCTGGTCGAGCGGGCGTTGGACGCCACGAAGTCGATCACCATCGCGACCGGTATCACCAACGTCTGGCAGACCGAGCCCGAAGCCGTGTCAGCCGAGTTCGCGAGGCTCGGCACCGACCGGTTCGTGCTCGGCGTCGGCGTGGGCCACCGCCAGATCGACCAGGCCTACGAGAAGCCGTACGACAAGCTCGTGTCGTACCTCGACCGCCTCGACGTGCCGCAGGACCGGCTGCTGCTGGCCGCGCTCGGTCCGAAGGTGCTCAAGCTCGCCGCGGAACGCACGGCCGGCGCACACCCGTACCTCGTGCCGCTCGAGCACACGGCCGAGGCGCGCAAGGTGCTCGGCGGCAAGCTGCTCGCGCCGGAGGTGACCGTGGTCGTCGAGGAGGACCCGGAGGCCGCGCGGGCCATCGCCCGTGAGCAACTGTCGTACTACTTCAGCCTCACCAACTACACGAACAGCTGGCAGCGCTGGGGCTTCTCGGTGGACGAGGTCGCCGCGCCCGGCTCGGACCGGCTGATCGACGCGCTGGTGGCGTGGGGCGGCCCCGAGCAGGTGGCGGAGAAGCTGCGTGCCCACGTGCACGCCGGCGCGGACCACGTGGCCGTTCAGTCGCTGAACGGCCACTACCCCGAACTGGCCGCGGCGCTGCGGCTCAAGGAGTGATCTCGACGCCCTTCCAGAACGCGACGCGCCCCTTGATCTGCGCCGCGGCCTCCTTCGGCTCGGCGTAGTACCAGGCCGCATTGGCGTTCTCGGCGCCGTTGACCTGCAACGAGTAGTAGTTCGCGGTGCCCTTCCACGGGCAGAACGAGGTGTGTTCGGTCGTCGTCAGCACGGCCGGGTCCACGGAGTCCAGCGGGAAGTAGTGGTTGCCCTCGACGACAACTGTGTCGTCGCTCGAGGCGATGATCTTGCCGTTCCACTGAGCGGTTGCCATGTCATCCAGTGTCCCCGTACCGGCCAGTAACGCAGACCACCTGGTCAGCTGGTACTTGATCGATCACTACGAAGAGCTGGCCGCCGCACCGGCCCCGTGACACGTGCTCGTAGGATGCGGTCGACACGGCGTTCAGGGCACCTGAGGAGGACCACCGATGCCCATCGCAACTCCCGAGGTCTACGCGGAGATGCTTGACCGGGCCAAGGCGAACGAGTTCGCCTACCCCGCGATCAACGTCACCTCGTCGGAGACTCTCAACGCGGCTCTGCGCGGATTCGCCGAAGCCGAGAGCGACGGCATCATCCAGGTCTCGACCGGTGGTGCCGAGTTCGCCTCGGGCACCAAGGTCAAGGACATGGTGACCGGCGCGGTGGCGCTCGCGGAGTTCGCGCACGTCGTCGCCGCCAAGTACCCGGTGAACATCGCGCTGCACACCGACCACTGCCCGAAGGACAAGCTCGACGGGTACGTGCGTCCGCTGATCGCGATCAGCCAGGAGCGGGTGGACAAGGGCGGCAACCCGCTCTTCCAGTCGCACATGTGGGACGGCTCGGCCGTGCCGCTGGAGGAGAACCTCCAGATCGCGAGCGAGCTGCTCGACCTCTCCGCCAAGGCGAAGATCGTCCTCGAGATCGAGGTCGGCGTCGTCGGTGGCGAGGAGGACGGCGTCGACAACGAGATCAACGACAAGCTCTACACGACGGCCGAGGACTACCTGAAGACCGTCGACGCGCTCGGCGCCGGTGAGAAGGGCCGCTACCTGCTCGCCGCGACCTTCGGCAACGTGCACGGCGTCTACAAGCCGGGCAACGTCAAGCTGCGCCCGGAGATCCTCAAGCAGGGCCAGGACGTGGCAGCCGAGAAGCTGGGCCTGCCGGCCGGCTCGAAGCCGTTCGACCTCGTCTTCCACGGCGGCTCCGGCTCGCTGCTGGAGGAGATCCACGAGGCCGTGTCGTACGGCGTCATCAAGATGAACATCGACACGGACACGCAGTACGCCTTCACCCGTCCGATCGCGGCGCACATGTTCGCGAACTACGACGGCGTGCTGAAGGTCGACGGCGAGGTCGGCAACAAGAAGGCCTACGACCCGCGCAGCTACCTCAAGGCAGCCGAGCAGGCCATGGCCGCCCGCATCGCCCAGGCGTGCGAGCACCTCAAGTCGTCGGGCCGCATGATCGCGGGCTGAGTCTTGCCGTGAAAGGGCCCCGGTATCTCGCCGGGGCCCTTTTGCTTTCAGCGGAACGCTTCGACGTTGCGTTCGGCCCAGTCGGCGAACGTGCGCGGGGCACGGCCGAGGATCTTCTCCACGTCCGGGCTGACGCGCTGCTCGGCTTCCGTCGGGGCGCCGAGGATGTCCAGCGTGTCGTCGGCGACCTCGGCCGGCATCAGCTGCTCCATGCCCGCCTTGGCCTCGGCACGGGTGAGCTCGTGGAACCGGACGGGCTCGCCCAGCGCCTCGGCGATGGCCTCCGTCTGCTGCCGCGGCGTGATGACCTCCTGGCCGGTCAGCTCGTACACCCCGCCGGTGTGCCGGTCGTCGAGCAGGCTGGCTTTGGCGACCTCCGCGATGTCCGCCGGGTCGATGATCGGCACGCCGACGTCGCCGAACGGTGCTGCGACGGTCCGGTTCGCGCGGACCTGCCCGGCCCACCACAGGGCGTTGGACGCGAAGCCGCCCGGCCGCAGGATCGCCCAGTCGGCGCCGGAGCTCTTGAGCGTGTCCTCCAGTTCGCGCGTCGCGATCCGCGTCGGCCCGAACGGCCTGGTCGCCACGCCCTGCGAGGAGAGCAGGACGATCCTCTTGATGCCGTCGCGCGTTGCCTGGCCGATGATGTCGGCCGGATTGGCGCCGGGCGCGTGCAGGTCGCCCGAGAGCAGCAGGAACAACGCCTCGGCTCCGGCCAGTGCGGGTTCGAGGCTCGCCGGGTCGGCGAGGTCTGCCTGGACGTGCCGGACGCCTCGAGGCACGGCCGCCACGTGCCGCGACACGGCCGTCACCTGCTCGCCTGCCTCGGCCAGCGCCCGCGTCAGCGATCGGCCGATGTTCCCGGTCGCCCCAGTCACCACGATCATTTCCAGCTCCTTCGTCGTTGTGCGGACGACGTTAGGAACCAGGCTTACTTTTCGTAAGGACGTACCTCTGGGTAAGCTCCGGAGGTGGCAGTCGGAGTTCAGTTCACGCGGTCCGAGTCGACGGAGCGGTATGAGGTGTTTCACACCAACTGCCCCGCGCGCGAGATGGTCGACCACGTCACCAGCCGGTGGGGCATCTGGGTGTTGATCTCGCTGCAGGCCAACGACCTCAGGTTCTTCGAGCTGCGCGAGAGCATCCGCGGCATCAGCGAGAAGATGCTCTCCCAGACGCTGCGCGGCCTCGTCGAGGACGGCCTGATCTGGCGCCGAGTGGAGCCGACGACCCCGCCCCAGGTCACCTACGGGTTGACCGAGTTCGGGCGGGACGTCGGCGAGCCGCTCGCCGACCTCTTCGGGCGGATCACCCGGAAGCTGTCCGCGGACTTGGAAACCGCCCTACCCGAGTTTCAGCCGCGAGGCGATTAGCTGCATCTCCGGCCGGTGGATCACCATGTCCCCGACCGTCCACAGCACCGCCAGCAGCACCGCCGTGACCGCTGCCGACGAGAACGAGATCGGCGGCCCCCACAGGTACTCCTGCTGGAACCAGATGCCGACGTACCCGACGGTCGTGACGGCAGCCGAACCCAGCACGGCAGCGGCCGGCGTGGGCATCTTGATCAGGTGCGCCGCGTCGATCGCGAGCCCGACGAAGATCAGGAACAGCGGCACCGCGGACTTCGGGAAGTCGATCCCCGCCAGCAACGGCCAGATCAGGCACCGGTAGGCCACGTAGCCACCCACAACGGCCGTCGCGGCCCACGGCTTGTCGATGGTCCTCCGCGCGATCACCAGGACGATCGCGGCCGCGACCAGCCCCCAGACCGGGTAGACCCAGTCCGCGATGGGCAGCGCGAAGTGCACGACGGCTTCCCTGCCGACCGGGACGCCCATCTGGTCGGCGGCGAACTGCAGCAGGATCGGCTCTGCCTCCGGCTTGCCGCCGTCGTAGGCCTGCAGCGCGCGCACGCCGTACTCCTGGTGCTGGTTGGGGAACCAGACGTTCTCCAGGAAGAAGAACCACAGCGCGACGAGCCCGAACGTACGGGCGTTGCCCTGCGGGAAGTACTTCATCCAGCCGCGGATCGCGCCGGCCAGCATCACGGCCGTGCCCAGGTACAGCAGGGCGTGCGAGCCGGACCAGCTGGTGATGTCCAGGCCGTTGATGCGGTGGTTGATGACGTCGATGGGCAGGGCGACCAGGAAGATGCCACAGCCGATCTGCATCAGCCGGAGCGTCAGCTTGTCGACGCCGTAGCCGGTGAACGTGTGGAAGAGCGTGAGCCCGACCACGATCACCGTGCCGACGGTGTTGATCAGGTGGGGAGGCGCCAGGTCGTCCCGCAGCCACTTGAAGTGCCAGGAGACGTCCCAGGACGAGCCCAGCAGCTTGAGCGTCAGGCCCACCAGCCAGAGCTGGTAGAGCTGCTTGGTGAGCTGTGCCGGTGTGGACCTGCCTGGTGTGCCCCGCTCCCAGTACTGGTCGCGGAAATGCCTTACCCCCTGGATCATCCGAACATCATGAGCGGCGTTGGTGGTTCCGGGAAGGCCGAACCACCCTGGTTTTACCCTGATGTTTCCAATTCGTGTGCACGATCGGGTGAGCGGCGTTGATCTGGCCGGGGTAGCGCGGGAGCATGCCCGACCATGAACAAGAAGATCATCGCTGGGGTGCTCGTGACTGCGCTCATGCTGGCTGTCGTGGCTGCTGTGATGAGGGTGTTCATCTCGTAGCTCGACCGTTGCCTGCTCGGGGCGGGCATCTCGTTCGCGGTGTTCGTGGGGCACGATGGGCCCCATGGTTGAGAACCTTCTCGGGCCCGAGCCGACTCGTTTGCCTGATCGGCCTGAGGCTCAGGCCGCTGCTGATGGTGGGACTGATCCCGGCAAGATCGTTCGGGCTTACCCCGACTTTTCCGAGGCTTGGGCGTTGTTGGCTGAGCGGGCCTTGCACGCTGGGGATCCGGTGGCTGCGTATGCCTACGCTCGCACTGGCTACCACCGCGGGCTCGACCAGTTGCGTCGGTCCGGGTGGAAGGGGTTTGGGCCCGTGCCTTGGGACCACCGGCCCAACCAGGGGTTTTTGAGGGCGCTCGGTGCGCTGGCGCGGGCTGCTCGGGAGATCGGGGAGGACGAGGAGTGGGAGCGGTGCTCACAGTTCTTGGCTGACTCTGATCCGAAGGCGCCGGCGGCGTTGGGGCTGGTCTGATTTCGGGCCGCCTGGTGGGGGCGCTTTTTCGGGGCGTGTGCGAGCCGCGACTTGGGCTGGTGGTCGGCTTGCGTTGAGCGGGTCTCGTTGCGTG
>NZ_JYJG01000291.1 GCF_000955955.1 Lentzea aerocolonigenes
GGTGCCGCCGCCATGCCGGCTGCAGAACCTCTACGCGGTAGTACGCGGCCGAGGCGGCTGACGTCTCAGCGTTCGGACGCGGGCGGCGGGAACAGGAAGATCTCCTCGGCCGGTTCGTCGCGGCGCGCCGCCGCGGGCAGCGGCGCGGCGCGGCCCGGCAACCAGCGCCGCCTGCGTCCGTTGCCGAGCACGCGGGCGATCAAGACGACCAGCAGGATCGCGGCGCCCACGAGAGCGGCAAGCCACTGGGCGCGCGTGCGGAGCAGTTCGGAGCGGGCCGCTGCGCGCAAGGCCTCGGCGTCCGGGGCCGGGGTGACGACCGGCGCCATCGCGGCCGGGGAGCGGGTGGTCAGGCCATCGGTCACGGCGCGGTAGGGGTCGACGATGCCCGCGCCGTACTCGTGGGCGTTGCCGGGGCCGGGGGTGGCGGTGGCCATCAGGCGGCGGGCGACGTCGGGTGCCTTGAGGTCCGGCCAGGCCGCGCGCACGAGTGCCGCCGTGCCGGCCACGTACGGGGCGGCGAAGCTGGTGCCGTCGAAGTAAGCGTGGCCGTCGACGCGCGTGGCGGCGAGCACGCCCTTGCCGGGTGCCATCAGGTCGACGTACGGGCCGATCTGGGAGTCGGCGGTCCTGGTTCCGGTGATCTCGACGGCACCGACGCCCAGCACGCCGTCGTACATGGCCGGGTACGACGCGGCCGCGCCCTGCTGCTGGCGGTTGCCCACTGCCGCGACGACAAGCGCGTCCTTGTCCTGAGCGTGCCGGATCGCGTCGTGCACCACCTGGTGGTCGCCGTAGCCGGACAGCGACAGGTTGATCACCTTGGCGCCCGCGTCGGCGGCGTACCAGATGCCCCTGGCGAGCACGACCGGGTCGATCGGGGTCGGCGATCCGCTGTCGTTGACCTCGCGGTCGGTGACGCGGACCGGCAGGATGCGCGCGTCCGGGGCGACACCGTGAAAACCGATGCCCGGCAACGGTGTCGCCGCGATGATCGCCGCGGCAGCCGTGCCGTGTGAGACGCAGTCAAAACTTCCTGGGTAGTCGCCGAGCAGGTGGAAGTCCTCGCCGCGCAACACCTTCCCGGCCGCGCGCAGCTGCGGGTGGTCGGCGTCGACCCCGGAGTCGATCACCGCGACCAGCACGTCCGCGCCGGTGCTGTGCGGCCACGCCCGGCGCTGGTCGAGCGACTTCTGGGCCCACGGCAGCTCGTTCACCACCGGGTGTGCGGGCTCGGGGTTGCGGCAGGCGCCGGACGGCGGTGCGGCGTGTGCCGGCCACGCGACGAAGTTCATGGCGACGCACAGTGCGGCAAGTCGTTTCATACCGCCACGATGGTCGCCGGATACACGCAAAAGGCCTCGGTCGGCCGGTAGCTGCCAGCCGTGTCATCAAATCCTCATCCGCGTCGCGCGATGGTGGGCCCATGCCAGCACACGCCAACTGGTCTACCAGCACCGGCAAGCCGAGCGAAGCCGCGTGGCCGGAACAGGAAAGCGCGGCGAACGCCGCCGCGACGCCGGTTCTGGTGGTCTCCTCCCCCGCGCCGGCGAGCACGGCAAAGCCGAAAGCGCAGGCCTCGCCGCGTCCGGCACCCATGTCGTTCGCCGCACCGCCACCTGCCAACCAGCCGATCGATCCCGGAAAGCCCGATGCCGCACCTGAGAAGCCGAACAAGCGGATCAACCTGACGCAGGTGATCTGCTGGCAGGTGGCCGTGGCGCTGGTGCTCGCGTCGGTGCGCCAGCCGTGGCCGATCCTCGTCACGGCAGCAGTGGTCGCGGTGGTGCTGGCCGCGTCGACGGTGCGGGTCCGCGGCCGGTGGCCCGCGGAGATCGTGGTGTGCTGGGCGACCTATCTGGGCCGGCCGCGCAGGCACGACCTGCCCCAGCACGGCACGTCACAGGCGTTGCTGGAGCTGCTGCTGCCGGGTTCGTCGGTGGTGAGCGTGCCGACCGCGCAGGGACCGGTGATGGCGATCAGCCATCCGCACGGGATGACGGCCGTGGTGCGGGTGGAGCTGGACCGCGGACCGGTGAACCCCGCCGACTTCCTGCCCCCGGACGGACTTTTCAGCGTGCAGGCGGTGCTGCACACCGGCGTCCGGGCCGCGCCACCACCACGCGGCTGGCTCGCCGTGCAGGCACTGCGCAGCGCCGACATGCCCGGCGACGAGGAGCTGACCATCGAGCTGCGCAACGCGGTGCGCCGGGTGCTGCGGTTGCTCAAACGCGCTGCCGTGCCCGCCGAGCCGCTGCCCGTCGACCAGGCGCTGCGCATGTTCACCGCGCTGGCGCACGTCACCAGCGGCCGCACCGAGATCCGCGAGGACTGGGGTTTCTGGCGAACCGGGGTGGTGTCGCAGGCCTGCTTCCGGTTGCGGGACTGGGACAACCGGTTGCTGGTGGGCCTGCTGACCAGGGCCGCCGGAGTCGCCGTCACGGTGACGGTCACCGTCAGCACCAACGATTCCACCGAGGCGGTGCTGCGCCTCGCGGCGTCCACCGAGTCCGCGATCACCGCGGTCCTGCCCGGTCTCACCGAGTTCGCCGCGCGCTGCGGCACGCGGCTCGTCCGTCTCGACGGCACGCACGTCTCCGGCGTCGCCGCGTCACTTCCGATCGGAGGAACCAGCCGATGAACGTCATCAACGCCGGTGTCCAGCGGCTGCTCGCGTCCGCCTCGCACGAGGTGCTCGTCATGGGCGGCGCGCTGAACAACATCCGCCGGGTCGACCACGAGAACCTGCGCCGCGGGGTGCGCTACCGGGTGCTCGTGCCCGACGCCGACCGTCTTCTGCCGCAGCTGGGCGCGTTCGTGCTGGCCGGTGGCGACGTCCGCACGCTGCCCCAGGTGCCGGCGAACGCGGTCGTGGTCGACGGCGCGCACGCCGTGCTGGCCTCCGACCAGACGGTCGCGGTGTTCGCGCTGACAAGTGTCGTGACGACAACCGCGGAACTGTTCGAACGTCTGTGGCGCACCGCGACGCCGTTCACCGACCGTCCACACGCGACCGGACTCACCGCACGGGAACGGGACCTGCTCGTGCTGCTCAACATCGGCTGCACCGACGAGTCGGCGGCTGCCCGGCTCGACGTGTCGGTCCGCACCGTGCGGCGGATGGTGGCCGACCTGATGAACCGGCTGGGCGCGCGCAGCCGGTTCCAGGCGGGAGCGAAGGCCGCCGACCGCGGCTGGCTGCTGGAAGAGGCGAGCTGATGAGGACGTTGCAGGTGGCCCCGGACCGGCCGGGCGCGTACCAGACCGTCGGCGACGCGGTGCGCGACGCTCCCGACGACGGGGTGATCTCCGTCGCCGACGGCACGTACGCGGAGACGTTCTCGTTGGTCGACCGCCGACTCACGATCAAGGCCGACGACGGCGCGACGGTGAAGTTCGACGGCACCGGCGCCGACTGGCCGGTGTTCAGCGTCAGGGGCGGTTCCCTGACGCTGCAAGGACTTTCGGTCACCTCCACGGCTGCCGCCGTCGTCGCCGATCACACCGAGCTGACCGTGCGCGGGTGCACGATCAGCGCCCGTCTCGGCCCCGGTGTCAGCGTGCGCGACTGCACCTCGTTCCTCGTCAGCCGGAGCACGGTTTCCCAGTCGGAACAAGGAATCGCGGTGGAGCGCTCGTCCGGCCGCATCGAGCACACGAAGATCGAGAACGTGGCGGGCGACGGCATCGTCGTCGGCCTCGGCGACCCGGAGATCACCAGTTGCACCATCTCCGGCTGCGGCAGCCGCGGCATCTACACCTACCAGCACGCCCGCCCGGTCATCGACGGCTGCGACGTCTCGCAGACCGGTGGCGACGGCATCGCGGTGGCACACCACAGTCAGCCGTCGATCCGCCGCACCGCGGTGCACGACGTGCAGGGCGTGGGCATCGCGTTCGGCCCCGGCTGCGCGGGCGCGGTGGTGGAGTGCCGGATCGAGAACACCGCGCCGCCCGGTATCCGGGTCGCCGAGGGCGCCAGCCCGACCATCTCCGCCCCGGTGGAGCGCCGTCGTGGCGGCGGTGACGGCGTGGACGACCTGCTGGCGAACCTCGACGGCATGGTGGGTCTGGCCGCGGTCAAGGCCGAGGTCCGCGCGGTGGTGGACGAGATCCAGGTCCACGAGTGGCGCCGCGGTGCCGGGCTGTCCGTCGGCGCGGTCAGCCACCACCTGATCTTCGCGGGCGCCCCCGGCACCGGCAAGACCACCGTCGCACGGACCTACGGCAAGCTGTTGAAGGCGTTGGGAGTGCTGCCGAAGGGGCAGTTCCGCGAGGTGTCGCGGCGTGACCTGGTCGGGCAGTACATCGGGCACACCGCCGAGAAGACGACCGTGGTGTTCGAGGAGTGCCTCGGCGGGGTGCTGTTCATCGACGAGGCCTACACGTTGTCTCGGCTGGCCGGTGCCGGCGGGGACTTCGGCCAGGAGGCCATCGACACGCTGGTGAAGCTGATGGAGGACCACCGCGACTCGGTGGCGGTGATCGTCGCCGGGTACACCGGTGAGATGACCGACTTCCTGGCCGCCAACCCCGGTCTGGCGTCGAGGTTCGCCAAGACGATCGAGTTCGAGGACTACGACGCCGACGACCTGTTGCAGATCATCGACGCGATGGCGGCCGACGGCGACTACCAGCTCACCCCGGACGCTGCTCCCCTGCTGCGCGACCACTTCACGCTGGCCCGGTCCGCGCCGGGGTTCGGCAACGCCCGCGAGGCGCGGCGGTTGTTCGAGGGGATCAGGAAAGCCCAGTCGCAGCGGCTGCGCGGGCTGGGCAGGATGCCGGACACCGAGGAGCTGTGCGCGTTGCTGGTGCCGGACGTGGCGGCGGCGATCGGGTGAGTGTCAACGCTCACGTTCCAGGTGCAGGCCGAGGTTCGCGGACACCACCTCGGCCCGCACCTGCGCGGTGTCGGTAGGCGGTTGCCCCAGGTACTGCAGTTCGACGACCCACCTGTCCGGTCGCGGGTGGAACAGCACGAGCGCCACCCGGCTGCTGTTGTCGTTGTGGCGCGCGACGCCGTGGTCGATTCCGAGTGCCTCGCCGGGTGCACTGGTGCCGGTGAAGGTGGCCGACCACGCCACCCGCAGCGGTCCGCCGATCAGGGGCGGATCGCCCTGGCGGTGGTGGAACCAGGTCCGGAGCTCGTCCGCCTCCTGTTCGGTGATGGGGACCAGGGCGTCGTCGGCGTCGGCCTCGAAGTACCGGGTGATCACCTTGGTCGGGCGCCAGCCGTGGTCGCGGTGGTAGGCCTCGTCGCCCGCCTCGGTGCGGCGCGCGAGGCCGATCGGTGCGACGGGCACGTTGTCCGCGACGATCGCGTAGTACTCAGTCATTGCCGATCTCCCTGACGTCGTCCGGTATGTGGGCCAGCCCGAAGTAACGCCACTCGTAGTCATCCCACGCCTGCCGCTGCTGCGGTGTGAGGCGCGGGTCCTGGCGGTTCTCGTAGGCGTCGTGCGTGACATTCTTGACGAGCCAGGTCTCCGGCGTGTGGAACTGGACCTCGAACACCAGGCCGGAGTGCGGGTCGCGCCACCGGGTGTTGACCCCGAGGTAGGCCCGCTGGTCCTTGTCCCAGAAGTTCAGGATCTTCACCGGCGTGAACCCGGCGCTCACCAGATCGTCCATCATCGCGCGCACGCCGGCGGTGTAGTCGTTGTTGCGCAGGCAGAACGTGTACCTGATCGCGTCGGGAACCTCGCGGATGACCGCTTCGGCGTGTTCCAGGTTGTCGTACTCGATCTTCTCGGCGACCTTCTCCTTCAACCGGTCGGGTCCCTTGAACTCGTGGCGCAGCCCGAGGAGCCGGGCGCCGGGCACCCGTTGCTCCAGCGCCTCCAGGTGTTGCCGGATGCCGCCCTCACGATGGGCGGCGACGCGGAACTTCGTCACGTACACGTCGACGAGGTCGTTGAACTGCTTTGACAGTGTCAGGTTCTTCCACGTCCACACGCCGTCCTCGACCACCGCGTCGGCGACCTGTTCCTCCGGTGGCCGCGGCGGGCTCTCCGGCGCCTCGTTGAGCACCGGTGAGTCCGGATCGATCGGCCACGGCTCGCGTCCGGCGTTGCCCGGCGGGAAGTTCAGCAGCCCTGGGGTGGCGGCGGCCGTCACGTCGAGCATGCCCAGGGCCGTCATCGCGACGAGGCTGATGTTCACCGCCGCCGCGCGCCACGCCGGACCGGTGTTGGTGCGGCGTTCGACGATCGCGCGCGCGTCTTCGGGCAACGCGGCCCGCCGGTGTTCCACGCCGGTCTGCTCGGCGGCGAGGCCGAGGTGCTCGATCAGGGTCCGCATCTCCTGACGCAGCAACGCTCTGCGCCTGATCCGCAGCCGGGAGGTCTCGTCGTGGGTCCGGTCCAGATTCCTCAGCTCGGCCACTCGGCCGCTGTCGTGCGGCGACAACGTCGTGTCGGTGTCCTGAGATGTCGGCGTCAGGTGGTCTTCGGTACGTGGCGACACGCTGGCCAGTTCGGCGATCTCGTGTGCCAGTCCGCGGCCGATGACGTTGTCGGCGGCGCGCGCGGACAGGGTGATCTCGCTGTCCTTGAACTGGGCCACGTCCTGGCCGTGCACCTCGCCGGCCTTCAGGGTCACCTCGAAGGTGGTGCCGTCGTGGCGGGTCACCTCGAACCGGTCGTTGCCCAACGGGCGGATGGCGCGCACGTCGGCGTCGGCGGCGATCTTCAGGATCTGTTCGCGGGCCTTGGCGAGGACGGCGTCCGGGTCGGCGGTGGCGCGGCCCTGGCCGTGGAACTCGCTGCCGGGCACGACGGCAGCCGCGCCGTCCCGGTCGATCCCCCTGTCGATCCCCCTGTCGATGGTGAGGTCGTACTGGCGGACATTCAGCCCGACCGGGGTGTCGGCGGCGTCGAGTCCCGGCTTCACCTCGTAGAACTCCAGTGTCTCCGCCTCACCGTTCTCGGTGGCGTCGAGATGCGCCTCGATGCTCTCGGCCACAGCGCGGAAGTCGGCGAGCGGACGCCGCAACCGCGGCCGGAAGAGCGTGCCGTCCTCCGCGGTCTTGGTCATGAAGATCTCACCCTGCCGGTTGTCGATCTTCAGGTCCCGCAGCACGGTGCGGATGTTCTCCGGGTGTCCCTGCTTGTAACGCTTCCCGTCCCTGCCGCGCCTGGGGATCATCTCCCCGTACACACTCTTCGCCTCGATGATCACCCAGCCGACGATCTCGCCGTCCTTGATCCGCGCGTACATCGCGTCGAACTTGCGAGAGGCACCGTTGACGTCGTAGGTGCGCCAGATCTCCTCACCCGGATGTTTCTGCTCCAGCCAGTGCCTGAACTCGTCCGCGAACTCGTCGCCCATCCGCTCGCCCCAGCCGGCCTGTTTGTCAGCGAGCCAGCGGTTCAACACGTGGACCGGCGCGCTCGCAGCCGACCCGAGGTCGGTCCAGCTGAAGTGGAACCACTTGGAGGGTTTGCCGGGTGTCACGGTGTTGTTCGGGATGAAGTGCGTGCCGTCCGCGTTCTTGTGCAGGAGCGGTGGGTGCAGATCGACGACCCGCCCGTTCTTGTCGGTGACCGTGTACGGACCCACCTTGGGCCTGCGGTGCGCGTCCGACCGGTAGAACTTGTCGAACAGCTTCCTGCCTTGCGGCGTCTTCTTGTTCAGCGCCTCGACGAATGCCTCTTCAGCGCGCTGCTCGAAGTCGGCGTCCTCGCGGCTCGCGTCGACAGTCACGTCGGTGGCGGGTTGTGCGTGCTGGCCGTTGTCGCTCGTGTGGACGGGCGCGGGTGCCTGCTCCGGTGTGGCGGGCGGCGTGGGTTCGGCCTGTGCCTGGCTCCCGGCCTGGACAGCGGCCGATCCGTGCCGCAGCACCTGGCTCATCGGGGTCAGCGGCGCGGCCTCGGTGTCCGAAGTGGACTGCTCCTGCTCGGCCTCGGCCTGTTCGGTGGGTTCGGCGGTGGCCTCCGGCTCGGCGACCTGCTCTTCGACGACGGCCGGTTCGCTGGTCGCGTCCTCGTGTGCTTCGGTCTCGGCCGTCCTGCGCGACGGCGCGGACGTGTGCGCCGGGGCCGGACCGGTGGTGCTGGTGGTGAGCACGACCGGAGCCACGGTCGTGGCAGCGGCATCGTCTTGCCGGACATCGGAATCGGCTTCGGCGGACGTGTCCGAGTGAGCGGTCGTGCCGCTTTCCGCCGTCGTGACGTTGCCGGATTCCTGTTGTGGGGCAACGGCTCCGTTCTGCCCGGGCTCGCCCTGCCGAGCGTCGTCGTGCCGTGACTCGGTCTGGCCCTGCCCGTCGTCGGCCTGTGCCGAGTCATCGAACGCGTCCGGCGCTGCCGGGTCCAGGGCACCGTCGGCGGGTGAGGGAGCGGATCGGGTGGGGGCGGGGTTGTGCCCGTCCGGCGCGGGCCCGGTCGCGGCTCTGCCCGGCTGCCCGCCGTCCGGTGTTGTGCCGGTGCCACCGCCGTGCGAGGTCGTCCCGGTCGGCCCGCCACCTGAGGTCGTCCCACCAGGCCCGCCACCCGAGGTCGTGCCGGTGCCTCCGCCATCCGATGTCGTGCCCGTGGTGCCGACGTCGACGTTGGCGGACGAGCTGCCCGCCGGAGGTGCCGTGGTGGTAGTGGCGTTGCCGGAAGCCGTTCCGTTGCCGGAGTATCCGGTGGCGTCGGCGGAAGGCTTGGCTGCCACCGGGTCGCCGGGTGGCGGGCCGGTGCCATCGGGTGCGGCGGCGACGACCGAGGTGAGCTCCGGGGAGCCGGCAGGGCTGAACAGCTTGGTGCCCAGGGCTTGTCCGGCATCGACCGCGCCGACGCGGGAGAGGGCCATGGTGCCCGCGGCGAGGCCCTGGTCGGCGATGGCGTCGACGTAGGCGCCGGGGTTGAACAGTGCGGCGAAGTCGCCCTGCTGCACGCTGTTCACGATGTGGCCCGCGGCCGGCGAGGTGATCGCGTTGGTGACGAAGGCGGTGGCGGCCTTGTTGTTCAGGTGTTTGGTGATCGGCGTGACGGCCTTGGAGAGCCCGCCGCCCACGGCGCCGGTCAGCGCGGCGTTGCCCGCTTTGGCGAAGTCGACGCCATCACGCTGGCCCCTGAGGGTGCCGAGGAGGTCGGCGCCGATCGAGATGCCGCCTTCCTCGATGCTCTCGGTGAGCATCTCGGCGCCCAGCTTCACGGCGAGTTTGGTCAGCGGGCGGGCGGCCAGGGAGGCGCCGAGTGAGGCGGCACGGCCGGAGATCATGTTGATCACCGTGCGGGCCAGTGTCTTGGCGAGCTGTCGTTTGAAGAACTGCAAGGCAAGGCCCAGAAACGGGTTGGCGGCCCAGAACGCGAGCAGCGCCACGTTGAGCGCGACCTCGATGATGATCGCGTTCTTCGCGTCGGCGAGCTGCTGGCCGTAGTCCCCTGCGTCCTTGGCCAGCAGCTTCATCGCCTCTTCCAGCCCGACGATGCCGCCCTTCCCGCCCGTGCCGCTGCCACCGTCGAGGAAGATGCCGATCTCGGATTCGAAACGGAAGCCGTTGTTGTCCGGCCAGGCGGTGTAGGCGGCGGCCGCGCCGGTGCTCATCTCGCTGCGGAACGCCACCAGCTCGTTCGCGGCGGCGACCCAGGCGTCGCGCAGCGCGAACGCGTCGTCCTCGAGGTCGGGTGGCCAGCCTGCCCCCTCCTCCTTGGCCATCTGCCAGATGTCGTCCTGCGGCTCGGGAATCGCCATGATCAGGCCTTCGGCATCCCGGCCTTGGCCTTGCGGTCAGCTTCCAGGTAGATGCCGATGGAGTCGCGGCCTGCCGTGACGAACTGCTCCACGTTGACGCCGAGCCCGTCGAGGCTCGCGACGAGAGCGTTGGCGTTGTCGTTGTACTTGGCGATGAACGACGCGCCCATCTCGCCTTTGCCGAGGCGCTTCTCCAGGTCGAAGATCTTCGTCCGGCTGGCCTCCCACTTCTGCTGGGCGGCCGTGCCCGCGGTCGAGAGGCTGGCGACCGCCGTTTCCAGCTGGTCGGTGTACATGTCGACGGCGCCGCCGTCGAGGTTCACCTCGGCCATGCGGGCTCCTGTCCATCGGCGACCCGGTCGAGCTGGTGCAGCACCGGGTCGAAGTCCACGTCGGTGCCGTCCGCGGGCAAGAGCCTGCCCAGCCGCGAAACGGTTTTTCGTTGCGCCGCACGGGTTGCCTCGCCCGCGACGCGAACGATCTCGGCGGCGAGACCGGTCGCGTCGGGGTTGCGGTAGACGCGGGGATCGAGCTCGACCGCGACCAGTTCGCCGCGCGGGCCGACCGTCACGCTGACGAGACCGTCGTCGGACTCCGCTGTCGCCTCGACCCCCGCCATCTCCCGCTGGATCCGCCGGATGTCGTCAGCCAGCTCGGCGTAGGCAGCGTGCTCACGGGACATGCCGTCCACAATGGACCACCCTTCGGATCCGCCGTGCCGGGTCAGGCCGGGCTGGTCGTGTTGCTGACGCGCGCGGTCGCGGACGAGAGCGCCTGCTGCATGCACTGGTTGGAGTTCTCGATGCCACCCCTCAGCGCGTCGAGCATGGTCTGGCGCGCGGTGGAGACCTGGGTGAACAGCTGGTCGAAGTCGCCGAACGCCATGTGCGCGCCGTCCTGCCAGTCCACCTCGGTCGCGAGCACCGCGGACTTCCAGTGGTCCATCTGCACGCCGATCTGCTCGAGCGTGTTCATGATCTGGCGTGCGGTGTCATCGAGCACGCCGAAGTTCGCCTTGATCAGCACGTTGGTGAGTCCTCTCCGGGAACGGTCAGGCGTCGCGCAGCACGCTGCTGAGGCCGGTGCGCGCGCATTCGTCACCGGCGGCGTACTCCGCCGCCGCGAAGGTGGTGTTGTTGCTCAGGTCCTCGAGCGCGAAGCAGAGCCTGCTCATGCCGTCGTTCCAGACCGCGTGCGCCTGCTGGAAGACCGGCCGGGCCGTGCCCTCCCACTGACCGGTGAGCGCGTCGATCAGCGGCGCCAGGCTCTGCCGGAGCCCTGTCTCTTATACACATCTATGTGTATAAGAGACAGGTGCTGGCCACGTCGGTCGCCTTGGCCGCGGTCTGGTCGAGGGTTTCGGTGACGCCGTAGACCTGATCCGTGATCGCCATGGTTCCCCCTTTCCTCCACTGTGCACTGCCCGCCGGACGACGAGCACGACACGAAAGCTAGCCACCCGATCACGTGCCGTCTCCCGCTCGGCACGTTCCTGCCACTTGCCACCGGAGATCGGCAACGAGCCCGAGTATCGGTGCCACACAAGGAGAGGAGCACCAACGTGGCGACCGTGGTGGTGAAGCGACCGCTCCGCAGGCCCGCGCCGGAGATGCCGGCGGGTGAGGTGCTGCTGGAGGCGCCGCCGGAGATCCCGCCGCCACCGGCGAGGCAGTGGGCGCAGATGCTGATGGTGCTGCCGATGGTCGCGATGATGGGCGCGATGATGGTGATGTTCTCCGGCAGTGTCGGCGGAGCTCTCCGCATGGTCGTGATGGTGCTGTTCGGTGTCGCGATGCTCGGCATGATCGTGGCGTCGATGTTCCGCGGTGGCGGCAGCGGCAAGCACGAGATGGGTCAGGCCCGCCGCCAGTACCTGCGCGGCCTGGCGCAGCACCGGCTGCGGCTGGTGCGCACCGTTGGCAGGCAACGGGAAGCTCTCGGCTACCTGCATCCCGAGCCCGACCGGCTGTGGTCGGTCGCCGCCGGTTCCCGGTTGTGGGAACGCAGGCGCGCGGACCCGGACTTCGGCGTCGCACGGGTCGGCCTCGGCCCGCAGAGCCCGGCGACCACGCTCATCCCGCCGGAGACGAAACCGCTGGAGCAGCTGGAACCGTTGTCCGCGCTGGCTTTGCGCCGGTTCATCAGCACCTACAACGCGATCCCCGGACTGCCGCTCGCGCTCGCCGTGACCGGGTTCAGCCGCATTCACGTGCGCGGCGACCGTGATCGGTCCGCCGCGCTGGTGCGTTCCGTGCTCGCACAGCTGGTGACGCTGCACGCCCCGGACGACCTGCTGGTCGCCGTGTGCGCCGGACCGGACCGCCGGGCGGAGTGGGAATGGGTCAAGTGGCTCCCGCACGCGCTGCACCCGACCAAGACCGACGCGCTCGGCCCGCTGCGCCTGGTCGCGCCGACGGTCACCGCGATCGAGGCCATGCTGGACGACCTGCTCACCCAGCGGGCGCGCTTCGACCCGGACGGGACGGAAAGCGCCGCAACGCATCTGGTCGTGGTGCTCGACGGCGGCACGGTCGCCGGGTCCGACCACCTGATGACCGGTGGTGGCGTGGAGGGCGTGACGATCATCGACCTCACCACGGTCCCGCCGAGGGTGCTCGACCGCGCCACGCTGGCGCTGGACGTCGGGCCCGACGGCGCGCTGCACGCGGCCACCGCGGACGGTGAGGCCGAGCTGGGAACGGCCGACGCGCTCGCTCCCGCGGTCGCCGAGGGGCTCGCCCGGCAGCTGGCACCGTTGCGGCTCACCAGGGGCGCGCAGGGCGAGCAGCCGCTCAACGCCGAGCTGGGCCTCGCCGAGCTGCTCGACCTCGGCGACCCGTACTCGTTCGACCCGGACGAGACCTGGGTGGCGCGCCCGAACCGGGACCGGCTGCGGATCATGTTCGGCATCCAGCCGGACGGCAGCCCGATCGAGGTCGACCTCAAGGAGTCCGCGCAGGACGGCATGGGCCCGCACGGCCTGTTGATCGGCGCGACCGGCTCCGGCAAGAGCGAGCTGCTGCGGACGCTGGTGCTGGCACTGGCGGTGACGCACCCGCCGAGCTCGCTCAACTTCGCGCTGATCGACTTCAAGGGCGGCGCGACGTTCAACCGGCTGGACAAGCTGCCGCACACCAGCGCGGTGATCACCAACCTGGAGGACGAGCTGCCGCTGGTCGACCGGATGACCGACGCGATCAACGGTGAGGTGATCCGGCGGCAGGAACTGCTCCGCGCGGCGGGCAACTTCTCCTCGTTGCGCGACTACGAGAAGGCACGGGCCGCGGGCGCGCCGCTGCCCGAGGTGCCGACGCTGCTGGTGATCTGCGACGAGTTCAGCCAGCTGCTGGTGGCGAAGCCGGAGTTCATCGAGATCTTCGTCCAGATCGGACGGATCGGCCGTTCGATCGGGGTGCACCTGCTGCTGGCGAGCCAGCGGCTGGAGGAGGGCAGACTGCGCGGACTGGACACGCAGCTGTCGTACCGGATCGGGCTGCGCACGTTCTCCGCGATGGAGAGCCGCACGGTGCTCGGTGTCGGTGACGCCTATGAACTGCCGCGCGCGCCGGGACACGGTTATCTCAAGTTCGGCACGGAACCGTTGCAGCGCTTCAGGTCCGCCTACGTGTCGGGCGTGCATCGGCGGGCCGACAACCTGATGATGCGCGTCGACGGCGACGAGGCTGCCGACGTGGCCGAGTACTCGACGACCTACCTGCCTCTCGCCGCAGCCGATCCAGACGCCATCAAGCTGCCGGACGAGGACGAGGCCGTCGGGGAAAGCCTGCTGGACATCCTGGTCGACCGCTTCGAGGGCAAGGGAACGCCCGCGCACCAGGTGTGGTTGCCGCCGCTGGACGCCCCGCCCACCCTCGACGGCCTGCTCGGGCCGCTCACCACCGACCCGGCGCGCGGGTTCGGGGTGGCGGCGGAACACCTGCGCGGCCGGTTGGTCGCGCTGGCGGGCATCATCGACCGCCCGCTCGAACAACGCCGCGACCCGCTCACGTTCGACCTGTCCTCGGGCGGTGGCCACGTCGCGATCATGGGCGCGCCACGATCTGGCAAGAGCACGGCGGTGCGCACGGTGGTCACCAGCCTGGCGCTCACCCACACCCCGCGCGAGGTCCAGTTCTACTGCCTGGACTTCGGCGGCGGCACACTGTCCGCGCTGCGCGGCCTGCCGCACGTCGGCATCGTGACCGGGCGGCAGAACACCGGTGCCGTGCGCCGCACGCTCGCGGAGCTCACCGGAATGCTCACCGCGCGGGAACGACGTTTCGCCGAGCACGACATCGACAGCATCGACACCTACCGCACAGCACGAGCGCGCGGCCTGTACGCCGACGACCCGTTCGGCGACGTGTTCCTGGTGATCGACGGCTGGCAGACGCTGCGCAAGGACTTCGAGGACCTCGAGGACGCGGTCACCAACCTCGCCGTGCGGGGACTCGCATACGGCGTGCACCTGATCGTCACCGGCGGACGCTGGTTCGACCTGCGCCCCGCGTTGCGCGACGTGCTGGGCAGCAGGCTGGAACTGCGGCTCGGCGACCCGATGGACAGCACGGTCGACCGGATGACCGCGCTGACCGTGCCCGACAGCCCCGGCCGTGGAATCACCACCACCAAACACCACCTGCTCGCCGCGGTGCCTCGGATCGACGGTGTTGAGTCCGATGTGGACCTCACCGAGGCCTGCCACGCTCTGGTGACCGCGGTGGCTCAGGGGTGGCCAGGCGACAACGCGCCGGGCGTGCGGTTGCTGCCACCGACGTTGCCCTACACAGACCTGCCCGCCCGCGACGAGCCCGGCTTCCGGCTCGCGGTCGGCATCGCCGAACACGACCTGGCGCCGGTGCGGCTCGACTTCGGCACCGACGCGCACCTGCTGCTCCTCGGCGACACCGAGTCCGGCAAGACGAACTTCCTGCGAGTGCTGGCAAAACGCATCACGTCCAGTTGTTCCCCGCGAGAGGCGCGGATCATCCTGGTCGACCACCGGCGCGGCCTGCTCGGCGACGTCACGTCGGAGCACCTCATCGGGTACGGCACCGACCCGGCGACCACGAAGAGGCTGCTAGCCGACGTGGCCACCGAGATGACCGCACGGCTGCCCGGTCCCGACGTGACCGCCGACCAGCTGCGCAAGCGGAACTGGTGGCAGGGACCGGAGTTGTTCGTGCTCGTCGACGACTACGACATGGTCGCCAACCCGTTGAACAACCCGTTCCAGCCACTGCTCGAACACCTTTCACAGGGCCGCGACATCGGCCTGCACGTCGTGCTGGCCCGCCGCACCGGTGGCGCGGGCAGGGCGATGTTCGAGCCGTTCATCTCCCGGCTGCGTGACGTCGGCTCGCCTGGGCTTCTGTTGTCCGGCAACAAGGACGAGGGTCCGCTGCTCGGCGGCCTCAAGGCCGAGCCGCTGCCGCCCGGCCGGGGGCGGTTGATCGGGCGACGCGGTACGCCCCAGCTCGTGCAGCTCGCGCTGCTGCCCTCCACCGAATCCGATTAGGAGCATCAATGGGCTTCATAGGCGTCGAAACAGAGGACATCAAGACATTCGCAACCTGGCTCCCCACTCCGACATCCGCCAAGATCACCACGAACGCGGGGGCGTCAGCCTGCCAGGGGCAGATGAGCGGCTGCCGGATCTTCCAGGAACGGGACCGGGCCGGGTACGACGAGATGGCGAGGTTCCTCACCGACGTGGCACAGGGAGTGCTCGCCTACAAGGAGATCGCACTTGCCTGCATTGACGACTACCTGGATGGCGACCAGAAGAGCGCGGAGGGTGTCGCGGAGCGCGTGAACCTGGCAGCCGACCCGAAGCTCGACGACATGGACGACGACTACGAGGCCGCACCGTGGGTGCCACCCGCACCTCGCGAAGACGACTAGGGAGCAGACGTGGACTTCAAGGGCATGGGCGTGATGCAGCTGTTCACGCTCGCGTACACCGAGGTGCTGCACAAAGAGCGGGTGGCGCAGTGCAAGCAGATGTGGACGGACTACAAGACCGAGCTCGACCACCTCGAGGAGCGGATGACGACGCTGAAAAACGATCTCTATGCGAGGTGGTTCGACAAGGCGGGTCGAACATTCGAGGCGAGGGTGACCGAGAGCGCGCTGACGATCTACGAAAAGTCCCTCTTCGCCGCGGTCGCACCACCCGCGCTCGACACGCTGGCGACGGCCATCGACACCATGAAGGAGGAGGTCGACGCCGCGTATGAGGCTTACATGGCCGCCTACAAGCCCGTCGACAACTCGCCCACGGACATGTCGTCGGACGGGACCGCGACGACCTCCACGCAGCAGTCGCTGACCAACTGGGCAGCCGAGGAGGCGGCGAAGAAGGCGATCATCGCGGCATTGGAGACGCTCGACACCGCGTACATCACCGCCAGCGACGAGCTGGTGGCGGCCGCGGCCGCCGAGGTCAAGTGGAAAGGCCCGCAGTCGGGCGGTCCCACCGCATCACCGGCCAGCCCTGGCCGTGCGCCCGGCGGACCCGCCGCACCACCGGGTGGTCCCGCGGCCGCGCCGGAAGCGCCTGCCGCTGAAGCGCCACAGGAGAACGCCGAAGCACCCGCGGGCGATCCCGCCGGTGCTCCGCCTGGTGGTGCCCCGTCGCTGTCCGGTGGTCCGGCGGCGCCCCCTTCGTTGCCGCCCGGAGCGACGGTCCCCCGCGTGCCGCTGCCGCCCGGTTTCCCGCAGCTGCCGACGATGCCGCCCGGTATGCCGCCGTTCATCCCGCCGGTGACCGGGATTCCGACGCTGCCACCACGTCTGCCCGGCGGATCGGCTCCGAGCATTCCCGGCATCACGCCACGAACCGGTGTGCCAGGCATCTCGCAGGTGCCCGGCATGGCCTCACTGCCGCTGGCGGCCACACCCGGTGTCGCCGCGCCCGCACCCCAACCGGGCACGGCGCCGACGATGCCCGTTTCCGGTGCGCCGGCGGCCGCGAAGCCCACCGCGTCGGGTAGTTCCATGCCGCCACCGATGACGCCGCCGCCCACGACCGGTTCATCGGGTGGTGGCGGTCCGAAGCCCGGCACGGCGGATCACCCGCGGGACAAGCGCAAAGCACGGCCTGCCAAGAACGTGCCCGGTGTGCCGCCGAAGTTGCGTGGCCGGGCCGGCAAGCTGGACGGTCAGTTCGTCACGTCGCCTCGGGTGAACCGGAACACGCGTTCAGAAGAGGAGGTGTCGTCAGTGCAGTTCCTCGACGAGGAGCTGTGGCAGGTGGACGACACCGCCGAACGCCGCCGGCTCACCGCCGAGTGACATGTTCGTCCCAATTGGACATTCGTGGGGCGTGCGGCACCAGGACGGTCCCGTGCACGAGATCAGGGTCGGCGCGGAGGTGGTGGAGCTGTCCGCGGCCGAGCACGCCGCATGGCTGCGGGCCGAGCCCGGTGCCGCCCTGGTCGAGCGGGGACTGCTGGTGGAGGTGTTGCCGGACAACGCCGTCGGGTTCGCGTCCCGGCACCGGCTGATCCCGCTGGCGCTCGGGCTCGGGACCGTCGAGCCTGGGCTTGTCGGGCTGGGGCTGCTGCACCATCCCCTGGTGCTGCTCGCGCCCGCGCTGGCCGATCTGGTGCAGTGGTCGCCGCTCTCCCCCGATCTGTGGCACGCGTGCCGCGTCTCGGCGGAGGCGGCGGCCGGGGCAGGGATCGAGGATCCGGAGCAGATCGATCCGCGCCAGGTGCTCGACGGGGTGCTCGCCGCGCTCCTCACCCTTCTCGGCGGCCGGGCTGCCTGTGTGGACGTGAGATTGTGAACGACATCGTGTTCCCGATCGGGCACTACGCCGGGCGGCGCGGCGACATCCACGTCGTGCGGGTCGGGTGGCGGCCGGAGACGTTGACGGCGGACGAGTTCGTCGTCTGGGTGCTCGCGCACGGGTCCGGGCGCGCGGGCAAGGCTGACTGGACGGTGCGGGACGTGCTCGCGCTCGCGGATCTGCCGGACGTGGTGAACTCGTTGCTGGTGCGGGGAATTCTTGCCGCCGTGCCCGCCGAGCCGACCGGTGCGCCCGCGACGCTGGAGTTCACCCGACGGCACCGGATGGGCGGTCTGTTGACCGGACTTGGTGACACAAAAGCGGATCCGGGTGTGCACGGCGTCGGGGTGCCGGGGCTCGCGACGGTCGCGTGGCTGGACGACTGGTCGTACGAGCTGTGGCAGTGGGGACCGCTGGCGCCCGCGCTGTGGGACGTGTGCGAGGTGCGGGCGAAGGTGCTGACGGAGCTGGACCAGCCGCTGGAGCCGGCGCAGGCCGTCGGGTCGGTGCTCGCCGACCTGCGGCTGCTGCTCGCGCACGGCTGCGCGTACCTGGACGTGGTGGCCTCTTCCGGTCAGGCGGACGACGTCACCGCTGCGGATCACTAGACATACAGCCATGTCACGAATCGCCTTGCTAGCACTCGTTCTCGCCGGCTGCGGCCAGGCCGCACCTCCGGCCGCCCCTCCTTCCAGCACCAGCACCAGCACCACGACCACAACCACGACGACGACCTCCACGCCGCCCACCGCTTCTCCTGCGGCCGCGGCACAGGGCGTGGACTACGCCTCCTGCACGGACGGGACGTGCGAGGTGTTCGTCAACGGGGAGGTCACCATTCCGCTGGCGCCGGAGTTCGGCTTCACCACGTTCGTCGTGACCCGCACCCCCGACCTGACGAAGGTCTTCGGTGGCGACCCGGTGAACGGCAACCTGCGCGCCGAGATCGGCGGAAAGGGCCACCTCAACTCGAACGGCATCACCATGGAGGTCGTGATCTCGACGGAGTCGGGCGCGGTGCTCAGGTTCTCGCCGCGCAAGGACTAACGTGTTGACACATGAAGGAACCCTCATCCGCTCCACGTGGATGAGGGTTCCTTCATGTGTCAACGGCGCAGAGCGGCTTCCGGTTCGAGCGGGCTGCCCTGAGGCACCCTGGCGACCAGGGCGGCGGGCATCCGCACCGGGACGGCCGCGTCGTAGCCGAGAGTGCGGGCCACCTCGGCGTTCTTCAGAACGTGCAGGCGTCCCATGTCGGTGACAATCGCCAGAGTCCCAGCCGGGGACTGCGCGCTCGGCATCACCTCGACCAGCGCGGCACGACCCGGCGGGACCGTGACCCGGTCGGCCAGCGGCATGCCGCCGTCCGTCCGTTGTGGAGTGGTCGTCATCGGGTCCGCTCCCGGCATGGCCGGATCGACGCGCAGCTTCGGCACCGGCGAACCGGACGCGTAGGTGGCACAGACCGCTCCCCTGCCCGACGGCGCGAAGGCGGGGCGGCGAGGTGGTGCGTCGCCGGCCGCGGGTTCGGCGGACGGCTCCACCTTCGCCTGTGCCGCAGCGAGCAGTCCGAGCCGGATTCCGGTGGCCTCGCCACCTCCGTAAGCGGCGGCGGTCGGTGCGAACGCACGTTGGATGTCGTACTGGAACTCGGAAATCCGCAGCAGCCCGTCGGTCTTCGCGAGGTAGTGCTGCACACCACCGGACGTCTCCGCGACCAGCAGCTGCCCCGCACGGATGTCCTGACCCGCCACCGCGGTCGACGGCTCCCCGACCTCGGGCACGGTGATCGGCGCGATCGGCTGGCCCGCCGGCAGCACGTCCACGAACGCCAGCCCAACACGTGCCCGCGGCTCCGACTTGAGCGCGTGCCCGACCGACACCGTGTCCGGCTGCCGGATGCGGTGCCGATAGCCGTGCCAGACCAGGTACTGGTCGCCGGTGTCGGGCACCTCGACGAGCAGTGCCTCGTCGGCGAGCTCGGTACCACCCGCCGGTTCGGACCCGACCATCAGCACCGACTCGTCCACAGTGGACCCGGTGCGGTCCGGTGCGGGCTGGGAGCACTGGGTCCAGCCACCGGTCAGCAACTTCCCCCGCGCGGGCAGCGCATCCGGTGCGTCGGGGATGCCGATTCGCGGCCCGCGGGGCACACCGGCGAGCGAGTTGCTCGACACCGAACGGGTCTCGGCGTGCTTGCCCAGCGCCAGCAGCGCCGAGGTGTAGTTGTGCACCGGGTGCAGCCTGCCCGCGAGGTAGACGAACCGGGTACCGGTCTCCTTCTCGACGATGACCGAGTCGCCGTCGCGCCACGCCTTGTTGCCGCCGGGCACCACGAGTCCGTACACCCACACCGCCGCGAGCGCGAGCACCGCCACCGCGATGCTGCCGATGGCGGCATTGGACGGACGGCGGAACACCGGCTGTTCCGGATCGGTCTCGCGGTGCACCAGCGCAGAGATCACCCGTTGCACCAGAAAGACGTGCGCCTGCAGTTGGTCCCGTTTCGATGCCACGTCAACCCTTCCCCACCTGCCACGGCAGATTGCTGCCGCGCACCACCGACACGTGTCACTGGCTTCCTACGATCGGGCAGGCCGGGCGCTCGGGGAACGGGTTCGGCAGCTAGCGGACATCGGTGGAGGCTGTGGTGAACCTGGCGCCAGAGACGATCAGTGACGGCACGGCGGACGAACTCATCGCGGAGTGGGACGACTTCGGCGGCGAGCCGGTCGAGCGGCCCGCGCATGCGCACAAGCAGCAGCGGACTCACGAGGCAGTGGGTGACCAGCAGGCGGTGCGCGGCGCGATGGGCGGTCAGCGGCGGACACGCGTGGCGGTGGGCGGCGCCGGCACCCTGATCGTGCTCGGCGCCATCGCGGTGACCCTCGTGCTCCGCGCCACTCCCACCGAGCTCACCGCACCAGCCACCCTGGGCACAGCGCCCATCAACCCGGCAGCGCCCACCAACCCGGCCTCAGCGCCCACCAACCCGAACACCGCGCCCATCAGCCCGAACACCGCAGCCACCAGCCCGAGCTCCGCGCAGTCACCGCCCGCGGTGCAGCTGGAACTGGAGAACCCGGTGGACCGCGGCGACTCCGTGGACCTGACCTGGCTCAGCAGCGACCGCCTCGACTTCGCCGTGACGGTGGCGGGCGAGGGCGAGCCGCAGCGCACGATCTACGTGCACCGCAACCGGACCGCGACCATCCCGGTGGATCCGACGAGGCCCTACTGCTTCCAAATCCACGGCACCGACAGCCTGCGGATCTGGGAAAGCCAGCCCAAAGCGATCCGTGGCGCCACCTGCACCCTCTAACGCACCAACGTCCTGGGGTCGACAGCAGCGCGCAGCCGAGCCACGAAACCTCGTGCCGCCAGCCCGCGCCGCACCGCCCGAACAGCGGCCCACGCCTCCTCGCGCACCTGCGCACCGGGTTCCCGGCCTGACCACAGCGCCACGTCCACGGCGGTCGCCAGCACCCGCATGCCGTCCATTGTGGACGGAACACCGGACCGGACGGCGGCGTACCCCATCTCCATCGGCGTCATGCCGACCGTGAACGGCACCCGGTGCTCGCGCAACCGGTCCCGCGCCTCCAGCCACGCACCAACCACCGCGCCGCCTCCCGGCCGACGCCGCCGACGATGCGCACGCACCCACTTGGCCAACGGCACCCCGGCGAGCCACACGACCACCAGCGCCACCACCACGATCAGCACAACGCCATAAGGAAACGGCTGGCCCGCGTCTTCCACCGGCCCGTCACCGACGGGCCGATCAGCCACTGGCGGGTTCTTCAGGTCAGGCGGAGGCGGCAGCTTGTCCCGTGCCTCACGAGTCGCCGCGGCGAGGCCGGTGTCCTTGCTGCCGCCGCGGTTCGCCGCGTTCGCCGGGTCTAGCGGCACCCAGCCGACGCCGTCGACCGCGACCTCCGGCCACACCAGCACGTCGTCGTTGTGCACCACGTACTCGCCTCCCGCCGACGGTTCCGGCGTGCGGTAGCCGACGACGAGCCGGGAAGGGATGCCGAGCATCCGCGCCAGCACGACGTACGCGCTGGCGAACTGCTCGCTCGTGCCCTCCTTGGTCTCCAGCAGGAACCGGCGCAGCTGGGGCCAGCTGTGGCCGCCCGGCACGTCGGTGTCCGCTGCCAGCCGGTAGTGCTCGCGCAGGAACCGTTCGAGCTGCAAGGCCGCGACGAAGCTCGACCGGACGCCGCGGGTGGCCTCCGTGGCGAGCTCGGCAACGCCCTGCGGTGGCGTGCCGACGCCTTCCCGCCCGGCCGCGACGTACGGGTCGACCGCCGCGCCTTCGAGGGGGCCGGCCTCCGGTTCCCACCAGCTCAGCACGTACTCGGTCGCGGTGCTTTGCACGAGCAGTGTTCCCTGCGACTCCTCGACCAGCGGGTCGGCTCCGGTGACGGCCGCGGGCCAGGTCTGGCTCGGCAGCCATCGGCCGCCGGTCTCGCGCAGGCTGATCATCGCGTCCCGGCGGCGCACGGAGACGTCGACGCGCGGCGCGGGCAGCTCGGTGCCGATCCTGCGGTACTTGCTGCCGGGTGCCCAGTTGACGCCGTCGAACGAGTCGAGCACGACGACCGGCCAGCGATCGGGGACGCAACTGGCGCACTGCGGGCGGAACTTGAACACCGGCGCGTCCGGATGTGCGCGGCGGTAGGCGATGTCGTCGAGCGGGCTCGCGACCCGCAACGCCAGCGGCACGAGCTGGTCCTGCTTGAACGAGTACACGGGCGCGGGCATCGAGACGAACAGTCCGGCCACGGCCACGACCGCCACCACAGCCGCGGGCGCGGGCAGCAGCACCCACGCCGACACGTTCTCGTCCGTGGACCGGACCACCACGAACAACGTCGCGGCGACGACGACGTACCCGAGCGCGGCGGCGATCGCGGCAACACCGGACAACGCGCCGAAGAACTGGCTCAGCACAACGACAAGAAAGCTCGGTCCGAGCGCGAGCACCGGTTTTCCCAGGCGCAGCAGTACTTCCACGCCGAACACGCTCGCCACCAGCACCAGCAGCGGCACGAACAGCAGCAACGCCGCGTCCGGTCGCGCGGGCCACGTCGACTGCAACGCGAGCTGCCACGAGTCGGTGACGCCCACACCCAAAGCGGCCACCGTCGCACCGGTCGGCAGGCCGAAGACGGTCGTCGGGAACAGCAGGACCTCGACCACACCCAGCAGCCCGGCCACCACACCGATCAACGGCCGCCACGCCGCGACCGGAGCGGACAGCACCGCCGCCGCGAAGGTCACCACCGCGACGACCGAGATGGACGGAAGCAGTGCGACGACCCCGAAAACCGGCGCGAAGCACAGCCCGGCCACCGCCGCCGCGAGCACCACGCAGGCAAGAGCCAGCCGATCCCTCACGTCCGCACCTCGTTCCACTGGCTCACCGCGGCGGCGGCATCCACAGCCGCCAGCACCCGTGCACCGGGCACCGGGACGACCTGTCCGTCCAACAAGAACACGAACAACGACGAGTAACGCGACCGGAGCCCGGTCAGCGCGGACAGGTCGGCCGCACCGGAGGTCACGACGGCGAAGCACCCGCCCTGGTGCCGCACGGTCGGCAGCAACTGCCCGGCGTCGGTGCTCTGCTGCTGCAAGCACAACTGGTCGAGCAGCTGCCTGGCCGCGAGCGGTCCCCCCGCGGTCGCGAGATCCGTGCCGCACGAGGTCAGCAGCCTGCTGTGATGACCGGCCAGCGCGGCGGCCCGCAGCAACGAGGCCGCGACGTCCACGGACTCCTCGAAAGCCGCCGCGGACAAAGCCGACGTGCGGGTGTCGAGCAGGACGGTGAGCCGCGGCTGGTCCGGATCGATGGACTCCTTGACCATCAACTGCCCGGTGCGCGCGGTCGCCTTCCAGTGGATGTCACGCACCTCGTCGCCCGGCTGGTACTCGCGCAGCTCCCTCAGGTCCAGCGACCCGCGCAGGCGCTCGTTCGACGTGCCCTCGTGATGATGGCGAGGAAACCCGCCGGTGCGCGCCAACGCGGGGAACGAACGCGGGTGCACCCACAGCGTCACGACGTCACCGGTCGTCAAACTGTTGCGCGCCAACCCGAACGGGTCCATCCGCCGCAGCTTCAACGGCCCGACGGGCATCCTGCCTCGCACCGGCGTCGGCAACGTGTAGTCGTACGGCTTCTCGGCACCGGGCGCCAGTCCGTGCACGCGCACAACACGTTCGAAGCGGCCGGCCTCGTCCAACGCTGTGAACCCGCGCTGCCACCGCAGCGAAGTGTTGCGCACCTTCAGCTTTCCCAACGCCCGCGCGCCCCGCTCGACCCGGTCCGGGTACACGTCGCGCGTCACCGACACCCGCACACCACGAGCGGTGACGACGACCGCCATCACCACCGCGGCCAGCCCGGCGACCCCGAGCAGCAGGAACAACGGGTAGCGGCCCCACAGCCCGGCAGTGAGCAGCGCCGCCGACACCACCAGCACCGCGGTGCCGCGCACGGTCAGCCGCATGATCAGCGGCCCGCGCCGCTCAGCGCGGGTGCCGGGGTGCTCGCGAGCACCTCCGCCACGACGGACGCGGCGGAGATCTGCTTCAGCTCGGCCTCCGCGGTCAGCACCAGCCGGTGCGCGAGCGCGGACACCGCGACGTACTTGATGTCGTCCGGCGTCACGAACGCCCTGCCCGCGGTCGCGGCGAGCGCCTGCCCGGCCCGCACCAGCGCGATGCTGCCGCGCGGGCTCGCCCCGAACCGCACCGACGCGTGGATCCGGGTGGCCGCGGTGAGCCGGGCCGCGTACTCGCAGATCGCCGGGTCCACATAGGACACCCGAACCTCGTTGATCGCCTCGACGAGCGCGGCGATGTCGACGACCGGCTGCAACCGGTCGGGGTCCATCCCGGAGCAGTTGTTCATGATGATCGACACCTCGTCGGCGATCTCCGGGTAGCCGACCGAGAGCCGCAGCAGGAACCGGTCGAGCTGTGCCTCGGGCAACCGGTAGGTGCCCTCCATCTCGATCGGGTTCTGCGTCGCCACGACCAGGAACGGGTTCGGC
Source organism: Lentzea aerocolonigenes (assembly GCF_000955955.1). GTDB lineage: Bacteria > Actinomycetota > Actinomycetes > Mycobacteriales > Pseudonocardiaceae > Lentzea > Lentzea aerocolonigenes_A. The sequence goes on from NZ_JYJG01000291.1 coordinate 24,541, forward strand.
ACCTCGTGCGACTGCCCGTCGACGGTGACCCGACGCTCCGACATCACCTCGAGCATCGCCGACTGCGTCTTGGGCGTGCCGCGGTTGATCTCGTCGGCCACCACGACGTTCGCGAACACGGCGCCGGGGTGGAAGGTGAACTTCTCGTCCTTCTGGTGGTAGACGGTGACGCCGGTGATGTCGCCGGGCAGCAGGTCGGGGGTGAACTGGATGCGGCTCCAGCTCCCGCCGATGCTGCGCGCGAGACACCGCGCGAGCGTCGTCTTGCCCAGGCCCGGCACGTCCTCGACCAGCAGGTGGCCCTGGGCGAGCATGGCGACGACCGCGAGCCGCACCACGTCCGGCTTGCCGCGGACCACCAACTGGACGTTGTCCGAGATCGCCGAGAACACCGCGGCCGCACGCACCTGATTCACTCCGTCCACTTCAAGCGGTTCGATTCGATTCCGTCGGTCGTGACCCACACCGTGTGGCCGGCGCCGTGGTAGTAGAAAGCGTTGAACTCGGCCCGGCCGCGGCCGTCGGTCGTCACGCCGTGTCCCGGGTTGCCGTAGCCGGGATCGGTCGAGTGGGGCATCACGTCGTAGTGGGTCTCGGACTCGAACCCGGTCATCACGACGTGCATCCAGTAGCAGTTCGGCTCGCCGCACGGCCCGGCGGCCGGTCCCTTGGTGAGACTGATCGACCGCTTGCTCGGCGGTGCCGTGGTCTGCACGGTCGCGGGTGTGCCGCGCCCGGCGCTGTTCTCGGCGACCACGGTCGTGCTGAACGAGTAGTCCTTGCCCGACCAGATGCCCGTGATGACGAACGAGTTGCCCGTCGTGCGGCCGGAGCCGGTGAGACCGTCCGAGCGCTGCCACGACACGTGGTACGCGGTCACCGGCGCGCCGTTGGCCGGCGCGTTGCCCCAGGTGACCGTCGCGTCGGTCTGCTTGGTCGAGATGGCGACGGCGAGGTTCTGCGGCATGCCGGGCGGCGTCACCGGGATCGGCGGCGGTGTCTGCGGTGGTGGCGGCGTCTGGGGTGGCTGCGGGGTCTGGGTGCGGACCGGCGGCTGGGTACGAGCGGGCGGCTGGACCGGTCGGTCAGCGGGCTTGTCAGCGGGCTTGTCGGCAGGCTTGTCCGCGGGCTTCTCGGCAGGCGGCGGCACGGGCTGGCGCGGCTGGTCCTTCTTCGCGCCGACGACCGGCACCGGGTTCACCGAGCCGTCCTTGTCGACGACCATCACGTGCTTGCCCTCGCCGCCGTCGACGTAGACCCGCGCGTCCTCGCCGCGGCTCAGCGCGGGCTTGCCCTTCTCCGCCGGAACCGCACTGGTCACGCGTTCGCGGCCGGTGGGGTCGTAGGTGCGCACGACGCTCTGGCTCTGGTCGAGCACGACGACGGACTCGCCGGTCACCGTCGGGCCGTCGTACTGGCCCGCGGGCAGCTGCACGGTCGCCACGCCCTTGCCGTCCACCATGTGCATGCGGTTGGTCGCCGGGTCGAGCACCGCGACCTTGCCGCCCGCGTCCACCGGGGCGATCTTCGCGTTCGGCGGCACGTCGACGCCGAGCTTCACCGGCGCGCCGAGACCGTTCGCCTCGACCGGGCTCATCGTGTCCGTGGTGGCGTCCACGAACATCACGCGGTCGCCGCTGACGGTCAGCCCGCCGCTGTGCCCGGATGGCACGACGGCCGGGCAGGCCACGGTGGTCGAACCCCGGTTGATCCGGCAGATCGCCCCGTTGTCGGTGCGGTGCAGCCACACCGTCCCGTCACCGGTCGCGACGGGCGGACCGAGCGGTCCGCCGACGGACATCGGCACGGCGTCGGTGCCGAAGCGCACCACCTGACCGGTGTCGCGGAAGACCGCGTACGGCCCGCCCGCGACCTCGAGCCCCACCGGCCGCGCCCCGGTCGGCAGCGGCACCGTCGACTCGACCGACAGCGTCGACTTGCCGAACACCGTCGCGTCCTCCTTGCCCACGACGTAACCGTGCGTCTCGTTCTGCAGCACCTGGGCACCGGGTTCGAGACCGGGCACCGCGACCTGCGCGTCCGACCGCTTGGTCGCACCGTCCACGTGCACCACCAGCCCGAGGTCGGGGCTCGCGATCCAGTGTCCGGTCTGGAGGAACTCGAGGCCGGGGACCTGCTTGGCCGCGCCGGTCAACGCCAGCGTCGCGGCGGCGACGACGGCGATGATCAGCCCCATCAGCGGCCAACGGGAAGCTCTGCGCCTGTCACTCACAGCACGTAGGGTAACCAGCCGGGTACAAGAACCATTTGGAATCGGTACATCAGGTGGGCAGCACCAGCTCGAAGATCGCTCCACCGCTGCTCGACCGGTAGATCCGCAGCACGCCGCCGTGCGCGTCGACGATCCGCCGCACGAGGTACAGCCCGAGACCGGTCGATCCCCCGCCGCTGGCGAACCGGCCGAACACCTTCTCGGCGGTCACCGGGTCGAGCCCCGGCCCCTCGTCGGCGACCACGACCCGGCCGCCGCCCACCTTCACGTGCACGACAGCGTTCTCCCCCGGCCGGTGGCCGTGCTGGATCGCGTTGCCCAGCAGGTTCTCCACCGCGCGCTGGATCAGCACCGGGTCCGCGTCCACCCGCGTAGGCACCGCGGAGAACACGATGCGGGCGCCCTCGGCGGGGATGTCCTCGACCACGGCGGAGACGAGCTGGTCGAGCTGCACCGACTGGATGGCGAGCTGCTGGACGCCCGCCTCGAACCGGGCCTGCATGAGGGTTCCGCCGATGATGCCGCCCATCCGCTTGGACAGCCGCATGATCCGCGGCGTCACCTTGCCCATGCTCGCGGGGTTGCGCATCGCGGTGTCGGCGAGCAGGCCCAGCGCGGTGACCGGTCGGCCCAGGTCGTGCGCGATCCCGTTGAGCATCTCCTCGTGGCGTTCGAGCGCGACCGCCGCCGGTTTGATCATCCAGCCGGAGACCACGTGCCCGGCGGCACCGAGCGCGCCGATGAGGACCAGGCAGCCCAGCGCGACCAGCAGCACCCGCCGGTCGTGCCGGTCCTTCTCGTCCTGCGCGTCGGCGGAGGCGATGACCGCGCCGATGTAGGACCCGTCCGGGCTCGCGATCGGCTCGGCGAAGAACCGGACGAGCTTGCCGTCGGTGCCGCGCAGGTAGCCGAGCTGCGGTGTCCGCGTCCGCACCGCTGTCGCGGCGATCTCGCCCAGCACGGCCTGGTCGACGTTCGCGCAGGGGAACCTGCTCAGCCGCGCCTCGAACGCCGCGCTGCCGGTGGGCATCACCGCGAACTGCGGGCACCGCACGTATAGCGAGTCGAGGGTGAGCTTGGCCGTGGTGAGCCTGCCGTCGCTGTAGTCGAGCAGCTGGATCACCGCCGGGGTGACGCGGCGCAGCTCGGCGTCGATGGCCCGTTCGCCCTGCTTGGAGTCCATGTCGAGGGCGAGCCACGCGAAGAGCAGCAGGCCGGCCGCGTTCAACGCGGTGAAGAGGCCGGTGAGCAGCCACCGCAGCCCGCGCAGCCTGCCCGCCGCGCCCGTCCGCGCCGCGATCACGGGGCCTCCAGGCGGAAGCCGACGCCCCGGACGGTCTGGATCAGCTCCGGTTCGAGCAGCTTCTGCCGCAGCCTGCGCACCACCGCGTCCACCACGTTGGACATCGGCTCGGCACTGGCGTCCCAGCAGTGCTCGATCAGCTCGGACCGCGTCACGGTCGTGCCCGCGCGCGTGAGCAGGTGTTCGAGCACGGCGAACTCCTTGTGCGTCAACGTCAGCAGCACACCGCCGCGCCGGGTCTCGCGGCGCGCGCAGTCGACCTCGAGGTCCGCGAGGCTCAGCACGGACGGGCGAGCGCGGCCCGCCCGGCGGCACAACGCCTGGACGCGCGCCGTGACGACCGCCAGATCGGCGCCTTTGACCACGTAGTCATCGCCGCCGTGGTCGAACCCGGCCACGCGGTCGGCGACGCTCTCCAGCTGGGTCAGGAACAGCACCGGGGTCGGCCAGCCCTCCTTGCGCCTGCGGTGGACGTAGGTGATGGAGTCGCCGTCGGGCAGCAGCCGGTCGAACACCACGCAGGCGTAGTCCACTCCGTCCAAAGCCCGGTCAGCCGCGGCGATGTCCGCCACGTCGTGGATTTCGAAGCCCGCCGCCTCCAGTTCGACGACGAGTGCGAACCGCATGTCCTCGTCGTCCTCCACGAGCAGGACTCGGTTCGGGAAGGGTCCCGGTCGTGTCATGAAAACCTCATGTGATCACGAAGATGCTCGGTGCCGCGACATCGACCGCCGCAGCACCAGGGGCGTCAACAAGGGGCTAACCACCATGATCTTCCACGTACTCGGGCCACTCGAGGTGCACACCTCCACCGGCGCGGTGCTCGAACTGGGCACCCGCAAGTCCGGGACGGTGCTGGGGGTGCTGCTGCTGCACCATAACGCCTGGGTGCGCACCGATGAACTCGTCGCCGCGACGTGGCAGGAACAGGCCGTGCCCGCCTCGGCCGAGGCGAACGTGAAGACCTACGTGTCCCAGCTGCGCCGTGAGCTGCCGGGTGACAACCGGATCGAGGCCAAACCGGGCGCGTACCGGCTGCGGGTCGCGCCGGGCGAGCTCGACGCCGACCGCGCTCGTGAGCTGGCCGTACTGGTGCGGGACGCCATCGCCCAAGGGGACAACGCGGCGGCATCCGGGCTGTTGCACGAGGCGCTGTCGTTGTGGCGCGGCAGGCCGTTCGACGGCATCAGGCTGGACGCGGCGCTCGGCGCCGCGGACCGGCTCGACGAGCTGCGCCGCGACCTGGAGGAGAGCCTCGCCGCGGTGGCTCTCGCGACCGGCGACTGCCCGGCGGCGATCACCGCGCTGCGCTCGCTGACCACAAAGGACCCGTTGCGCGAAGGCGCGTGGGCGATGCTCGTGCGCGCGTTGCTGGCGGCGGGCAGGCGGGGTGAGGCGGTCGCCGCCTACCGCGCGGCGCGGACGGTGCTCGCCGACGAGCTCGGGGTCGAACCGGGGCCGGAGCTGGCCGGGGCGCTCGCCGACGGGACCGCCGGCACCGCTCGCCGGGAGATGCCCAAGGACACCGCCGCGTTCGAGGGCAGGCAGCGGGAGGTCGCGGTGCTGCGGCAGGTTCCCGGCGGTTCGACGGTGGTCGTCGACGGTATGAGCGGGGTGGGCAAGACGGCGCTCGCCGTGCACGCGGCGCATCAGCTCGACTTCCCCGACGGCCAGCTGTTCGTTGGTCTGCGGGCAGGCGCGGTGTCGCCCGCGGACGCGCTGGCGCGGTTGCTGCGCGGGATCGGCGTGGACACCGTGCCGTCCGACGTGGACGAACGGGCCGCGCTGTGGCGTTCGGAGCTGTCCAAGCGACAGGTGCTGATCGTGCTCGACGACGCGGGCGACGACCGCCAGGTCCTCCCCCTGCTGCCGGGCGAGTCGGAGAGCCTGGTCCTGGTCACCACGCGCAACCGCGGCTGGCGGCTGCCCGGCGAGGTGCGGATCGAGCTCGCCCCGTTGTGCGGCGCGGAGTCTTTTGCGCTGCTCCGCCGGCTGGCAGGCGACCGCGTCCGGAACTCGTGCCGTTCGACGGCCGCTGTCGTGCGCGCCTGCGGTGGCTTGCCCGGCGCGCTGCTGGCGGCCGCGGCGCGGTTGCAGAGCCGTCCGCTGTGGACGGTGGCGGAGCTGGCGGCCTGGCTCGCGGGTGATCCCGACCGGCTGCTCGACGGCATCGCTTCCTCGTATCTGTCGCTCGACCCGCGCACACAGCTCGCGTTCCGCTCGCTCGGCGCGCTGCCGGCCGAGTTCGACGGCGTGCTCGCGGCGCACCACCTGGGTGTACCGCCGCCGGAAGCCTGTGCGCTGCTGGAGGAGCTCGTCGACCACCACCTGCTCGACACTCCCGCTGCCGGCCGGTACCGCAGCCATCCCCTGGTGCAGGCGTGCTCCCGGCGCGTCGGCCCGGCCGCTGCCCGTGTCCACGCCGCCTGAGAAGAGGAACCACCTTGCACACCAACGCACCGCGGCTGTCCCTGGTCCGTCCCGGCGACGTGCCGCCGTCCGTCCACAACGGAGTGAACGCCCGGCTGGCCCGCGCCACCGACGAGGTGCTCGTCGCCTGGTCGTCGGCCGGGCATCCGCACCACCCCAGGCTGTTCCGCCAGATCGACCGCCACAACCTCCAGCGGGGCGTGCGCTACCGCGTGCTGCTGCCGGACCGGACCCGCACCGCGCCGGGCATCTCGGCCCGCCTCGGCGCGTTCGCGCTGGCCGGAGCGGACATCCGCACCACGCCGAAGGTTCCGCTGGACGCACTGGTCATCGACCGCGCGCTCACCGTGCTGCCCACCGACAACCGGGCCGGGGTCGCCGTGTTCGAGCTGACGAGCGTCGTCGGGACGACCGTCGAGCTCTTCGAGCACGTGTGGCGGTCCGCGGCGCCGTTCACCGCGCAGGCCACCGCGGACGGAGATGTCACCGAGCGGGAACGTGAGCTGCTCTCACTGTTGTTCGCCGGGTGCACCGACGAGGCGATCGGGGTCAGGCTGAACATCTCCGTGCGCACCGTGCGGCGGACGGTGTCCCAGCTGATGGACAAGCTCGGTGCGCGCAGCCGGTTCCAGGCGGGTGCGAAAGCCGCGGACCGGGGCTGGTTGCTCGATCACGCCAGCTGAACCGCTACCGTCAGCGACGTGCGTGTGCTGGTGACCGAGGACGACGACGACACCCTGTTCGCCATCGAGACATCGTTGCGGAGCGCGGGGTTCGCCGTCGACGTCGCACGGGACCTGCCGCAGGCCGACGAGGCGCTGTTCGTCAACACCTACGACTGCGTGGTGTTCGACCGGCTGCTGCCGTCCGGCGACTCGCTGCACTACGTGAAACGACGGCGCCAGAACGGGTGCGCGGCGCCGGTGCTGTTCCTCACCGGCATCGACAACCCGGTCGAGGGCCTGCCGTACAGCGATGACTACCTGGTCAAACCGTTCGAGATGACGGAGCTGATCGCGCGGGTGCGCAGCCTGTGCCGCCTGTCAACGCCTCCCGCGCCGCCGGTGCTGCGGCACGGGGACATCGAGATCGACCCCGGCAGGCGCGTCGCCCGCCGGGGCGGCCGGGTGCTGAGCCTGACGGTCAAGGAGTTCGTGGTGCTGGAACTCCTGGTCGCGGCGGGCGGGCGGGCGGTGACCAGGACGGAACTGGTCGCCGCCGGGTGGGATCCGGAGGTCACCCCGGCCTCGAACGTGCTGGACGTCGTCGTCACCGGGCTGCGGCAGAAGCTCGGTCCCCCGCCGGTGCTGCTCACCGTGCGCGGTGTCGGCTACCGCCTCGCCTGAGCCGCGGAGAACCGCCGCAACGCGGGCGTGGTCGCGCCGACCAGCGCCACCGCCGCGACGCACAACCTACTCCGGGGATGCCGGCGAGAGCGGGAAGCAGCCCCGAAAACGTCAGGACGTGCCGGCACCATCAGACTGCGCGGGCCCGGCCAGCGAGACCAGAAGGTACAGCGAGAGCGAACCGGTGGCCGAAGCCCTGTACTACCCGTTCCGGCTCGAACCTGGTGGATCTGGGCCGGTGTGCCGTGCGTGGGCGAGCGGTGGGTCCACCAGCTTGAGGACCATGACCGCGAGCTGGGTATTTCCTACTGGACCAAGAACTACCGGACCGGGATCGAGCTCGAGGACCCGGAG
>NZ_JYJG01000292.1 GCF_000955955.1 Lentzea aerocolonigenes
GTACTGGACGAAGAACTACCGGACCGGGATCGAGCTCGAGGACCCGGAGGCGTTGGACCGTCGTTACCCCTACTACGACCCGATCTCGACGCTCGGCGACGCCGGCCAGAAGTTGTGGGCGGACCAGACCTGACAGGCCACGACGGGGCCGTTTCTGGACATCTTCCAGAGACGGCCCCATCGGCATGGCCCAGAAACGGCTCCGCAAGTCCACAATGGACTGCTAGGTAGGTCCACAACGGCCTCCCGCGTGTTCACCAAGCAGGGCCGCGCGTTCGGTTGTCCGAAGGCAGGTGCGGTCAACCGCGCAGGCGCCCGGGATGCCTCATCCGGCAGGACGCGCGCCGATGACCGAGCAGACCGTGGCGTCGCGGTAACCGAGCCGGACCTGCTCGGGCAGGACGCGAACCGTGAAGTCCGCGGGAAGCGCGGACACCGGCAGTCCCGGGGCGTCACCGTAAGGCTCGAAGCCGCAGCGCCGCAGCCGGCTGATCCAGGTGGCGGCCGCCTCGTGCCGCTCGAAACGCTGGTCGTCGGTGCGCGAGCCGACGATGTTCATGACCTCGCGGGCGAAGAACGTCTTCATGTGGTCCTTCTCCTGCCGGGTGGCAGGCGTCGCCTCGATGGCGCGGAGGATGGTGCCGAAGAACCGCCATGAGTTGAAGAACCGCTGCGGGAAGGACACCTCGTGGTGGTCGGTGTCGAACTCGTTCAGCACCACCCCGCACGGGACCAGCATGCGCAACCGCTGGAAGAACTCGTCCCGGGCGTCGTGACCGGGACTCGGGTCCTGCATGTGGTGCAGCGCCAAAGAAGCGTTGACCACCAACGGGACGTCGATGCGGGACAGGCTCATCCAGTCGTCGTCGTCAAGGTCCTCAGCTACCTTCGCCACGGGGAGGAAGTCCAGATCGACGCCGTGCTCGGCCGCGGCCTGCCGCACGGTGCGCTCGGCTGTGGCCAGGCTTTCCCGGTCGGGGTCGACACCGATGACCGTGCAGTGGCGCAGTCCCGGGTTCGCGGCCGCGAGACCGTGCAGCAGCGCACTCTCCTGGCGACCGTGCCCGATGCCGACCGACATCAGGGCGAAGTCGTCCGCGGCGCCCACCTGCCCGGCGAGCAGCTCGTTGACGACCCGGCTCGTGTCCATGAACGGCAGGTAGGTGGTGAGCAGGTAGTACAGGTCGATCTGCGGCTGGTCGTAGGACTGTGTGTACAGGTTGGTCTCCGAGGGGCTGCCGTGCTCCTCGACGCGGTTGACCAGTGCGGCGCGGTAGAGCTCGTACGCCGCGTCCTGCGGCCGCACCTCGGGTCCGATCAGCTTCCGCAAGGTCTCCAGCGCGGGGCGGGCCTGCTCGGAGCGGCCAGCGTGGATGTGGGCGACGGCGTCGCACAGCAGGGCGAATTTTTCCATCGGGCAGCCTCCTCAGGACAACCGGAACTTCTCGGCATTGCGGAGCGCCGCCGAAGGCCTGACTGACCGGACCAGTCGCACACTCGAGTCCTTCGACGGGATGACTGTCGTCACCGGCGGCATCCGCATGCCGCCGATGAACTCCTTCGTGGAGCACGCGTGTAGGGGCCCCCGTCAGGCCGGGGGCTCGCACGCCTTGTCCGAGGCGTCCTGGTCACCTTCGGCACCGGCCGCGAGGGCGTCCGGTGTCTCCAGTGCTTGTTTGAGGTCGCCGAGGAAGGCCATCGCGTCGCGGCCGTTGACCACGCGGTGGTCGTAGACCAGACCGAGGTAGGCGAACCGGCGGGCTTCCGGCCTGCCCCGCTGGTCCAGGACCAGCTGTTCGTCGATGCCGCCCAGGGAGAGCGCGCAGGTCTGGCCGGGGAAGACGATGGGGGTTGCGAAGACCACACCGTCGGCGGTGTGCGGCGCGATCAAGATGTTGGCGCCGGTGAGCTCGTCGGCTCGGAACGTGCCGCTGACGGCTTTGTCGCGGAATCCTGTTATCACGTCGGCGATCCCGGCGACGCTCAGCGCGGCGGTGTTGTGCACGACCGGGGTGTACAGGCCCTTTCCGGCGTCCACGGCGACCGCGACGTGTGCGCGGGGGGCGGGCTCGATGGTGCCGTCGTCGAGGAGCCGGGTGAACAGGCTCGGGTGCGCCGGGAGTTGCTCTGCCACCGCCTTGACGAGGAGGCCGAGCAGGGAGACGGAGCTACCGGTGCGCCGGCGCAGTTGCCGGGCGAGGTCCTGAGCCTGGCCGACGTCGACCTTGGCGTAGGCGGCGGCGGCCGGGATGGTGCGCATCGACTCGGTGACCACGGCGCCCACCGCCCGCTGCTGCGCCGGCAGTCGCCGGTCGGTGGGGGCACTGGCTTGCGCGGGGCGTGACAGCAGCGCTTCGACGTCGGCGGCGCGGATCAAGGTGCGGCCCAGTCCGCGGAGTTCGTCGTCGGTCAGGCCGTGCTGGTCCGCGAGTGCGCGCGCCGCCCTGGTGAGCGTCAGGCCGGCATCGGTTGCCGGCTCCGGCCCAGCGGTGGGGTCGGCGGCCGGTGCGGAGAGGTAGGCATGGCGTTCGTCCGCCGAGGCGAAGAGGTGGGCGACGGTCTGACCGGGGTGGCAGTCGGCGCCGCCCGCGAGGAGGGTGTGCAGGATGCCGTCCGCGGTGCTGTCGATCTCTTCCTGGATCTTGGAGGACTCGATCACCACCAGCGGCTGCCCCTTCTTGATGAGGGCGCCGTGCTCAGCGAGCCATTCGACCAAGACGTAGCTGGCGTCGTTGGTGTTGAGGGTGGGCAGCTTGACGCTGATCACTGGGAAGCCTCCGAGAGGGCGCGGCGGAGTGCGGTCGTCTGAAGCAGGACGGTGTGCTCCAGGTGCGCGGCGGTGGGGATGACGCTCGGTTGGGCACTGAGCAGCAGCACCGGGCGGTCCAGCCGTCGCCACAGGTGCTCGTGCAGCTGCTGGGCGAGCATCTCGCCCCAGGTGCCGTCCGCCGCGCTGTCCTCTGCGACACAGATGCGGCGGGCGCGGGACACCGTCGCGAGCAGCGGTTCGACGGTGAACGGGTAGAGCCGGGAGGGCACCAGGAGTTCGCAGGTGATTTCCTCTTCCAGCAGCAGGGTGCGCATGGCGGCGACGGCTCGCTCGGTCAGGCCTCCCGGGGCCAGGATGATCCAGTCCGGGTCAGCGCAGTCCACGGGGAACACGCGCGCGGTCCGGCTCGGGTCGTCGAGCAGCTCGTACCGGAAGAGGTCGTCGACGACCCCGCTCTGGTGCATCGTGCGGGTGTAGAGCGTCTTGTCCTCGAACAGCATGCTCGGCTGCTCGCGGGAGAGCATGGCGGTGAGGACGTCCGCGTTGTCGTGGAACGGCGACATCTCGTACAGGCTCAGGGAGGGGATGCCGATGAAGTGCTTCTGCAGGCTCTGACTGTGGGTCGGCCCGTAACCCCGGTTGCCGCCGGTGGGGCAGCGGACCACCATGCTCATCGGCACGGGGCGGCCGTACATCGACACGGACTTGCTGGCGAAGTTCAGGAGTTGGTCGAACGCGAGAGCGGCGAAGTCGGAGAACATCATTTCCGCGACCGGGTGGTTGCCGGTCAGGGCGAGCCCGGCGGCGACGCCCACGATGCCGCCCTCGCTGATCGGCGAGGAGATCACCCGTTCCGGGTGGCGGTCCGACAGACCCCGCGCGGCCTTGAAGGCACCGCCGTACGGGTCGGCGATGTCCTCGCCGATGACGTAGGCGCGGGGATCGTCGTCGAGAAGCGTGTGCAGGGCCCGATTGAGGTTGCCGATCACCCGCTCCGGCCTGGTCATGCGTGCTCCCAGCGGGACGCGGGGCGGGCCTGGACCTCGCGCACGGCCTCGGCGATCGCCAGTCGCTGGCTCCGGTCCGCCGCGGCGAACTGCTCCGGGTGCTGCTTCTCGTACCGGCGGTACCAGTCGTTCGCGGCCGCGTGCCGTATCGCCTCGGCGGGGCGGGAGTCGTCTCCCTTGCTGTGCGGGCCCACGCGGTTCGTGACGAACTCCACCACCAAGGGCTGGTGCTGGGTGCGGATGTCGTCGATCACGCCGGACAACTCCCGGCGCACCGCGGCGACGTCATGAGAGGTGACGTGGTGGTGCCGGATGCCGAAGGCCGCCGCGCGCGCCTGGATGGTGCCGGCCATCTGCCTCTCGGTCGGAGTGGACTGAGCGATCCTGTTGTTCTCGACCACGACCAGCAGGGGCAGTCCCCACAACTGGGCCATGTTGAGCGCCTCGTACACCGCGCCCTCGCCCCACGTGCCGTCGCCGATGTGCACCACCGCGATCCGTCCGGGCTCGGCCCGTCGCAGGTGCAGGGCGACACCCGCGGCCACCGGCAGGCTCTCGCCCTGCACTCCGGTGGACAGGTAGCGGTCGCGGTAGATGTGCTGACTGCCGCCCACCCCGTGGCACACGGCGCCCTCGCGCCCCATGATCTCCGCCAGCAGGCCGTGCGGGTCCCGGAAGCGGGCCAGGTAGTGGCCGTGTCCGCGGTGGTTGCTGAAGACGTAGTCACCCTCGTCCAGCAGCGCGTAGAGCGCGACGGGAATGTACTCCTGCCCGAGGCAGGTGTGCGTGGTGCCGTGCACCAGCCCCTGCGAGAACAGGTCCAGCACGGCCAGTTCGAAGTGACGGATCATCAGCAGGGTGTCGAGGTCCTCGGCCGGTAACCGCGACAGGCGCTGCGCGCCTGTCCGGGGCTGGGGTGCCGTGATCGCCGTTGCAGTGGTGCTGCCGCCGATGAGATGGGGTGCCGCGCTGACCACAGTCGTCTCCTCAGGGAACTTCGACCGCCTGGGCACACCAGGTGATCCCACTTGGTCACTGACTTTCGTACAAGTCGGGAGCGAGGTCACGTGGAGTGCCCCGTTACAATTCAACGAAACCGCAGCATTCGAACGAAAACAGAAAAACCTCTCGGTTGCATCCATTTCAGTATACGAGAGCGGGCCTTTCTCTTCGAAGTCTGGCATGTCGCCCTGTTCCACAGAAGCCGTCATTCCAACGTGCGGGACAGGTTCGGCACTGCATGCGTCCCATCAAGCCGATTAGCCACCGCCAGGGGGACATGACCTGCGACTTCCCTGGGCACACACCTGTCCGCAGCGCCTCCGGTGTCACGTCCACGTCACGACAAAGGTCGACACAAGTCGCCAAAATGCCCCCGGGCGAACGTGCCCGAACGATACTTTTGGGGTTCACCAGCTCGTGTTAGCGTCCCGGCAGCCAGCCTCTTCCAAGAGCCGGCGTCAGTATTTCCCGACCCCAAGGACGACATGTGGAACAGCCATGCCGCGACCCGCGATTTCCCTTCCGGCGTGGTCCACTGTCCGACCTTCCGCGGCGTTACCGCGAATTGCCCGCACATCCGTTTCCGTGCGTCGCCCTGCACAGCGGACATGAGGCGGTGCACTCGCGGACGACCCCTCAAAACCGGACTGCCGCAGCGTCGCGGCTGCGAGATAGCCGTCGGACCGTCGGAGCATCGGCCGTCTCGGGATCCACTTCCGGAGGCGGCCCCACCGGCCACCGACAGTCCACACCGGACTCATCGCTCCGAATTCCACATCGGTTTGCCCTCCGAGACGGGCATGGGGGAAGTTAAGGGCATGTGCGCCACCCACACCTCGTTGTCCGGGTCGACGTTCGGCGAGGTCCTGCTGAGCCTTCGGATGGCGGCAGGCCTGTCGCAGGCAGGTCTGGCGCTCACCTCCGGGATGAGCGTCCGGGCGTTGCGCGAGCTGGAACGCGGTCGGGCAAGTGCGCCGCAGGAGCGTTCGACTGAGCTGCTCGCCGACGCGTTGAGACTCGCGGGGGATGCTCGGGAGTCCTTCCTCGTCCTGGCGAAGGAGGGGCGTCGCCGCTCGATCGGGATCGCCAAAGGCGCGGAGTTGCGCCGCCTGCCGGCTGTGTCCGGCCTTGTCGGAAGGCAGCCGGAACTCCTGCGGCTCTCTCGCGAGGCCGAAGCCGGTGGCGTTGTCGTGATCGCGGGACCTCCTGGGGTCGGGAAGACGTCGCTGGCAGTGGCGGCGGCGGATGAGCTGGTCTCCTCCTTCCCGGACGGTTGTCTCGCGGTGGACCTGCGCGGTGTCGACGATCGGCCGCTCAGTTCCGCCGCTGCGCTGGAAGCGATGTTGACCTCGCTGGACGTGTCGCCAGGGCGGATGCCCGCGACGGTCGAGGAGCGCAGTTCGTTGTTCCGCAAGGTGTTGCGCGATCGGCGAGTGCTCGTGGTGCTGGACAACGCTTCCAACGAGGGCCAGGTCAGGCCGTTGCTGGCGATGAGCGAGGGGTGCCTGACGATCGTGACCTGCCGGCGCGTGCTCGCGGGGCTGGAGTCGGCACGCTGGATGGTGTTGGACACGTTGGCGGAGGACGGTGCTTTGGAACTGTTCGCGTCCGTTGCCGGCGAGCAGGTGGTGCGGGAGGAACCTCAAGCCGCGCGGGAGCTGGTGGCGCTGTGCGGGAACCTGCCGTTGGCGGTGCGGATGGTGGGCAATCGTCTCGCTGCCTGGCGCAACGAGCGACCGGTCGCTGCGCTGGCGGGTGCGTTGCGGGACGAGAGGGGACGGCTGGACTCGCTCTCGATGGGGAACGAAGACCTGCGGACGGCGTTCTCGATGTCGTACCAGGTGTTGTCGCCGCGAGCTCGGTTGGTGTTCCGCCGGCTGGCCGTCGTTCCCGGGGTCCACTTCGACGACGATCTCGCTGCTGTGGCAACTGGTGTGCCGGTGGCCGAAGTCGGTCTGGTGCTGGACGAGCTCGTCGAGATGTCCCTGCTGACCATCACGACCGAGTCGGTGCGCTTCCAGTTCCACGACCTGATCCGCATCTTCGCGCGCGAACGCCGGCTCGAGGAAGAACCGCAGGACGTGCGCGACCAGCTGCGCGACGCTTTCGCCACGCACGTCCTGGACCTGGCGTCCGCGGCGGGCAGGCTGTTCTTCCCGGACGTGCGGGAGGTGCCGCGGGACTGCCCGTTCCGCTCGTACGAGGAGGCGGCCGAGTGGCTCGACCGGGAAGCCTCGAACTGGTCGGCGGTGCAGCGGGAGGCCGCGGCACTCGGCCGGCACCGCCAGGTGCTCGACTTCGCCGTCTCGATCCACCGCTACGCCATCGGTCGCGAGCAGAAGCACCGCTGGGACGAGGTCTTCGAGCTCGGCCTGCAGGCCGCCAGGGCACTCGGCGACCGGCGCGGTGAGGCCGAGATGCTGAGCCCGCTCGGCTCGGCACAGGACCGCTGCGCCGACAACCAGGAACTCGCGCTCACGACGCTGCGAGAGGCGGTGGCGGTCGCGGAGGAGATCGGGCACCGCCGGATCGTCATGTCCGCCAACTCGTCCATCGGACTGGCGCTCTCGCGCCTCGGCAGGTTCGCGGAAGCGCTCGAACACACCACCTTCGCCTACAAGAGGTCCGGGGAGTTCGGCTTCTTCCAGCAACGGGTCTGGGTGTCCCTCGCCCTGGGCACCTGCCTGCTGGCAGCAGGCAGGTTCGCGGAAGCGTTGGCGCTGTTCGCGTCCACACTCGACCAGACGAAGCAGAACGGCGACCAGACCAACCCGGAGACGCTGCACCGGGTGACGGCGTTGCTGCTGACGCTCATGGGCGACTGCCTGTCGGCATTGGGGCGCTGGAGCGAGGCCGCCGACAGCTACCACGGTGCGAGAACGACAATCGGTGCGCTCCAGATGAGTTACCGCACCGAAGCAGAACTGGCGCTCAACGAAGGTGTCGCGCGGCGTCGCACGGGTGAAGCCGAGCAAGCTCGAGCTTGCCTGATGTTCGCGCTCGGCAAGCTCGACGCCCTGGGCAACCGCGAGCAGCGGGAAATCGCGGAAGCCGAGCTCGAGCTTCTGCCCCACTGATGTGGAGCGCGATGCAGCCAGGACGATCTCGGCGCGTCCGGGAGTGGTGCCCCTGAACCGGCGCCGCCGTACAGGACGCGGGTCAGCTCCAGCGGAACCGGTTGATGAGAGCGGCAGCGACCGGCACGCGGGACAACACGGAGAACACGCCCATACCCAGCGCAGCGCCGGCCACGTTGAAGAACAGATCGTTCACGTCGCTCAGGTGGCCGCCGCCCAGGAGGTTGCCGGTGAAGAACTGAGTCACCTCGATCGCCAGGCTGAACGCCGCGGCCACAGCCACCACGCGCCACCACGAAGCTTTGGCCAGGAGCAGCGGCAAAATCATCCCGACAGGTACGAACACCACCATGTTCTGCACCGCATCAAGGACGTCGTAGCCATCAACGAGTCCGAAGTAGACCTTCCACTGCGGTTCGCCTCCCGGCATGTTCAGGAAGATCGGGAACACCGTGTTCGCCAGGACTCCCGCGGCGTACACGCAGAGCACAAGAGCGACAGCGGCACGAGGTGCCGTGAGGCGGTCGCGGCGGCGCAGGTGCCACAGCAAGGCCAGAAAGACCACCGCCGCCAGGGGAACTACCACTGGAAGCACCGGCACCTCTCGAAACACTTCACATCACTTCCTTTCGTGAGCCGGGACGCAAGATCTCGCCGACGTCTTGTCGCCACTTGTCGCGGCCGCGGTCGGCCTGCAGCTTCTCAGGCCGGGTCGTGGCCGGCCGCGTCCGCCGCGCCGGTGTGATCTTGTTGTTGCGGTCGCCGCTGGTGAGCGACACGGCCGCCGGGCGGTCGTACCGGAGCCAAAGCCGAGCGACCGCGTCTCCGACGACCGCCAGGCCGGCAGCCCCGGCGTCGCCAGAGCGATCACCCACAGCCCGGGGAGGAGGTAGAGCCAACTGCCGATCGGGGCGTGCACGCGCAAGCCTCAGGTAAGGGCGGGCGAACACGGACATTCGCGGCACGAGTGCGGCAGTGGGGCCCTGCATTTCCCACACGGCCCGCACTGTGCGCCGAGACGTTGAAGTGGAAATGTCGTTCACCTTGTCCGCTTGTAACAGAACTCGACGTCTCCGCCGACTGCGAGCGCCGCACGCACCCCGCGGCACCATCGCAGCACATGCGCGGTGGGTCCCGTCGTTCTCCGCTCGACCGGTTCACACATGGCCACCCGATTCGGCACGACCGGCCACTGGCGGTGCCCCGCACGTCGGGCGAGCAACGTCGATCCGAAGTGGACCGCGTGCACGGCCCCGTCGAGCGCGAACGCTCGCCTTGCGGGCGCCGCCGGGATGGCCTGCTGCCCGAATCGTCACGGTCATCGGCCCGAAGGTGACATGGCGCGAGCCGACACTTCGCCACTGGACCGACGGCGTGCTGTGATGCACGCCGTCGTGGCACCACCAGCCACTCCCTTCCAGCCGAGCAGTCGGGATCCACCATGGCCCTCACCGAGCAACGCTCCCGACCTCCACTCGGCAACTTCGCCAGGACCCTGCGCATCGCCGTCCGCTGCGTCGACGCGGACCTCCGCCTCGCGACCGATCTCCGCGCCGCCGTGGCGGATCCCCCGTCGACCACCGCGCTCCTCACGCAGGTGGAGCCTCCTCTGGTGTTCGCCCGGCTGTTCGCGGTCGTCACCGCGGCGGCAGCGGGGGGTTCTCCGCACAACGCCATGCCGGTGTCGGTGCTGTCGTCGTTGTGGTGGGCCGGCCTGGAAACGAGCACGGGCGCCGCGGCGGCCAGGTTGCCGTTGCGCTACCTGCGTTCTCTCGACATCACGGAGGACCTCCGCCGAGGGTGGACCACCGACCTGGAGGAGACGGCGGTCGATCCCGGTCCGGGGTCAAGCGTTCGAAGCAACGCCTACGCGCGCGACGCTTTCATGGCGGCGAGAACATGCGCACCTTCGGACGGGCCGCAGTGGCGCGAGTTCGGGAGGCTGTACGGGTCGCTGGCCGATCAGGCCGCCGCGAACTCCGCCGGTGGTGCCCACACACCACCGCTGTTGCTCGCCAGCGCCTGCAAGATCGCGAGCACGCACCGCAGACAGCACATGATCCGGCTCGGCGAGGAAGCCGGCCGGAACGCCGAAGCCGGGATCGCGCTCCGGGACCTCTCCAGCGCCCCCGATGCCGTGCAGCTGTACGACCGCGAGGTCCACGACCTGCACTCGCGGGCGGTGAGCACCCTGGCGGGTCTGTGCGAGCCGAACCCGTACCGCGCGTTCTTGCGTTCCCGGCTGGACGGCCTGTTGCAGAACTCGCTCGTGCGCCCGCGTGAGATGGTCGGTGAACTCTGATCCGATGAAGCTCTGCCCGTTCGCCTGGACGAGCTTCCCGATCGGACACGGGCGACAACTCGCGTCCGCGACCGTCCGCGCCGCACAGTGCCGGAGCACTGCGGCGGCGACATGATGTCCACGAGCTCGGCGAGCCTCGAAAGCACGTCTGAGCGCGCGGTCCCGGTGCTGTCGGCCGGCGGCTGAGGCTCACCTGCACGCTCGGTACACGCGATTTCACGCGGGACGCTCCGGTCCCTTGTGGATCAGATCCTGCGCGACCGGGGGAAGTCGTTGCCCCTGGGGCGCAGGTGATGCCGGCAGCACTCGAAGGCCGGCCCGGCAACCACGGCTGAGCATCTGGTTCCGCACGCATCCCCGAATGGGTATTTGGGTCGATCCGCTGGTGCGCAGAGGCAATCCGGGTGTGCTGCACGCCACCCCCGGCCTGTTCGAGTGATTCTCTGTCCTCGCCTGGGACGGCGGTCGAGTTCCGTCTACACCGGAAGGGCACTCGCAGTCGTTCCTGCCTCCGGAAAGGGTTTCAAGTGAGCGATGTAGTGGAGCGGGTGTCGGATTGGCTCGGCCGATCCGCGGACGAGATCGATCGGCTCGTGCACCCGGTGGAGCTGGAACGGGTACTCGGCGCGGTCCACGAGCTCAACCGCCGTGCCGCCGCGGGCGACCCGGCGATGTTCTACCGGCAGCAGCTCCTGCTGTCGAGGATCTACAACCTGCAGCTGCGGGTGGCGCCCGGTGAATCGTCCGCCGAGGGCTCGACCGTGGTGCACCAGGTGACACGCGTGCTGGAGCGGGCGACCGCGGGTGCGGAGGATTCGAGGATCGAAGCGGGAGCGCTCGACCACGCGCCATCGGAACCCGCCGAGTTCGTGTCCTGGCTGAAAAAACTCGCGCGGAAGCACACCGTCTTCAAACACCCGTACTACACCGGCTTCATCCGCGATCGGGCCGACCGCGAGGCGATCCGCCGTTACATGATCCAGGAGTCGGTCATCGACGGGCGTTTCGACGACCTCCTCGCGATGATGCAGGTGGGCACGAGCGGGCCTGCCAAGATGGAGATCGCCCGCAACTTCTGGGACGAGATGGGCAACGGAACCCCGGCAGAGGTGCACACCCACCTGTTCAAGCAGATCTTCGAGGTGTTCGACATCTCCGAGGACGAACTGGAGAACGCCCTCACCGCCAACGCGTTGCTGTCCGGCAATCTCGCGGTCATGCTGTGCCGCTACCGCTCCAGCTACGCCGAGGCGGTCGGCTTCCTCGGCATGACCGAGTGGTTGGTCCCGGATCGCTTCGTGCAGGTGGTGCACGCCTGGGAGCGGCTCGGTCTGCCGGATGTCGGCATCGTCTACCACCGCCTGCACATCACCGTGGACGCCCAGCACGCCGCCGGGTGGTTCCACAACGTCATCAAACCCGCGGCCACCTCACCCGCCATGCGCAAGGGAATCGCTCGCGGCACGCTGTGGCGTTTGAACTCGTCGCAGCGCTACCTCGACGAACGAATGTCCGAAGTGGACTTGACAGCGAGCCTTTCGACCGCCTGACGAGCCGGCCGTCGCGCATCTCGAGGAAGGGGATTCCCGGAATGGCACTCAACGAAGCAGGCTTCAGCATCATCGATCTTCCGGCGGCGTCAGCTGACCTGCTGGCCAGCTATGACGATCTGCCGGTCGACGAGTACATGGGCGGCGGCACGAGGTTCAAGCGGTTCTGCCAGTACCGCCTGTCGCAGGACCAGGACGCCGGTTGTTCGTTCGAGCTGCTGCCGCAGCGCGACTACACGACCTTCGTCAAGTTCAACCCGGTGGCGGGCGGCATTCGGCGGCGGTACGAGCCGATCAAGGCCGACTTCACCGATCTGCTTCGTGCGGGCGTGCACGGTTTCCCGCTCGACCTCACCGAGGACTGGTCGATCAACCTGCACCAGAACCGGTCGCAGGCGACCAGTGCGACGACCGCGCCTCTCACCCCGGAGGGTGTCCATCACGACGGCCACGACTACGTGATGATCGGCGTGCTTCGGCGGGCCAACGTCGGAGGTGCGTTGACCAGGCTCTGGAAGCCGGGGGCCGACGAACCCTTCTGGAGCGGGACCATCGAGGAAGGGCAAGCGGTTCTGCTCGACGACCGGGCCATCCAGCACGACGTCACGGATGTGGAGTCGATCGACGGTGGCCCGGCCAACAGGGACATCTTCATCGCGGCGTTCTCCCGGTGGAGCAGGAAGTGGTACGGCGACGAGCACGACGCAGAGGCGCTCGCCGGCGGCTCGTCCGGTGCTGCAGCGGATTGACCGAGATGGTGGCGTTCGCCAAGTACCACGCGATGGGCAACGACTACCTGCTCGTCGAACCGCAGGACGGTGTGGCCGCGGGTCCGCTCGCCGCACGCGTTCTGTGCGATCGCCACTTCGGGATCGGCGCCGACGGGGTGGTGTTCGGGCCGTTGGGACGACCGGCCGTGGCAGGTGGGGCCGAGGTGCGCATCCACAACGCCGATGGCTCGGCGTGCGAGCGCAGTGCGAACGGGTTGCGTGCGTTCGCACTTGAGCACGCACGCCGGCACGGGACGAGGCAGTTGGCCGTCGACACGGGGTTCTGCACGTCGACGACCTCCGTCGAGGACGTTGACGCCGGGATCGTATCGATCGAGCTCGGCCGTCCGGACTTCTCCGCGGCTGCGGTGCCCCTGCTGGACTGCGTGGGCGAGGCCGTGGACGTGCCGATCGAGGCCGGTGGCGACCGGTGGAGGATCACCGCGTTGAACAACGGCAATCCGCACGCGGTGCTGATCGTGTCCGCAGTGGACGATCAGCTGGTCGACGTGATCGGCCCCCTGCTGTCCGCGCACCCGAGGTTTCCCGCCAGGGTGAACGTCGAGTTCGCCGCGGTCGCCGGTGAGGACGTGCTCCGCGTGGCGGTGTGGGAACGGGGCGCGGGCCGCGTGCTGGCCTCCGGCAGTGGTGGCTGTGCGGCCGCCGCGGCCGCACACCGCCTCGGTCTGGTCGGAGACCAGGTTGAAGTGATCATGAGCGGCGGTGCTTTCACCACCCGGTTCGGCAGCCGGGGCACCGTGTTCATGACCGGTGAGGTCGAGCAGATAGCCGTGGGCCGGGTGGCTGCCGGGATCACATCGCGGATGAGAGAACCGCAACCGTCCTGAGGAGCGCCGTGCCCCGCCAGAACCTGTTCATCACCGGCACGACGCGCGAGGTCGCCGGAGCGTGCCCGCTCGACTGTCCTGACTGCTGCAGCTGGCTCGTCACCGTCGAGAACGGGGTGGCGACCGGGTTGCGCGGCAACCGGGAGCACCCGATCACCAGAGGCACCCTGTGCGTCAAGGTGAACCGCTACCTGGAGCAGGCCTCGCACCAGGACCGGATCCTGCACCCGTTGCGCCGCATCGGCGCCAAGGGCGAGGGCCGGTTCGCGCGGATCGGGTGGGACGAGGCGCTGGACGAGATGGCCGCCGAGCTCTCCCGCATCGTCGACGAGTACGGCGGTGAGGCGCTGTGGCCCTACCAGGGCACCGGTGCGCTCGGGTACTTGCAGGGAGTGCAGGGACGAGCGGGGACCAGGTTGTGGAACGTGCTCGGCGCATCGCACCACGAGATGACGATCTGCTCGATCGCGGGGCTGACCGGCTTGAGGTACGCGCTGGGCACCAGCAGGGGCATGGACCCGGAGGACTTCGCGCTGTCCAAGCTCACCCTGCTGTGGGGCACGAACACCTTGACGTCGGGGCACCACCTCTGGAGGTTCATCGAGGCGGGGCGCAAGAACGGTGGTCACGTCGTCGCCATCGACCCGATGCGCACGCGGACCGCGGCAGCCGCGGATGAACACCTGGCACCGATGCCCGGAACCGACGGCGCACTCGCGCTCGGCCTGATGCACGTCATCGTCGCGAGTGGCCGCGAGGACAACGACTTCTTGTCGCGGCATTGCTTCGGCTGGGAGGACTTCCGTGAGCGCGTGATGGCCTTCACGCCCGAACGCGCCGCGTCCGTCACCGGTGTCCCCGCGGAGCAGATCCGGGATCTGGGTGATCGGATCGCGCGTACCAGGCCTACCGCGATCCGGACTTCGCAAGGGATCCAACGCCACGCGGGTGCGGGCGCGACACTGCGGGCGCTTGCCTGCATCCCTGCCGTCACGGGCGACTGGCATCGGGCCGGCGGTGGGCTGATGTTCTCCACCGACACCTACTTCGGCGGAAACCGCGAGGCGCTGTTCCGCGACGACCTGCGCCCCGAAACGGTGCGCAAGCTGTCGATGACCCGGCTTGCCGAGGGGCTGCTCGAGGCGAGTGACCCGCCGGTGATGGGACTTGTCGTGTACGGCGCCAATCCGGTGGTCAGCACCAGCGACCAGAACCGAGTTCGCGCGGGACTGTCCAGAAAGGACCTGTACACCGTGGTGCTCGAACACTTCCCGACGGACACCGTCGACTACGCCGATCTGGTGTTGCCCGCGACGATGCAGCACGAACACACGGACCTGATGGACGCGTACGGCCACCTTTATCTCGCGTGGAACGAACGTGCCGTCGAGCCGCCGGGTGAGTGCAGGTCGACCACGGACACCTTTCGCGACCTGGCCAGGCGGATGGGGTTGCGTGAGCCCAGCCTCTACGACTCCGACGAACGACTCGCCGAGCAACTCCTCGACTCCGACCACCCCTCGCTACGCGGGATCACACTCGACAGCCTGCGGACCAGCGGGTGGGCCCGGCTCAACTACCCCAGCCCACTTGCGCCGTTCGAGCACGGATTCCCCACCCCGTCGGGAAAGTTCGAGTTCGTCTCGGCCGCGGCGGCTGCCGACGGCCTCGATCCGATGCCGGGTTACACACCGCCGCTGGAGGTCGTGGACGACGAGATGGCCGCACGTCATCCGTTCGTGCTGATAGCGGGGGCATCGCACTTCGCCATCAACACGATTTTCGGCAACAACGACGAACTGCGTCGCAGGGCAGGCCCGCCGGCTGTGGTCGTGCATCCCGATGACGCTCTTGTCCACGGGCTCGCCACCGGTACCCGCGTGAGGGTGTTCAACAGCCGCGGTGAGTTCACCGCGGACGTGCTGGTCGACGCACGAGTCCGCCGCGGTGTCCTCAGCACGACCAAAGGTCATTGGCTCAAGCTCACCGGCGGCGCGACGGTCAACGCCACGGTGGACGAACGGGATGCGGACATGGGCGGTGGTGCGGTGTTCCACGACAACCGGGTCTCGGTCGAAGCTCTCGAGACGTCCCAGGAGCGTTGATGGCCGCGGCAGCCGGACCGTCACCCGCCCAGCTCACCGATCGAGATCCCCGCGGAACATTCCGCGGCGCAGCCTTGAGGAGAAGCGTCGACATGAGCGCACACAACGGTTTCCGGCTCGCGAGCGGGCCGCGGGGCGCTGAGCAGTTGGGCGGCCTGCTCGCGGTTGCCCTGCGCGGAATGGAGACCGGCGTCCTCGAACGTGGCGGTCCGCTGCCCGCGGGAGGGCCCGCGGTCGTCTCGGCCGCCCTCGCGGCGGCCGGAGGAGGAACGGGCCGGCTGCCTCGTGAGGGCATCGGCGAGGAACGCGCGCTGGAGGAGATGAGCAGGCTCCTCGGTCTCGGCTCCGCGGATCCGGCCCACCCGCACTGCGCGGCCCACCTGGTCTGCTCGTCGCTGGCGGTGTCCGTCGCCGCGGATGTCGTGGCGAGCGCGCTCAACCCGTCCATGGACGTGTGGGAACTGGCTCCGATGGCCAGTGAGATCGAGCGGGACTTCACCACGGGCATCGCCGGCCTCTGCTACCCGGCCGAGTCCTCGCCCGACGCCGTGGTCACCTCCGGAGGGACCGAGTCGAACCTCCTGGCGCTCCTCCTCGCACGCACTCTGATAGAGGGAGATCTCCAGGTGGTGTGCGGCGCGAACGCCCACCACAGCGTCACGAGGGCGGCCTGGATCCTCGGTCTGCCCACCCCGGTCGTCGTTGCCTGCGAGGACGACCGGATGGTGCCTGCGGCTCTGGAGGCCGCTCTGGAGCCGCTCGGCTCGTCCACCCTCGTCGTCGCCACCGCGGGCACCACGAACACCGGCCGGATCGATCCGCTCCCCGAGATCGCCGAGACGTGCCGCCGGTTCGGAGCCCGCCTGCACGTCGACGCGGCCTACGGCGGACTCGCGTTGTGCAGCGAGGAGCTGAGCCGGCGCCTGAAGGGCATCGAACTGGCGGATTCGGTGACGTTGGACATGCACAAGTTCGGTTGGCAATCCATAGCGGCCGGGCTCCTCGCGACGCGCAACGCGAGGGACCTCGGTGCGCTGAAGATCAGTGCCGACTACATCAACGCCTCCGACGACGTCGATGCCGGCCTGCCGGACCTGCTCGGGAGGTCGATCTGGACCTCGAGGCGTGCGGACGCGTTCCGGATGGCGGTCACGATGTCGGCGTTGGGCACCGATGGGCTCGGACGCATGGTCGAGCACTGTTGCACGACCGCGCAGGAGGTCGCGGCGGAGATCGACCGCCGTCCCGGCCTGCGGCTGTGGAAGAGGCCGTCCCTGTCCACTGTGCTCTTCCGGCCGACCGTGCTCGACGACCTGCCGAGCACCGCAGGGGACGCGCTCGTCGGCCGCATCCGCCGCGAACTGTTGAACAGGGGTACCGCGATCGTGGGGCGGGCCGCACTGCCGGACACAAAGGACGGTCACCGGAAGTTGTGGCTCAAGCTCACCCTCCTGCACCCGAACGCCTCCGGCGCCGACTACCGCCCTCTGCTCGACCAGGTCGTCGCCATCGCCGCTCAGGAGCAAGCAGGGCTGGTGGAATCCCGGTGAAACCGCTTCCTCACCGGGACAGGACCGGGTGTTCGTTCGCACCTGGGTCCCGAGGTGTGGGCGTCGGGCGGGAAGTGGTGTACCGACGGGCGGACATCCAGGCGCGTTCGGGCAGCGGACTGGTGAGCCGAACACACCCCCTGGGTAAAGTGGGCCTTCCACTGCACATCGGGCATCGGCTGGCGTCAGAACATCGGCACGCCACCTTTTCAGGACCTCGGGCTTCGATGCATCGCGCGGCGATCCGCATCAGCCGCACGGCTTCGATCTAGGAGTGCTGCCATGCAGATCGTGCTCGCGACCGAATCGGACGCCCCGGCGCTCGGCGAACTCATCACCGAGTCGTTCCGCGACCTCGACCTCACCGGCTGGCTGGTGGACGACCACGAGGACTGGGAGAAGATCGGTCCTCACTACCTCGAACGGGAAGTTCGGGATGCCATCGCCTGCGGCGTGGTCTACACCCTCCCCGACCTGTCCGCCGCCCTGGTCGCGTTCGACCACGCGGTCGAGCCAGAGCCGACGCCGGAACGGGAGAGCTGGCTCCGGGAGATCACCGGCCCGTACTTCGAGCGGTTCACCCGGTTCGAGGCAGCGTTCCTTTCCGCGCATCCGCACAAGTCCCACTACTACGGCGCATACCTCGCCGTGCGCCCGACCGAGCAGAACAACGGTGCGGCCACGCTGCTGCTGAACCACCATCACCAGGTCCTGGACGAGCTGGGCCGCGATGCCTACGGCGAAGCATCGAGCAGGCGTCTGGTGGACTTCTTCGGTTCCCGCGACTACACGCCGCTCGGCCCACCCGTCGTTCTCGATGGCCAGGAACTGCTGCAACCGATGTGGCGCACTGCCCGTCGCCCGGGCTGACCGGCTCCAGCACCCGAAACCGGCGAGACCGGCCGCGAATCCGTTCTAGACGGTTGGTTCCAAGGGTCCGCAGCCACGGACCTGC
>NZ_JYJG01000293.1 GCF_000955955.1 Lentzea aerocolonigenes
CCGCAGGTCCGTGGCTGCCGACCCTTGGAATCAACCGTCTAGTCGCGGGGTGACCGAGAACGACGCACCCCGTTCTGCCGCGGGCAGGATGTTCCACTGGGCGGGCTGGAGCCATCTCGCGGCACTCGCGACCGCCGCCACCGTCATTGCCGCCCTGTGGTTCACCAACAAGTCGCTGGTGGCGACGAACCAGCAGATCACCCTCGCCCAGCAGAGTCAGCTGTCGGACCGGTACGGACGCGCGGTCGACCAGCTGGGTTCGGACAAGGCCGACGTGCGCATGGGAGGCATCTACTCGCTGGAGAAGCTCGGAAAGGACTCTGAGCGCGACCAGCCTGTCGTCGTGCAGGTGCTCGCGGCGTTCGTGCGCAACCACGCCCCCATGAGCGCCGGATGCCCGCACGGACTGGACCACCCACTGGCGTCCGACGTGCAGGCGGCCCTGACCGCGCTGGGCCGACGAGACCCCGGCAGGGACGGCGGCGGCCGCCTCGACCTGAGCCTGACCTGCCTGCACAACGCCGATCTGTCCGGAGCCCGCCTGGCCGGAGCCGATCTCTCGCTCAGCGACCTGTGGAACGCCCAGTTCACCGAGACCGACCTGAGCAGAGCGTTCATCGCATTGACCGACGCGAGTGACGCGAACTTCAGTGACGCGAATCTGACCGGGGCGAACCTGCCTGACACGAAACTGAACCGCGCGATGTTCTCCTCCGCGAACCTCTCGGACGCCCTTCTGGTGAACGCGGACCTGACCGGCACTGATCTCAGCAGCGCCACGCTCACCGGAGCCGATCTCACTGGCGCCATCGGCCGGTAGCGTGCCCGAATGGCGCGGGCATCAGCTGACCGGCCAGCCGCTCGTCCAACGGGTGCCGGCCCGCCAGGGTGGTGATGCGCGCAGGCAACACGGCCAGTACACATCGCTCTTTGGCAGGCCGATGTCGACGAGCCGACCTCCACACTCCCCGTACGCGACACTCGAACGCCGAGCTTCCCCCTTCGACACCATTGCGCGCCGCGGGGTGCGCGACCGTGGCGGCACGCAATAATTGATTCATGACTCAACGTGTCGCGGTGACCGGAGGCAGCGGCAAGCTCGGCCGCGCTGTCGTGGCCGATCTGATCGAGCACGGCTGGGAGGTGCACAACCTCGACCAGGCCGCTCCCCCGACGCCCCGAGGCGAGTTCACGCGCGTCGACCTGACCGACTACGGCCAGGTCGTGGAGGCGATCAGCGGGATCGACGACAGGTACGCCGGGCTCGACGCCGTGGTGCACCTGGCCGCGATCCCCGGCCCTGGTGTCGCACCCAACGCGAAGACGTTCCACAACAACGTGACGAGCACCTACAACGTGTTCGCCGCGGCACGACTCGCCAAGGTGCGCAACGTCGTGTGGGCGTCGAGCGAGACGGTGCTCGGGCTGCCGTTCGACACTCCCCCGCCGTACATCCCGATCGACGAGGAGTACGCGGGCCGCCCGGAGACGTCGTACTCGCTGGGCAAGCTCGTCGACGAGACGCTCGCGCAGCAGTTCTGCCGCTGGGAGCCCGAGATGAAGATCATCGGGCTGAGGTTCTCGAACGTGATGGAGCCGCACGACTACGAACGCTTCCCGTTCGACGCCGACCCGCTCGCGCGCAAGTGGAACCTCTGGTCGTACATCGACGCGCGGGACGGTGCGCAGGCCGTGCGCAAGGCATTGCAGCACGACGCGACGGGGTTCGACGTGTTCATCATCGCCAACGCCGACACGTGCATGACGACGCCGAACGACGAGCTGGTCGCGAAGGTCTATCCGGGCGTGCCGCTCAAGCGGGAGTTCGGTCCTCACGAGACTCTGCTGTCGATTGAGAAGGCACGGCGGGTGCTGGGGTTCGAGCCTTCGCACACCTGGCGGTCGTGACCTCCCTGGCGAGCCCGAACAGCTCGTCCGCCGCTCGCGCCCTCGGCCCCGACTGCCGCAGGTGGTTGAGGGCGCGGGCGAGCAGCAGTTCGGCCTGCTGCTCGCACCACTTGCGGCCGCCCGCTTCCTCGATCCGGGCGGCCAGCTCGTGCGGTTCGGCGTCGGAGGCGTAGACATCGGTGCCGAAGCTCATCGCGGCGACCACCGGCAACGTGCGGCGGCGGTGCAGCAGGTCGTCGTAGAGCGGCGAGCCGCTGACCGTCGCGCCGCCCCAGATCGCCTGGACGTCGTCGACGTGCTTGCGCGCCAGGCCGATGTCGTCGCCGAACTCCCTGAGGTGGTCGGCCTGACTCCGCGAACCGCCCGCGGACAACGCACCGAGCTCGCACGCGCAGGCCGTCAGCGTCGAGTGCTTCGCCGCCGCCACGCCCAGGTACTCGGCGATGTCGACGTCGTCGCGGTCGTCCATCTCGACTTCCTGGACATAACCGTCCACAACGGACAGCAGTGCCGCGTTGAGGATCATCACCTCGGGTTTGGTGAGCTGCCCGAAAGCCAGTGAGATCAACGCGTCCGCGGCGGAGACGGCCCTGTCGTCACCGAACTCCACCCACGCGCTCGGCTG
Organism: Lentzea aerocolonigenes; assembly: GCF_000955955.1. GTDB lineage: Bacteria > Actinomycetota > Actinomycetes > Mycobacteriales > Pseudonocardiaceae > Lentzea > Lentzea aerocolonigenes_A. The sequence continues at coordinate 2,534 of NZ_JYJG01000293.1, forward strand.
GTGGCCGCGGCTGACCGCGCGCGTCATCAGGTCGGCGTGCAGCTGTTCGTGCTGGAACGCGAGCTCCAGCGCGGTCGCGACGCGGATCGCCCTGGTGGCGTCACCGATGCAGTCCGCGGCGAGCAGCGCCAGCGCGGACGTCGAGAAGTCCGGACTGTGGTGTTCGACGACCTCGCGCGTTTCGTCCGGAAGCGAGGCGATCGCGGCCTTCCACGGCGTGTCGATCATGGCCCGGCTCCACGCCAGCACGTCCCGCGGCGGCGCGACCACATCGATGCTCGTCACACGAGGAAGCTAAACCCGCAGGTCAGCTGTGACGGCCTGCATGCCACTGTCGTGTTAAAGAGGGGCACGATCCGGCGAGCGGGACTACGTTGATGTTGAACGGGTTGTTGCCACCATCACCCGACCGTGATCGTCGTTTTCCTGAGGGGCTGACCGTGCGCTACACCAAGCTCGCCGGCATGGACGTGTCCGAGATCTGTCTCGGCATGATGAGTTACGGAGACCCGTCGCGCGGAGGCCATCCGTGGTCGCTGCCGGACGAGGAGTCGCGACCGTTCATCAAGGCAGCGCTCGACGCCGGCATCAACTTCTTCGACACCGCGAACGTCTACTCCGACGGCTCCTCGGAGGAGATCACCGGGCGTGCGCTGAAGGACTTCGCGCGGCGCGACGAGATCGTGCTCGCCACCAAGGTCAACGGCCGCATGCACGCCGGTTCGAACGGCGCGGGCCTGTCCCGCAAGGCGATCTTCGCCGAGATCGACAACTCGCTGCGCCGGCTGGGCACGGACTACGTCGACCTGTACCAGATCCACCGCTTCGACTCCTCCGTGCCACTTGAGGAGACTTTGGAGGCGCTGCACGACGTCGTGAAGTCCGGCAAGGCGCGCTACATCGGCGCGTCGTCCATGTACGCGTGGCAGTTCGCCAAGTCGTTGTTCACTCAGCGGCAGAACGGCTGGACGCGGTTCGTGTCGATGCAGAACCACTACAACCTCCTCTACCGCGAGGAGGAGCGCGAGATGCTGCCGTTCTGCGCGGACCAGGGCGTCGCCGTCATTCCGTGGAGCCCGCTGGCCCGCGGCCGCCTCACCCGCGACTGGGACTCGACGACGGCTCGCACCGAGACCGACGAGTTCGGGTCCACTCTGTACGTCGAGTCGGACAGCGCCATCGTCTCGCGGGTGGCCGAGGTGGCCGCGGCTCGGGGCGTGTCACGGGCGCAGGTCGCGCTGGCGTGGCTGCACCGCAACCCTGTCGTCACCGCGCCGATCATCGGCGTCACGAAGCTCCCGCAGCTGGACGACGCGGTGGCGTCGCTCGACGTCGAACTCACCGACGACGAGGTGCAGTTGCTGGAGTCGGCCTACCAGCCGCACCGGATCGCCGGCCACAGCTAGTCGGCTTGGAGCTGGGCCAGCAGTTGGTTCTGTCCCACCAGCAACTCGGTCAGGATGCGTCTGGCGGCTCTGAGCAGGTCAGCCACGTCGGCACCCGCGAGGGCGTACACCACGGTCGAACCCTCGCGGGTCGCCGTGACGATCCCCGATCTGCGCAGCACGGCGAGCTGGGCCGAGAGGTTGGAGGCCTCGACCTCGATCTCGGCGAGCAGCTCGCGCACGGCCTTCGGCCCGTCCTGCAGCAGCTCGAGCACCCGGATGCGGACCGGATGCCCGAGCATGCGGAAGAAGTCGGCCTTCGCCTGGTATAGCGGAACCGGCACGGTCACTTCACCCCGTGCTCGGCGGCGAGCCGCCGGAGGTTGGCGAGGTCGGCGCCGTGCGTCTCGGCGGCGTACGCGTCCTGCTGCTCCTCCGCGCGCCGCACGGCTTCCTCCGCCTGCGCGATGCGGGCGAGGAGGTTGTCCCTGAACTCGTTCACGACACCACAACCTGTCGAATTGAAGAATTCTTCAAGTCGTCAGGTTACCCCAGTTTGGCGACCTCGATGAAGTCCGGGATCTGGGCTTTCAGTGCCCCGTTCGGCTGGAATCGGTAGAACAGCACGGCCGTGCTGCACGCCGAGTTGCCGAACCACGCGTGGTCGCACGTGATCTGCGGGCCGAGGAAGCTGTCGAGGTTCTTGACGGACTTCAACGCCTGCTCGGGCGTACCGTCCGAAGTGGACAGCACTCGGGCGAGCGTGATCATGTCCGCGAACGACACCACCGCGCCCGCAACGGGTTCGTCGTGGCCCGCTTCCTTCATCGCCGCGCGGTACTCCTCGATCTCGTCCTGGTTGGCGGGTGGTGCGGACAGCGGGTCCGTCGGGTGCCAGAAGTCCGACGACAGCTCGACGCCGATCGACTGGTTCCCCACGGACTTCGGCAGCCCGGTGCACGACGCGGCGAGGATTCGCCCCTCGTAGCCGGACTCTCGCAGCGATCGGACGAGGTGCGTGCACTGCTCCTCGGTGGCGGCGATGCTGCCGGACGCCTCCGCGGTGTGCACCTGCCGGGCCAGGCCGTCCCAGCCCGGGTTGTCGGCCGGGTAGTAGAGCGAGCGGTAGCCGAGGCCGAACCGCCTGGCCGCCGGGGTGAGCACGGTGTCGGTGAAGGCGTGCGTGGCCGGCGACTCGGGCAGCAGCCATGCGACCGTCTTCACGCCCTGATCCGCGTAGTACTTGAGCGCCGCCGTCCCGTACGCAACGGCTGCGGCACCGAAGAAGTAGGCGTTCCTGTGGTTCATCAGGCCGGGCGTGAACTGGACGTGCCCGACCAGCGGGATGGCGGCGTCGCTGAGCGCGGGCATGGCTGCGTCGGCTCCGGTGTCGACGCCCTGCACGACCACGGACACCTTGTCGCGCACGAACTTCTCCGCACAGGCGGCGGACTGCTCCGGCGTGCCGTCCGTGGGGCAGGTGATCAGTTCGAACGGGCGGTTGCGGACGCCGCCCTGGCGGTTGAGGTGGGCGACGGCGACCTCGGCACCGGTCTGCAGCTCCGGCACCGCGAACGCGCCGGACGCGTTGTTGAGGTATCCGATCTTGATGGGATCGCCGCTGGGGCCTCTCGCTGGCTCGGCGGCACACCCCGTGGCCAGCAGGAGAACAGCGGCCACGACCCGTAAATGCATGACTCCCCTTGTGGGCATCGGCGGTGATGCGAAGCGCCGATGCTCACGAGATGAGACGCCACCGATAAGTCGGGTTACCCCGACAGCTAGCGGCTTTCGCTGCTCGGAATAGTTGAGATACCCGCAAACGCGGACATAGACTGCCGATCGTGCCGAATCTGCGGATCAGCGAAGCCGCCGCGCTGCTCGGGGTCAGTGACGACACCCTGCGCCGGTGGATAGATCAGGGGCGCCTGCAGTCCGTCGTGCTGGACAACGGGCGCAAGGGCGTCAGCGGTGTGGAGCTCGCCGAGTTCGCCCAGAAGATGACCGAGGTCGCCGAGCCGGGGACGACGGTGGCGGCGTCGGCGCGCAACCGGATGAAGGGCATCGTCACGCGGGTCGTGAAGGACGGCGTGATGGCGCAGGTCGACATGCAGGCCGGGCCGTTCCGCATCACGTCGCTGATCAGTCGCGAGTCCGCCGACGAGCTCGGCCTCGAGGTGGGCAGCGTCGCCGTCGCCTCCATCAAGTCCACGCACGTCGTCGTCGAGATCCCGGAGGCCTGAGTTGAAGAGGGTGCTCGCGGTCGCGGCACTGTTGCTCGCCGGGTGCGGTTCACCGGCACCCGCGCAGACCGGTGTCTCCGGGAACGTCACGGTGTTCGCGGCGGCGTCGCTGACCGAGTCTTTCCGGAAACTGGGCGAGGAGTTCGAGACCGCGAACCCCGGTACGAAGGTCACGTTCAACTTCGCGGGCAGCTCGGCGCTGGCGCAGCAGATCAACCAGGGCGCGCCGGCCGACGTGTTCGCGTCCGCGGCTCCGGCCAACATGAAGCAGGTGACCGACACCAAGGCCGTCACCGCGACGCCCACGACGTTCGCGAGGAACACGCTGCAGATCGCGGTGCCCGAGGGGAACCCCGGCAAGATCACCGGGCTCGCGGACTTCGCCAAGGCGGACCTGAAGATCGCGTTGTGCGCGGAACAGGTGCCGTGCGGGGCGGCGTCGAAGAAGGTGTTCGAGGCGGCCAAGATCACCGCCGCACCGGACACGCTGGAACAGGACGTGAAAGCCGTGCTGACCAAGGTGTCGCTGGGTGAGGTCGATGCGGCGCTCGTCTACCGGACGGACGTCAAGGCCGCGGGTGACAAGGTCGAGGGCAAGGACTTCACCGAAGCCTCCAACGCGGTCAACGACTACCCGATCGCCGCGCTGGACAAGGCGCCGAACGCCGCTGCCGCCAAGGCTTTCCTCGACTACGTGCTGTCGGACAAGGGCAAGAGGGTGCTCTCCGAAGCGGGTTTCGCCGCGCCGTGAGGTCAAGGCTGCCGGTCGTCCTCGTGCTGCCCGCGATCGCCGGGCTCGCGTTCCTGCTCGTGCCGCTGGCAGGACTGCTGATCAAGGCGCCGTGGGCGACCCTGCCATCGCAGCTCTTCAGCGCGGAGGTCGGGCAGGCGCTGCGGCTCTCGCTGATCTGCGCCTCCCTGGCCACCGTCGTGTGCCTCGTGCTCGGTGTGCCGCTCGCGTGGTTGCTCGCGCGCAGCGACCTGCCGGGACGGGGTGTGCTCCGCGCCCTCGTCACGGTGCCGCTCGTTCTGCCACCGGTTGTCGGCGGTGTGGCGTTGCTGCTGGTGCTCGGCCGTCGCGGGATCGTCGGCCAGCACCTCGACCAGTGGTTCGGGATCTCGTTGCCTTTCACCACGGCCGGAGTGGTGCTGGCCGAGGCGTTCGTCGCGATGCCGTTCCTGGTGATCTCGGTCGAAGGTGCTCTCAGGGCCGCGGATCCGCGCTACGAAGAGGCCGCTGCGACGCTCGGTGCCTCGCGCTGGCTGACGTTCCGGCGCGTGACCCTGCCCAGCGTGATGCCGGGTGTCATCGCGGGAACCGTGCTGTGCTGGGCGCGGGCACTCGGCGAGTTCGGTGCGACGATCACGTTCGCGGGCAACTTCCCCGGCAGGACGACGACCATGCCGCTCGCCGTGTACCTGGCCCTGGAGACCGATCCGGACGCGGCGATCGTGCTCAGCATCGTGCTGCTGCTGGTGTCCGTCGCCGTGCTGGCGGGGTTGCGCGACAAGTGGATCAGCGGGCCCTCATGACACTTCACGCCTCACTCCGCGTCTCGCGCGCCGGCTTTTCGCTGGAGCTCGATCTCGACATCGAGGCGGGCGAGGTCGTCGCGTTGCTCGGCCCGAACGGCGCGGGCAAGACCACCGCGTTGCGCGCCCTGGCTGGACTGGTCGGCAGCTCCAGCCAAATCACGCACAACGGGTCCACTTGGGACGGTCTGCCCGCCGAGAAACGGCCCATCGGCGTGGTTTTCCAGGACTACCTGCTCTTCGCGCACATGACCGCGCTCGACAACGTCGCGTTCGGCCTGCGCGCCCGCGGCACTCGGAAGGCCGAGGCCGACACCGTTGCCCTGCACTGGCTCGGGCAGGTCGGTCTCGGTGACTTCGCCCGAGCCAAGCCCCGCACGTTGTCCGGCGGCCAAGCCCAACGCGTCGCCCTGGCCCGCGCCCTCGCCACTTCCCCGGAACTGCTGCTGCTCGACGAACCTCTCGCCGCGCTGGACGCCAGCACCCGGCTGCGCGTGCGTTCCGAACTGGGCAGGCATCTGCAGGACTACCCCGGCCACACGCTGCTGGTCACGCACGACCCGTTGGACGCGATGGTGCTGGCGGACCGGATCGTGATCATCGAGGACGGCCGCGTGGTCCAGCAGGGCACGCCTCGTGACGTGGTCCGGCAACCGCGGACCGACTACGTGGCACATCTCGTCGGCCTCAACTTCTACCGCGGCACGGCGCACGGCACCGAGGTCCGGCTCGACGAAGGCGGCACGCTGACGATCGCCGAACCCGCGGAAGGCCCGGTGCACGTGGTGTTCCCGCCGTCCGCGGTCAGCCTGTTCACGGAGAAGCCCGCCGGCAGTCCGCGAAACTCCTGGCAGGCCGTGGTCTCCGGCATCGAGCAGCACGCGCACACCACTCGCGTGGAACTCGACGGCAACCCGCCCGTGCTCGCCGACATCACCACAGCGACAGTCGCCGAGCTGCGGCTGCAGCCCGGCGACGCGTTGTGGGTTTCACTCAAAGCAACGGAGATCCACACCTATCCCCGTTAGATCACACGAAGGCGCTCTGACCGGTGATCGCCTTGCCGACGATCAGCGTGTTCATCTCGCGGGTGCCCTCGAACGAGTAGATCGCCTCGGCGTCGGCGAAGAAGCGCGCGACGTCGTAGCCGAGCACGATGCCGTTGCCGCCGAAGATCTCCCGGCTCCAGGCCACGACCTCGCGCATGCGGGAGGTGACGAACGCCTTGGCGAGCGACGAGTGCTCGTCCTGGAAGATGCCCGCGTCCTGCAGCTTCGCGAGCTGAACGAGCATGCCCCACGAGGCGGTGATGTTGCCGAGCGACTTCACCAGCAGGTCCTGCACCATCTGGAACCGCGCGATCGGGCGGCCGAACTGCTTGCGCTCCTGGGCGTAGGCCAGCGCGAGCTCGTAGGCGCCGATCATCACGCCGAGCGCCTGCCAGGCGACGCCGCCACGGGTGGCGCGCAGGATCTCGGCCACGTCGCGGAACGAGTTGATGCGCTGCAGGCGGTTCGCTTCCGGCACGCGGACGTCGGTCAGGGTGATCTCGGCGTTCTCCACGATCCGGAACGCGATCTTGCCCTCGATCTTCTCCGCGACGAAGCCGGGCGTGCCCTTCTCGACCACGAACCCCTTGACGTTGTTGTCTTCCTCGTCCCGGGCCCACACGATCACGTAGTCGGCGAAGGTGGCGTTGCCGATCCACTTCTTGGCACCGTTGAGGATCCACGTGTCACCGTCGCGGCGAGCCGTCGTGCGCATGCCGCCGGCCACATCGGAGCCGCCGAGCGGTTCGGTCATCGCGAACGCGCCGATCTTGTCCATCGCGGCCATGGCGGGCAGCCAGCGGTCGCGCTGCTCCTGGTCGCCACCCGCGTAGATCGAGTACATCGCGAGTCCGTTGTGGACACCGAAGAACGTGGCGACGGAGGCGTCCGTGCGGGTCATCTCCATGGCCAGCATGCCGGTCAGCAGGTTGCTGACCGCTTCCGGGTGCTCGCCGTAGCCCTCGTACGACAGCGCGGTGAGGCCGGCGCCGCGGAACTTGCCGATCAGCTCGTGCGGGAACTCGCCCTTGGCCCAGTACTCGTTGACCATCGGCTTGATCTCGGTGGCCATGAACTCGCGGGCGCTCAGCAGGATCTTGCGCTCTTCGTCGCTGAGCAGCGCCTCGTAGTTGTAGAAGTCGGCCACCAGCTGGTCTTCCAGACGTTCCATGATCAGTTCTCCTCCAACGCCGTCAGAACGGCGAGCTGCTTGCGGTCGCGCGTCTCGGCCAGAGCCGAGTACGTGGAGGAGCCGTAAGCCTTTTCCACTGCTTCGATGAGCTGTTCGGGGTCGTCGGACGGGGTACCGAGCTGCAGGCCCTGCATGGACTTGCCGATGTGCTCGGCGAGGTGCCGGTAGCCGCCGGGGCCGCCACCGAGGTGGGCGCCGAGGAACGGGCCGACCGTGGCCCAGCGGATGCCGAGCGAGTTCGTGACGACGGCGTCGAGGTCTTCCGGGGTGACGACACCCTGCTCGACCAGGTAGTTGGCCTCACGGGACAACGCGGCCTGCAGCCGGTTGCCGACGAAACCGGGAATCTCCTTGCGCTCCACGACCGGCGTGCGGCCGAGCGAGCGGTAGAACACGACGGCCTTCTGGACGGACTCCTCGCTCGTCTGCTCCCCCGGCACGACCTCGACCAGCGGGATCAGGTGCGGCGGGTTGAACGGGTGTCCGATGAGGACTCGCGAACCGTCGATGCCCTTGGTGAACGCGGTGGACGGGATCGCGGACGACGAGCTGAGCAGCAGAGCGTAAGCCGGGGCTTCTTGCACGAGTTCGGCGAAGAGGTTCTTCTTGAACTCCAGGTTCTCCGGGCCGTTCTCCTGCACGAAGTCCGCGTCCCGCACGGCTTCCGCGACGCTCGCCGCGACCTGCACGCCGGCCGGAACGACGTCCGCGAGGTCCGGGCGCGGGTCGGTGACGCTCACCGTCATCCCGTGCTCGACGAACAACTTCGCCCACGACAGACCGATGACACCGGCACCGATCACTGCGACCTTGGTCATGACCGGCCTCCTTCGAGGTAGTTGTGAACCGGCTTGGCGGGAGCGAGCGTCAGGTCGGTGATGATGTGGCTGGCGGACACGACCTCCAGCACGGGGAGGTCGGCGAGCGGCGCGAGGACGTGCTGGAACAGCTGCAACCGCGCGGGACCGGTGTAGGCCTGCTTGACCACGACGTCGGTGATCTCGGTGCGCACGAGCTCCTGCACCCGGAGCGTTCCGTCATAGTCGGGGATGGTCTTCAGCATGAAGGTTGGAACCGTGATCTCCGCCTCAGCGGCCTGCCGGTCCAGCTCGTAGTGCTTGTAGCCCATGGTGGCGGTGGCGACCCGCAGCGTCCCGTAGTCCAACGTCCCGACCAGCGCGCCGTTGTCGGCGTACAGGTTCGGAGTCGCCATCACCTTCGGGTAGGCGCTGACCTCGCGGCCGGACGCGGTGGCGGCGAAGCTGTCCAGGTACATCGCGTGCAGGTACTCGCCGCGCTCGCCGTCGAAGAGGACCTGGACCGCCTGTCCGGCCTCGGTGTACGGGCCGTAGCCGGTGACGTCGTTCATCTTCATGACCTCGAACCGGACGAGCGGCTCGTCGATCTCCAGCGGCGCCGGGACGACAGCTCGCAGGGCCTCGGGGTCTGTGCGGTAGACGATGTTCAGGTACTCGCGGTCGTAGAACCTGGGCTGCACCGCGGGAAACGCGGGAGCACTCAGTGGCGTGATTCCAAGCATTTCAACGTCCTGTCCACTGTGGAGCGCGACGCTCGGCGAACGCGGTCATGCCCTCGCGGACGTCGGCCGTGGTCATCAAGCGAGCGGCCTCGGCACGTTGCGCGGCCCAGCGATCCTGCGATCGCACCACGTTCTTCACGGCGGCGAGTGCGAGCGGCGCGTTCTCGGCGATCTTGGCGGCCAGCTGCAACGCGACCGCGGCGGCCTCACCGTTCGCGACGACCCGGTTGGCCAGGCCCAGGGAACCCGCACGGCTGCCGTCGATCGGCTCGCCGGTCAGCAGGATCTCCATCGCGAGGTGGTGCGGAATCCGCTCAGGCAGCCGGACGACTCCCCCACCGGCGGCGATCAGGCCGCGCTTCACCTCGGGCAGCCCGAACTTCGCGTCCTCGGCGGCGACGATCAGGTCGCAGCCCAGCGCCAGCTCGAAGCCGCCGCCCATCGCGAACCCCTCGACCGCGGCGATCAACGGCTTGGTCAGCGCGGCCTCGGTGAGCCCGCCGAACCCGCGGCCGGGAATCTCCGGCGACTCGCCCTTCAGCGCGGCCTTGAGATCCATGCCGGCGCTGAACGTCCCACCGGCTCCGGTCAGCACGCCCACCCGCAGTTCCGGGGTGTTCTCCAGCTCGTCCAACGCGTTGCTCAGCTCGGTGGCCACCGCGGCGTTGACCGCGTTGCGAGCTTCCGGCCGGTCGATCGTGATCAGCAGTGCCGAGCCGATTCGCTCGGTGCGCACGACAGTCATCTCAGGCTCCGATCTCTGCGAGAACGTCAGCGGTGTCCTGGCCGGGCAGCGGTGCCTGGCGGCGGATGGAACCCGGCGTCGCGGAGAACCGGACCGGGATGCCGATCGACCGGATCGCGCCCTCGCTCGGGTGCTGCACGACGTCGAGGAGGTGGCCGTCGCGGACGTACTCGTCCTCGTGCGCACGGTCGAGCTCCAGCACCGGCGCGAACGGGATGCTGTGCTTCTCGCAGACCTCGCCCCACTGCTCGGTGGTGAGCGCGGGCGCGCACGCGTCGACGAGGTGCATGAGGTCGTCGGAGTCCGCCGGGTCGATCATGTAACCGGAGATGCGCGGGTCCTCGACCAGGTCGGGACGTCCCGCGGCGGCGAAGAAGTCGCGGAAGTTCTGCGGGTTGTACGGCACGACGCAGGCGAGTCCGTCGCTCGTGTGCACGGCGTGGTGGCCCTTGGCCATCGACAGGTTGAAGCCCGTCGGTCCCTGCTCCGGCTCGAACGCGTGCCCGGCGAGGTGCTCGACCAGGTTGAACGCGATCATCGTGTCCGTCATGGGGATCTCGATCCGCTGGCCCTGCCCGGTGTTGTTCCGGTGCACCAGCGCGGCGAGCACGCTGTAGGCGATGGTCAGCGACGACACCTTGTCGCCGATGATCGTCGGCAGGTAGACCGGCCTGCCGATCGCCCGGTTCGCGATGTCGACCAGCCCGGACGCGGCCTGCACGGTCTCGTCGTAAGCGGCGTTGCCGGCGCGGTCGGAGTCGCCGCGGAAGCCCTGCGCGTGGGCGTAGATCAGGCCTGGGTTGCGCTCGGCGACATCGGCGTGGTTCAGGCCGAGCCTGCTGAGCGCACCGGGACGCATGTTGGTGATCAGCACGTCGGCCGTGTCGATCAGCTTGAGCGCCTTCTCGCGGTCGTCCTCGTCCTTCAGGTTCAGGGCGACGCTGCGCTTGTTGCGGTTGACGTTGAGGTTGAGCGGCGTCATGCCCGGCGTGGTGCGGTACTGGCCGACGCGGACGGTGTCCGCGGGCGACTCGATCTTGATCACGTCGGCGCCGAGGTCTCCGAGGATCTGGGCCGCGTACGGGCCCATGACCACGGTCGAGAGGTCGATCACCCGGACGCCGTCGAGCGGGCCGGTGGTGATGTCCTTCATCGTTCGTCCTTTCGCACCTGTTCGTTCTTGCACAACCGAAGTTAGTTGCACACGGCGAAAAAGGGAACGATCATGTCGCTCATAATGGTATGACCACAGCGGTCACACCATTCTTTTAGCGAACCAGGGCCTCCGCGAAGATCTCCTTGGCGGCTTTCACGACCTCGGCCAGGTCCTGATCAGCCCGGTCGCGGCGCCACAGCAGACCCGTGTCGAGCTGCGCCCGAAAGTCCGAGAAGGGCAGGACCTGCATGTTCTCCAGCCGATAGCCCTGCATCGCGCTGTCCTCGTCCAGCATCGAGATCGAGAACGCCAGACCGCCGGACACCAGCTCGCTCACGCCGCCGTAACCGGTGTGCGTCAGCTGAATTCGCTTCTTCACTCCCAAGTCGTCCAATTGCCGGTCGAGCTGCTCGAAATAGGCGGGCATTGTTTCGTCCGGCGAACGCGCGTATGCGAGGCTCGTCAGGTCCGCCAGCTTGACCTCGCTGTACCCGGCGAACTGGTCGGCCGGCACGACCGCGCCGAGGCGTTCCGTCATGACGTGCAGGGTGTCGAGAGAGGCCTCCTGCACCGGCAGACGCGCGAGCGTGATCGCCAGTTCGCCGTTCTTCACCGCCGCGACCAGGTCGGGCGTCGTGCCAGGCCACCGCTTGAGCTCGAATCGCTCCTCGACGCGCTCGGCCAGCAGGTTCACCCGTTCCCGCAACGCCGGGTGGATGCCCGCGGGCATGCCGACGAACACGGTGGTGCGGCTGGGTTTCGTGGCCTGGTCGAGCTGCCACCTGATCGACCCGACGCGGTCGAGGACGTCCCGCGCGATCGGCAGCAGCGCGGTGCCGGCGTCGGTCAGCGCGACGTGGTGGGTGCTGCGGTCGAACAGTCTGCGGCCCAGCTCGTGTTCGAGGTCCTTGATCCGCTGGCTCAGCGGAGAGGCGGCCATGTGCAGTTTCCGCGCGGCCGCCGAGAAGTTGAGCTCCTCCGCGACCGCCACGAAGTACCGGAGGTGCAGCAGTTCCACGTGACCCAGACTAGGGCCTTTATCGAAGTCCGGGGTCGATGAGAGTCGCGCCTGAGG
>NZ_JYJG01000294.1 GCF_000955955.1 Lentzea aerocolonigenes
TCCTGGGCCGTCACAGGCCCGGCTAGCGCGGACCCGGACTTCGATACAGGCCCTCGAGGTCAGCGGCCGAGGGCGTTGAGCTTGCGCGCCGCCTCCGACTCGCCCCAGCGGAAGCCGATCCGCCGAGACAGCTCCACTGCCTCGGTGTACGACTCCTTTGCCGCCTCGACCCGACCGGCCAGCTCGTGCACGATGCCGCGGTCGAGCAGCACACCGGCCTCGATCTGCCTGTCCCCCACCGACCGCGCGAGCTGCAGCGCCTCCTCGGACAGTTCCAGTGCCCGGTCCAGCGAACCCATCTGGCGGTGCGCGTCGGCCATGTTCGCCAACGCGTGCAGCTCGCCGGAACGGTCGCCGCACGTGCGGAACGTCGTCAAAGTCTCCTCGTAGCAACCCAAAGCGGCCGGGAGGTCGCCGAGCGCCGCGTGCACGAGGCCGAGGTTGGTGCGCACGTAGGCAGCGCCTTGCGAGTCGGACAGCTCCTCGCGCAACGTCAGCGACGCTTCCAGCGAGGTGACCGCGGCGGGCAGGTCGCGGCGGCGCCAGTGCACGATGCCGAGGTTGTTGAGCGTCACGGCTTCGAGCTGCCGATCTGCGAGCGAGCGGGCCAGGCCGAGCGCCGCCGCCCAGTGCTGCTGGGCCTCGGCGAACTTGAAGCCGCGCTCGCAGGCCGCGCCGAGTTCCTTCAACGCCAACGCTTCCGCACGGACGTCGCCGAGCGTTCTCGCCGCTTCGAGCGCGAGGGTGTTGAGCGCTGCCCAGTCCGCCACCTCGGAGCGTCGCCGGAAGTACCACGACAACCCTGCCGCGAACGCGATCGCGTCGGCGGGTGAGGCCTGGTGCGCGGCGGCGATCAGGTTGTCGCGCTCCTCGGCCAGCCAGAGGTCGGCCGGGTTGTCCGCCAGGGCTTCCAGGTAGTGCTTGTGCAGGCGTTCCAGCGCGAGCGAGCGTTCGGCGGACGACTCCGAGCCCCGGCACCGCTCCCGTGCGAACAACCGCAGCAGGTCGTGCAGGGCGAACCGGCCGGGCACCGGTTCCTCGACCAGGTGCGCGTCCGCCAGCTCGCCCAGCAGTTCCTCGACGTCCGGCACGTCCGTCAGCGCCCGCGCGGCCGCCACCGCGAAGTCCGGGCCGTCCAGCAGCCCGAGCAGCCGGAAAACCCTTGCCACCGCGGTGGATCCGAGCTCGGCGTAGCTGACCTCGAACGCCGACCGCACCGCGACGTCACCGGCCTTGAGCTCGTCGAGCCGGCGTGTCTCGTCGGCCAGACGTGCCGCGAGCAGCGGTGCGGTCCACTGTGGACGAGCGGCGAGTCGTGCGCCCGCGATCCTCAGCGCCAGCGGCAGTCCACCGCACCAGCGCACCAGCTCCGCCGCGTCGTCGACTTCGCCCGCGACTCCTGCCAGCAGCTGGAAGGCGTCCTCCAGCGGCAGTGCGCCGAGCTTGACGTAGGAGGCGCCGTGCAGCGACGTGAGCGGGCGGCGGGACGTGATGAGCACCGCCGAGCCAGGACCGGTGGGCAGCAGTCGTTTGACCTGCGCCGCGGTGGCAACGTTGTCCAGCACCACGAGCAACCTGCGGGACGCCGTCAACGACCGGTAGCGCAGGGCTTCCTCGTCACCGGGACGCTCGCCGAGTGCGCGCAGGAACTGGCTCAGGACCCGGTCGGAGGCGCCGTCGGAGAGGTCGGCGTAGAGCTGGCCGTCCGGGAACTGCGCGGCGATCTCGTGGGCCGCCCTGATCGCGAGCGCGGACTTGCCGATGCCCGCCTGCCCGGTGATCACGCACACCGCGACCCGGTTCTGGCGCGTCTGGGCTTTGATCAGATTCAGCTCGCGCGACCGTCCGGCGAACGTGACCACGTCCGGCGGCAACTGCCGGATCGCGGTCGCACCAACGGGTTTCGCGCGCAGGATCTCGGCCTGGAGCCTCCTGAGCGACTCCCCAGGCTCGACGCCCAGCTCGTCCATGAGCACGCGGCGGCACTCCTGGTACGCGGCCAGCGCCTCGGCCGGCCGGCCTGCGCGGTGCAACGCCACCATCTGCTGCTCGCGCAGGCGTTCGTTCAACGGGTGCTCGCGGACCCACTCGTTGAGGTCGGCGACGATCTCGACGTGCCGGCCCAGGTCCAGCTCGGCCTCGGCGCACTCCACCCGTGCGGCCAGCCTCAGTTCCTCCAGCTGGGCCACGACCCCGCGCAGCAGCCCGGCGGCGGCGAGATCGGCCAGCGCCGGACCCCGCCACAACGCGAGCGCCTCGCGGTAGCTCTGTGGCGTGCGTTCCTTGCGGGCGAGCTCGAGCAGCGCGGTGAACCGGGTCAGGTCGAGCTCGGCCGGGTCGATCGACATCTGGTAGCCGGGAGCGCGCGACAGCAGTCTCGCTCCGACGATCTTGCGCAACTGGTAGACGTAGACCTGCAGGTTCTTCAGCGCGGTCTTGGGCGGAGCGTCGTCCCACAGCACGCTGATCAGCCGGTCGACGGAGATCACCCGGCCGGGCTGGGCGAGCAGCAGCGCGAGCACCGCCCGCTGCTTGGGCGGGCCAAGGCTCATGCGCACGCCGTCATCGGCGTAACACTCCACCGGCCCGAGCACCCGGAACTCCACGATCCCGATCGTAACTACCGGACGCATACCGAACACATGCCACGCGGCATGACGTTTGACCCATGACGAAAACCTCACTGGCCCTGGTGGTGGCACTCGGCACTTTGGCCGCCGCCGTGTCACCCGCTCAGGCTGTCTCGCCTTACTCCGAGAGCCCGTCGGTGTCGCACGCCGTCCGTGCGGGCGCCTCGAACACCGCATACGACGTGTTCGTCGGCGGCGTGAAGAGAGCCACGTACGACGTCAGCGATCCTGCATACACAATCCGGTCGACGTCTTCCGCAGACGGTGCGCAGTCGGCCGTGATCTCGGACTTCGACGGCACGGTCGGCAGAATTTTGCATGCAGTCGACCGGTACGGGAAGTCGCGGTTCGTGGCACGCGGCGCCATTACGTCAGCTGTATACAACGGGTCCACACTCGCCTACGTCGACGGCGAGAACGTCGTGGTCGACGGTGTGCAGGTCGGCAGGCTGAAGGGCCGCGCGCCGCAACTGCTCGGCTTCACCTCCGACGGCACCGGCCTGCTGGCCGTGGAGCACCCGGACGCGGCGGACGACAGCACCTTCGTCGGTTCGCTGGTCCGGTTCGACCTGAAGTCCGGCGCCGCGAAGCCGTTGATCACCTCCGGCGCCGATGCCCTGTACCGCGACTTCAAGCTCGTCGACGTCAGGGGCGAGCGGCACGTCAGCTTCATCAAGCACAACGAGATCTACCGCTGCGGCGGTGCAGAGCCGCAGTACCTGGGCCTGGCGACCGAGGACGGCGTCGTTCGGTCGTTGATCGGCGAGACTCGCAACCACTACCGCAGCGCCGTGTGGAGCACCGACGGCGCACGGGTGGCGTACGAGGTCATGGGCTGCGTGTCCGACAAGAAGCTCGGGCCGAACCAGTTCGACGGCCTGAACGGCGTCTACGTGCAGGAACTGGGGACAGGCAAGGCTTCCCGGGTCGTCGAGGGCCTCTCGTTCAACTACGCACTGACCGGTCTCAACGGTTCCGAGGCCGTCGTCGGCAGTCCGCAGAAAGGGTACGTGCAGGCCGCCGGCCTGAAAGCGTCGACGCTGGACGGCCAGGTGACCACGATGGGCCGCCTGAACCGCGCCGAGTACATCCACCAGCTGTGGGACACGCGCAACGAGTTCAACGGCAACTCCTCCTGCGGCCCGACCAGCGCCGTGATCGACCTGGTCACCTACCAGCTGCCCAACGAGTTCGGCGTGCAGGTCTCGCAGCCGTCCTCGCACTGGTCGAAGTGGGGCCGCTACATCACCGACGAGTTCTCCAACCGCGGCACCACCTTCAACCGCGCGATGAACGACTGGTCGCGCACCGGCAGCTGGAAGGGCGCGCACGGCTGGATCACCGGCTACTACTGCCAGGGCAACCCGGCCCGTCCCTGCGCCTCCTGGGAGTCCGAGCGCGACTTCCTGGCCCGCAACGGCGCCGCCGTCCAGCAGGGCAACTTCACCCCGGCCCAGGTCCGCGCGTTCATCGACCAGGGCAAGTTCGTGATCATGAGCGGCTCGTGGGGCTCGACGGCCGGCCACCTGTCCGTGGTGATCGGCTACCACGACAACGGCTCGTTCTACGTCCACGACACCTACGGCGCGGGCACGGACGGCAGCTACGACGGCGCGAACCAGCTCTACACCTGGGGCTACATCGCGCCGGTCCAGATGTGGGCGGCCTAGTGGCGC
The DNA here is from genome assembly GCF_000955955.1 of Lentzea aerocolonigenes. Taxonomy (GTDB): domain Bacteria; phylum Actinomycetota; class Actinomycetes; order Mycobacteriales; family Pseudonocardiaceae; genus Lentzea; species Lentzea aerocolonigenes_A. Next base: position 4,307 of record NZ_JYJG01000294.1, read on the forward strand.
GTCCCGGAACGTTGGCGAGGTGATCCACTGGCAACGTTCCGAGCCACACCAGTAGCTACGTGACGGCCAGAACTGCTTGACGGACGGCGTCAAGTACTTGCTATTGTCTGTCAAGTGGCGACCACCTCGGAACACGTGGACCTGCGTGACGACCTGATCCGGCTCGTGACGAGCCGGCTGCTCGACCCGCTGGAGATCCTGTTGCCGCAGGCCGACCTCGTCGGCCTGCGGTCTTCCGTTGCCGCCGACGCGGAGATGTGGGCGGCTCAGCTGCTGGGTGAGGACGCTGCCCTGGCTCGGCAGCTCGCGATTCGCCTGATGGCCGTCCTCTACCCCGGCGACGCGCCGTTCGACCCGCCGGACGGGTGGTGGGCGACTCCGCTGGGCCGCGTCACGGCGCGCCGGGCGGGACACCCGAGCAAGGAGGGCGTGTCGTTCGGGGTGGCCGGCGCGATGCTCGGCATCACCCGGCAGGGCGTCCACGACCTGGTGAGCCGCAACAAGCTCTCGCGTCACCCCGACGGCGGCGTCACCGTCGCCTCGATCCGTGCCCGCCTCGACCACCGGAGAGAACTGTGAAGCTCGCGGCTCATGATTTTGGCGGCGACGGCCCGCCGCACCTGCTGTTGCACGGCGCCGGCGGTGCCATGTCGGCCTGGGATTCCGTTGCGCCACAACTGAACGGCCGTTGCGTGGCCGTCGACCTGCGCGGTCACGGCCAGTCTCCGGACGGGCCGTGGGAGTGGGACGCGGTGCTCGACGATCTCGAGTCGACCACCGTCCAGTTCGGACTCACGCGGCCGATCGTCGTCGGGCACTCGCTCGGCGGCATCCTCGCCGGAATGTGGGCGCGGCGCCACCCCGACTGCCCTGCCGCGGTCAGCCTGGACGGACATCGTGCCGCCGCAACGGATCCGGCCAACTACGTTCGTTACGAGCAACTGGAGGCGGACCTCGCGAAGCTGGACGCCATCTTCGCCGCGCAGCAGGAGATGATCACGCGCCCGGACCGCTCCATCACCAGTGTCTGGCGGAAGTCGCCGGAGTTCGCGGACGCCCTACCGGTCTTCGCCGAGGTGACGGCGCCGTTCCTGCTCGTGCTGGCCACGAAGAACCTGCCAGTGCCACCGGATCTCGTGCCTCTGCTGGACGCTCACCGCGCGGGCCTGCGCCGCGACCTCCCGCTGGTCTGCCCCAACGTGCGGGTGCACGAGATCGACGCGTCCCACGGCATGGTCTCCGAACAGCCCGCCGAGGTGGCCGCGATCGTGAACGACTTCACCCGCCGAGCAACCGCCTGATCGCCTTGCGGGCACGGGCGGGCGCGGCGGCGTCGTGCTCCAGCTGCAGGAAGTGGTTGAGCGCCAGCATGATCCCGACGATCTCGTAGATCAGCTGGTCGACGTCGGTGTCACCCGGCAACTCGCCGAAGCTCATCGCACGCCGGATGTGGATCCGCAGATCCCTGCGCCACAACGCGTTCATGCCGGCCAACGCGTCCCGCACCCGACCGTCACGCCCGTCGAACTCCGTCGTGGCCGCCGTGAAGAAGCAGCCGCCGGGCAGCACCTCGCGTTCGAGGTAGGAGACCCACGCCTCACACACCGCCCTCAGGTGCCGCAGTCCGGACGGCGCCTGCTTGACGCGCTCAGGGACCTCTCGCGAGAAGACCGCGGCTGCTTCGTCCACAACCGCGAGCTGCAGGCCTTCCTTGGTGCCGAAATGGCCCAGCAGTCCAGCCTTGCTCATCCCCAGCTCGTCGGCCAACCGGCCGATCGTCAACCCCTCCAGCCCTTCCGCCGACGCGATGGCCAGGCTCCGTTCGAGGATGCGCTGCCGCGTCTCGAGGGTGTCGGCAACAGAACGGCGTGGGCTCACACACAGATCCTAACCTCTTTAGCTACCGACCGATCGGTTGCTATATTCGCCGGGCCATCAGTCTCGCCGAAGGAGCCCACCTTGTCCGGATCCCGTGTCGTCGCGCTCGGCCACCACCAGCCGCAGCGTGTGATGACCAACGCCGACCTGGAGAAGATGGTCGACACCAACGACGAGTGGATCCGCCAGCGCACCGGCATCGCCACCCGCCACATCGCCGACGACGAGTCGGTGGCCGACATGGCCACGGGCGCGGCCGCCAAGGCCCTCGCCGCCTCCGGCCTGGCCCCGTCCGACATCGGCCAGGTCATCGTCGCCACCTGCTCCGCGATCGACCGCTGCCCCTCCATCGCCGCCCAGGTAGCGGGCCGCCTGAACATCCCGGCCGCCGTCTGCTTCGACCTGAACAACGCCTGCGCGGGCTTCTGCACGGCCCTCGCCACCGCCGACCACACCCTCCGAGCCGGCGCCGCCCGGCACGCACTGGTGATCGGCGCCGAGAAGATGTCCGACCTGGCCGACTGGACCGACCGCGCCAGCTGCATCCTCCTCGGCGACGGCGCGGGCGCGGCCATCATCAGCGCCACCGACGACGCCCAGATCGGCCCGGTCACCTGGGGCTCGGACCCGACCCGCAACAACGCCGTGCGACTGGTCGGCGAGTGGCAGCCCCGGTTCGCCCAGGAGGGTCAGGCGGTCTTCCGCTGGGCCACCAGTGAACTCCCGGCCATCGCGGCACAGGCCTGCGAGCGCGCGGGCATCACCACCAAGGACCTCGCGGGCATCGTCACGCACCAGGCGAACCTGCGCATCATCGAGGCCATGACCCGCAAGCTCGACCTGCGCGAGGACGTGATCATCGCCCGCGACGTGGTGGACTCCGGCAACACCTCGGCCGCCTCAGTGCCGCTCGCACTGTCCAAAATGGCCGAACGCGGCGAGCTCCCGTCCGGTCAGCCCGTCCTGATCTTCGCGTTCGGCGGTGGCCTTTCCTGGGCGGGCCAGGTCATCACCGCCCCGTAACCCCAAAGCCGGCTCCACCGACGAACAAATGCCAACCCGCGATACGCGGGGCACCCGCCAGGCCACGACTGAACAGGCACGGTGGCGGGTGGGCTCCACAAACCACGCCGCAAATAGGCCGGTGTGGCGGCTCGGGAGCCCGCCGAGCCGCCACACCGTTGGTGACGCACGAGATGGAGTTTCAGCCTGCCGGCGCGGGATCGAGCGCATCGCCGCGTGACGTCATCGGTCCGCCACCTGGCCACGACAGCGACGTCGGAGTTCGCTCGTCACCGCTTGCCCTGTGCCGGCAGGCCGATACCTCCTGACCTGGTTAAGGCCTCGCGCGTCCTCCGCCCACTCGCACCATCTCCGGCCTCGAGCGTGAATGCCTCCGCCGCTGCAAAGGCGGCGACATCGACGACGAGACGGACGGGGGAACAGATGATGCGCGGGCGGCGACCGGTTCGGGAACTGGGATCTGGGTGGTGGGAAGAACTTCTGGGACGGCTGCGGCAGCGGGCTCGGCCGGCTGCGTCCACACCGTCTGGTTTTCGGTGACCGTGTTCTGGCGGAACAGTTCCGGGGTCTCGGTGATGATGCGGCCCGGCTGCTCCAGGCCCACGATGCCGACGAGCTTGCCGTTGGCGATGAAGCCCGTGAGTCCGTTCACATCGGTGGTGTCGGTGCCCAGGACGGGCAGGCCCGCGCCCTGGACGCGCATGCCGTACTGCTCGGTCCAGAAGCGCGGCACCGGGGTGTACGACTTGGCGTGGTTGCGGCCCACCAGCAGGTTCTCGGCGGCGGCACGGCCTCCCTCGACCGCGTTGAGCCAGTGCTCGACCCGGCGCACCACGCCGTTGAAGCGCAGGTTGGGCCAGCGGGCGACGTCACCGCAGGCGACCAGGTTCTCGGCGCCGATCACGTGGTTCGTCTCGTCGCACAGCACGCCGTCCGAGATGTCGAGGCCGGAGCCGCGCATCCAGTCGGTGGCGGGCGACGCCCCGACCGCGAGGACCACGCAGGAGGCGAAGAACACCTGGCCGTCGGAGAGATGAATCCCGATGCCACCGGGCTGACGCACCCAGTGCTTGATGCCGACACCGGTGGCCAGCCGCACGCCGTGGTGCACGTGCGCCTCGGTGATCTTCTTGCCGATGTCGTCACCGACGACGCCGCCCAGCAACGCGGGCGAGCGCACGATCAGAGCCACGTCGCGGCCCATGTGACGAACCGAACACGCGAGCTCGCAGCCGATGAACCCACCGCCGATGACGGCGACGAGGCCCTGCGACTGCCGGATGTTCTTGCGGATCGCGACCGCGTCGTCCAACGTCCGCAGCACGTGCACCCGCGGGTCGTGGCGCGGAGCCCCGCCCATCGCACGGGCGTCGACGCCGGTGGCGATGATCATGCCGTCGTACTTGATCTCCTCGCCACCGGGCACCCAGACCGACTGCTTCTTCGGGTCCAGGTGCAGCGCCGGGGAGTTCAGCCGCCACTCGGCGTCGAGGTCGCCCGCGAACGACAGCAATGCGTCGTCCGGGTGCCATTCGCCGGTGATGATCTGCTTCGACAGGCAGGGGCGGTGGTACGGGAGGTGCCGCTCGGCGGACAGGATCGTGATCTGCCCGTCGAAACCCATCTCCCGCAGCCGTTCCGCGGAACGGACTCCTCCGAGCCCGCCGCCGACGACCACGATCCGTTCGCTCACTTCACTCGCTCCCTGATCTCGATCGCGCGCATCGGGCACGCGCGGGCTGCCTGCCGGGCCTGAGCGAAGTGCTCCTCCGGCGGGCGGCGGTTGTAGGTCAGGCGGTTGTCTTCGATCAACTGGAAAACATCCGGCGCCTCCGCCTGGCACGTGCCGTAGCGGTGGCATTTCTCGTTGTTGACGCTCACGTCCATCGCGTCGCCCTCGCCGACACCGGGTTCCTTGCCGCGCTCGGAGTCGAGCATGCCGATGCGGGTCAGCGCCTCGGCCGGCAGGAAGCGGGCCAGCGACAGGGTCGCGGTCGGAACGAGAATCGTGAGGCCGGCGAGCCACAGCACGGACAGGTTGCCGTTGGCGATGGCGCCGAACCAGGAGTGGACCACGGTGATGCCCACCGCGATGTAGGCGGTTTGGTGGAACCGCAACCACTTGCGGTAGAAGACTTTGTGTCGCATGGAGGCGAGCACGGCGATCGCGAGCATGACCTCGAGGCCGAGGATGCCGAACGCGTGCCGGAGCAGGCCGCCGTCGACGAAGGGCAGGATCAGCTTGATGATGCTGAGCGGAGCCCCTTGCAGCAGCGAGAACGCGAACGCGTGCAGGATGCCGAACGCGATCGCCAGCGAGGCGAGCACCATGTGCCCGTTCTTCAGACCCTCACGGCCGGTGAGCTTCTCGGCCCATCCGGTCGCGATCAGCACACCCCAGGACAAGGTGGCGCACATCAGGACGTAAGCCAGCCTGGCGGACATCTGGGCCATCTTCTTGACGCCCGAGTCGAACTCGGTCGCCTGGGCCACCAGGAGCGGAATCTGGCTCGACAACAACTCTTCCTCCGGAAAGAACTTCTCGCGGGAACCCGCCCGGTCCTTGGTGCAGGAGTGGACACTTCAGGGCCGGGCGGGTGGGAACAGGTCCGCGTTGGAGTGCCTCTGACCTTGGGACACCACCTCCGTTTCCCGTCGCACAACGGGGTCTTGCGAAATCACCGCACCGGTCGTCGCGGGCGGAGTACTCGGAGCAGGAGCACCGTGAGAACGGCTCCCGCGGCGGTGACCGAGATGATCACCCACATGTTCGGCCCCTCACCGGAGGCCAAAGTCGCGTTGATGATGCCGCCGGCGGGCTGCGGGTCGGCGAAGGCGGGATCGCCTGCCAGACCCGTGCTCTCCAGCAACGTCATGTGCTTCATCACCACGTCGATACCGGCCTGCGCGAACCCGCGGATGACGTCGTTGCGGGTCTGCGTGCGCACCTTCGCGATGAAGGTGAAGACCTGGCCGTGCGCGGCCCGCAACCGGGCGACGAACGCCTGGTCGAACGCGTCTCCTTCGAGACCGTTCAGCTCGTCCATCCAGGACTGCTGCGAGGGGTTCGGCACGTCGGGCGTGGTGAGGTTGAACTGGGCAGCCGTCTTCTTCGTCAGGTTGTCCAGCATCATGTGGTCAAGCATGATCATCTTGCCGATCTGCTTGACCCGCGCGTTCGACGCCTTGGTGGCCGTGAGCTCGCCCATGGGCATCTCCCACAGGCCTGCCTGGCGCACCTTGTTCAGGAGGTCTCGGTCGTTCGCGGTCAACGGGCCCGACGGGGTGTCCTGCACTCCACCGGTGTCCGCGGGTTGTGCCTGGGCAGCGAACGGAGCGGCGAAGAAGAGGAACAACATCGCCAAGACGGTGGCGAGGGCTCTGGTCATCGTCTTGATGTCCTCGTTGTTCAGTGGAAGTCGGTAGGGGGATCTGGGAAACCGAGCAGTGGGCTCAGTAGCCGGGCGCCGCCGGCGGCGGGGTCTGCCCGGCCGGCGTCGTGGGGGACGTGCCCGGCGTACCGCTGCTCTTGTTCTGCGTGTTGTTCTGGGCTTTTCCGCCGGTGATCTTGGCGCCGTTCGGAGCGGTGACCCACCAGGTCCCGCCCTTCCCCTGCCCCTTCATGTCACCGGCCGCTTTGTCCTCGGCGTACGTGTACTGCGGATAACCGGCGATGGTGAGCTGCTTGGTGCCATCAGCCCTGGTCACGGTGCCCATGGAGATCGGGTCCACCCCGGTCGCCATGGCCGGCTTGTCCGCGAGGACCGGCTTCCAGGCCTTCGCGCACTCGCCTTCGCAGTTCGACTTCGACGGCTTGGGGGTGTCCTTGTCGAAGCGGTAGAGCGGGAGCCCGTCGCCGTCGGTGACGAACCACCCCATCTGGTCGGTGTTCGCGATGAAGAGCATCATCGAACCGGCCAGATCAGCGTTTTTGGCCTGCAAACCGCCGGTCGCGGCCCCTCCGGGAGGGGTCGAACCGCTACCGCACGCCGTGAGACTCACAGCCAGTGCCGCCAGGGCGGTGATGGCTTGACCACGTCGCATCGGCAGGTCCTTTCTCGGCTTGGGTACCGAGGAGTACGGACACGATCCGGCAACGGTTCACGAACTTCGTGAGGAATATTTGCCTCTCGACTTGAGACGCTTCATGAGGCAAGGATGTCCCCCGTGGCGCGGCATAGACGTCAACGCGAGTTAGACGAACAATCACCAAGACCGGGATCCCTCGAGGAAGAGTTGATCCGTCGGCTGTACGAGGAATTCGGCAGCGCCCTGCTGGGACACTGCATGAGGTTGACTGGCCATGATCGTCAATGGGCAGAGGACATCGTGCAGGAAACCCTGGTCAGGGCATGGCGCAACGCCGAGAAACTCGAGCGTGACCCCGTGCTCTTGCGGTCGTGGTTGTTCACGGTGGCAAGGCGGTTGGTCATTGACGACAGGCGTAAGAGAAGCGTCCGTCCGCAGGAGTTCGAACTGACCCCTTCGGACGAGTCGCCTTCGGGCAGCGAGGAGGATCGCACCCTCGCAGCGATCGTCGTCGCCGAGGCGATGAACGGTCTCTCTGAAGAACACCGGGAGGCTATTCTCGAGACATATCTGCGGGACCGCACCGTCGGCGAGGCCGCGGCGGCACTGGGTGTGCCACCGGGAACGGTCAAGTCGAGGGTGTACTACGCGCTCCGTGCGTTGCGGCGCGCGTTGCACGATCGGGGAGAGACGCGGTGACAACGGCACCAGATCACCTCGACGTCGCCGCCTACGTGCTCGGCATCCTCGATGCCGATGAGGTGGAGGCGTTCGAGAACCACCTGACCGAATGTCGGCGGTGTGCCCTTGACCTGCGCGACTTCGCGGTGGTGCCAGACCTGATCGACGAGGCCGACGCGGGCGGCATGCTGCGCGGAACAGCTCCGGAACGCCCGGACGGCAAGTCGGTCCGGGTCATGCTCGACGCCGTGTCGGCGCGCAGGAAGCGCCGCCGGTGGTTCGTCGCCCAGGGTGTCGCGGCCGCCGCCGCCGGCATCGTGGCGGTGACGGCCGTCGTCACGACGCTGGTCGTGCGCGGCAGCGATGACGGGTCGAACTCGGCTGCACCCCCGAACACCAACACGACGACGTCGCAGACCCCGGTGGCGCAGAACTCCACCGACTCGTCGATGAAGGTGCAGCAGCAGGACCCGAACAGCGGTGTCTTCACGAAGATCACCGCGTCCGACGAGCCGTGGGGCACCTCGATGGACATCGAGGTCAGCGGCATGACCGGGCCCAGCAAGGGATCGCTCGTCGCCGTCGGGCGCACCGCCCGCGTGGCCCAGGTCACCTCCTGGTACGCGCCGGAACCGGTCGCCGGTGACAAGAAGACCATCAGGCTCCAGGCCAACGTGGCCATGCGCTGGCACGAGATCGCGACGTTCCGGATCCAGGACGAGAGCGGCAAGATCCTGCTCGAGGTCGTCGCGTCCTGACGCTTCCCGACACCAGACCACTGCCCCTGCGGGATCCGTGAGATCCTGTAGGGGCGGTTGTCGTTTTGGGGAGGCTTGCACGTGGCGATAGGCCCGTCAGCGGTCGAGCGCTGGCTCGATCTGTCCACAGAGGAGCTGCGCGCTCAGGTCACGCGGCTCGTGTCCGCCCGGCTACCGGGCGATCACGCTGTGTGGCAGGCGATTCGGCGTCATCCAGCCCTGGTTCCTCGTATTCGCGGTGTCCTCTCCGGACTCACCGCGACGGCGGCAGGGAGCAAGGACGAGGCCATGCAGAAGGTGTGGATCTCCAAGGCGCGCGCCGCTTTGGACCAGCCCACTCCGGCTCCGGTCAAAGCAGTGCGCAAACCGAAGGTTGAAGAGGTCCCGGTTGAGGAACCCGAAGCCGTGATCGAACTGAGGGAGCCGGAACCACAGGAACTGAAGCAGCCCCACAAGGCCATTCCGACGATGCTCTTCCAGGAGCCCAGCTAGGAGCCGAGATGGTCGTCTTCGGATCGTTCATCTCACTGGCTGGTCTCGCGGTCCTGCTGTTCCGCACCGCGGACATCGGCGGGCTCAGCGCGACCCTCGTCGGCTGGGTGATGATCGCGCTCGGACTGGTCTCCGTCGGCGTGGGGGTGCTGCGCAACCGGCGCAAGCGCGCCCTGAAGGGCCCCGGCCCGGTCGGCAACCCGATCCAGCGCGCGAAGGCGTTGCCGCGCCTGTGGCGGGCCTGGCGCGGCGGCCGGTACCCGGACCTCCCGAAGAGCCAGGTGCTGCTGTGGGTGGTGTCGCTGGTCTACCTCGTGTCGCCGATCGACGTGCTGCCGGAGTTCCTGCCGGTGATCGGTGTGACCGACGACGCAGGCGTGCTGGTCTGGTTGCTCAGCAGCCTCTCGATCGCGTCAGGGTCGTACCTGCGCTGGGAGAAGGATCATCGCGACCCGAGTCGCGGGATCGAGGCCCCTTGAGGCCTCCTCGCGCATGATTTCCGCCAGACCGGCTGAGGTTTCGGTGACCGCGCGGAAACCCAGGCGCTCGTAGTACGGCTGGTTCCACGGCACGTCCCGGAACGTCGTCAGCGTCACGGCGCGCCCGGCCCGCCGCACGTGCTCGATCAACGCCGCACCGATCCCCTGGCGGGCGTGTGAGGGGTGCACGCTGACCTGGTGGATGTGCACGGCACCGTCCACGTCACCGATCGCGATGAACGCCACGGGCACGCCCCGCTCCCCCACCGCGACCCAGACCTCGTTGCCCGCCAGGGCTTCCAGGGACATCGGGTCGTCGTCGGCGATCTCGGGCATGCCGACCTCCCGGAAGACTTCCCCGGAGGCGTTTTCGATCTCCTGGAGGTATGGGAGTTCGGCTGGTTGGGCGAGACGGATCAACACGCCCGCAATCCTGGTAGGTCGGGCGCGAACCCCGCACCTGAATAACGTTAAAGTCCGACCTGATGCGAACCAAGACCGTGCGCGTCCTCCTGGTCGAGGACGACGATGGCGACGCCCTGCTCGTCGAGGCGCTCCTCGAAGAGGCGAGGGCGCCGTTCATCCTGTCGCGCGCCCACACCCTGGCGGAAGCGGAGCGCATGCTCGCCGACGCCGAGTGCGTGCTGCTCGACCTCGGGCTGCCCGACTCACAGGGCCTCGACGGTCTGCACCGCCTGCTGAAGAAGCCGAACGCGCCCGCGGTCCTGGTGCTGACCGGCCTGAACGACGAGCGCGAGGGCATCGACGCGGTCGCCACCGGCGCCGAGGACTACCTCATCAAGGGCCAGGTCGACGGCGAACTGCTGCTGCGCGGCGTCCGGTACGCGGTCGAACGCCGCCGCGCCGAGGACGCCCAGCGCCAGCTCCGCGAGGCCGAGCTGCTCGCCGCGGAACGGTCCCGCCTCGAACGCGGCCTGCTGCCTCCTCCGCTGCTGCAGAACTCGGACGTGAACCTCGAGGTCCGCTACCAGCCCGGCGGCCCCCGGATGCTGCTCGGCGGCGACTTCTACGACGCGGTCGGCATGCCGGACGGCACCGTGCACGCGATCATCGGCGACGTCTGCGGCCACGGCCCGGACGAGGCCGCGCTGGGTGTCTGCCTGCGGATCGCGTGGCGCGCGCTGGTGCTGGCCGGCGAACCACCGGAGAAGGTGCTGCGGACGCTGGACCAGGTGCTGGTCGCGGAACGGCACGGCGCGGGCATCTTCACCACCGCCTGCATGGTCACCGTGGCGCCGGACCGGCGTTCGGCGCGGTACTTCCTCGCCGGGCACCCGGAACCGCTGCTGATCGTGGGCAAGCAGATCGTGGACCTGCCCCAGTCGAAGATCGGCGTGCCGCTCGGCGTGCTGCCCGACTACGCGTGGACGGGCGTCGACGTGCAGCTGCCGTCCGGCTGGTCGCTCGCCTGCTACACGGATGGACTGATCGAGGGCCGGGTACCCGGCGACACCGACCGGCTCGGTGTCGAGCGGCTGTGCGACATCCTGCTCAGACGCCTGCAGGACGGCCCGGACTGGATGGACTCCGTCATCGCGGAGGTGACGGAGCTCAACGGAGGCGCGCTCGACGACGACGTGGCCATCCTGCTGCTGAGGGACGGAAAGTGAAACTGCCCGAGCGGTGGCCCGCCGGCCGCGTTCTGATCGTTGTCGTGACGGTCCTGCTGGCCATGACCGCGGTGGCCGTCGCGTCGACCGTTCTCGCCCTGGACACGCTCGGCGACGCGCGGACGCGGTCGGTCGACCAGGTCGAACCGGCCGGTCGCAGCGCGAAGGACCTGAACCGCGCGCTGCTGGACCAGGAGACCGGTGTCCGCGGTTTCGTGCTGACCGGCGAGAACGACTTCCTCCAGCCCTACCTCGACGGCCGCAAGGCCGAGGCGGACGCCGCCGAGTCGGTGCGCGCCCTCGTCGGCGACGTCAACGGCGGGGTGAGCCGCATCGAGACGCTCGCCGGGCAGTGGCGTGCGCAGTACGCGGACCCGACGATCGCGAGCATCAGGCAGACCGGCCCGGTCAGCACCCCGACCCAGGACATCGACCGCGGCAAGGTGCTGTTCGACCAGCTCCGCGGTGAGATCGAGGCCCTGCAGAGCGACATCGGCGCGCTCAGCAGGCAGTCCCGCGACGACCTCGGCCACGCGGCGAAGGTCGTGCTGTGGCTGTTGATCGGCATGGGCGTGCTGCTGGTCGTGGTGATCGGCGGGCTGTCGTTGCTGCTGTACCGCCTGCTGATCACGCCGCTGGAGGGCCTCGCGGAACAGGTCAGGCAGGTCGCGTCCGGCGACTTCCGGCACGAGATCGACGCGCACGGTCCACGCGAGACGGTCATGCTCGGCGAGGACGTCAACCAGATGCGCCACCGGATCGTGCTGGAGCTCGCGACGCTCGACGAGGCCAAGACGGAGCTGCAGCGGTCGAACGCGGAGCTGGAGCAGTTCGCCTACGTGGCCTCGCACGATCTGCAGGAGCCGTTGCGCAAGGTGGCGTCGTTCTGCCAGCTGCTGCAACGACGATACGGCGGGCAGCTCGACGAACGCGCCGACCAGTACATCCAGTTCGCCGTCGACGGCGCGAAACGCATGCAGGGGCTGATCAACGACCTGCTGGCGTTCTCCCGCGTCGGCCGGATCACCCGCGAGCAGACGGTCGTCGACCTCAACGAGATCGTGCGCCAGATCGTGGACAACTACTCCGAGCGCATCGAGGAGACCGGCGCCCGGCTGGAGATCGCCGAGCTGCCTTCCGTGCGGGGTGAGGCGTCGCTGCTCAGCGCGGTGTTCCAGAACCTGATCAGCAACGCGTTGAAGTTCAAGGGAGAAGAGGCGCCGGTCATCCACGTGGAGGTCGAGCCTGATGGCGAGATGTGGAAGTTCTCCGTGCGCGACAACGGCATCGGGATCGAGCCGGAGTACGCTGACCGGATCTTCGTCATCTTCCAGCGCCTGCACCCGAAGGACGCGTATCCGGGCACGGGCATCGGGCTGGCGATGTGCCGGAAGATCGTCGAGTACCACGGCGGCACGATCTGGCTGAAGACCCAGGTGGACCCGGAAACGAACTCAGGCACGAGTTTCGAGTTCACCCTTCCCGTGGTACCCGAACTCGTTGCCCAGGTTGAGGAAGTAGATGTCTGATTCCCCGCTGAACGTGATCGACGTCCTGCTCGTGGAGGACGATCCCGGCGACGCCCTGATGACCCAGGAGGCGTTCGAGCACCACAAGATCCGCAACGTCCTGCACGTGGTGAAGGACGGCGTCGAGGCGCTGGAGTTCCTGCGGCGCGAGGGCCAGTACGAGAACGCGCCGCGGCCGGGGCTGATCCTGCTGGACCTGAACCTGCCCCGCAAGGACGGGCGTGAGGTGCTCAGCGAGGTCAAGAACGACCCGGAGCTGCGGCACATCCCGGTCGTGGTGCTGACGACGTCCGAGGCGGAGGAGGACATCCTGCGCAGCTACAGCCTGTACGCCAACGCCTACGTCACGAAGCCGGTGGATTTCGACCGGTTCATCGAGGTCGTCCGTCAGATCGACGACTTCTTCGTCACCGTGGTGAAGCTGCCGCGCTGATCACGGCGGCGCTGAAGTCCAGGCAGGAGCGGCAGATCTTCGCCTCCGCGCCTTCGTGCACGGGCTTGGTCTCGCTGCAGAACGAGCAGTCGCCGACCTCGCTCACCTGAGCCTCCGCGACGCACACGTTGCAGATCAGCGCGGCCGGTCCGGCCATCATCTTGTCGACCTCGTCGGCGACCCGGCCACAGAACCAGCACTTCTCGGTCCGCTTGGACTGCTCCACGATCTGGTGCACGCGCTGATGGCTCATCTTCAGCGCTTCCGCGATCTCGCGCATCGAGCCACCCGCGCGGTGCAGACGCAGCACGCTGTGGTGGTACACGGCTTTCGCTATGTCAGCCTGGTCCTGCGCAGCGGCTGAGGCAGCGCCGGCCCTGCGCGCCGCCGCCAGCAGTTCTTCATCGAGCGTCATGGCGTCTAGGGTAGCTAGACGCGTCTAGTGTGTCTAGACAGGTCAGTCCACGCCGCGGACGATCAACGGGTCGTCGTCGGCCTGCACGACCCACTGCTGCTCGTCACGGGGTTCGGGGATGACCGGTGCCCAGATTCCGTCCCCTCCGGGGCGATGGGTTTCCTTCGGCATAGTCATGGTTTTGGGCTACCCGTTTGCTCGGAACGTATGCCGGACAACATGGTGGTAATGGCTTCCATGACACGTTTGGTGGCCTCGTCCAGCACTTCCGCGGTCAGTTCGCTGTCGTACAGGTCGGACAGGTCCACCGGAGCGCCCGCGACGACCTCGACCCTCTTGCGCGGCAACAACCGCGGCAGGATCGTGCCCTTGGGCAACAGGTCCTGCGTGCCCCACTCGGCGACCGGGACCACCGGAACGCGGGCCTCCAGGGCCATCCGCGCGACACCGGACTTGCCCTTCATCGGCCAGTCGTCCGGGTCGTTGGTGAACGTGCCCTCGGGGAACACCATCACGCACTCCCCTGCCTGGAGCGCTTCCACGGCGGGCCGCAGGGCCTCCGCGGCCTTGACCGTGCCGCGTTCGACCGGGATGTGGCCGCCGGACCGCATGACCCAGCCGATGACCGGGGTGCGCCACAGCGACGCCTTGGCGAGCACCCGCGGCACCCGGTTCGACATCAGCGAGAACACCACGGCGGCCACGGTGTCGGCGTTCGACAGGTGGTTGAACGCGAGGATCACGCCGCCGTTGCCGGGCACGTGCTGCTTGCCGCGCACCCGCAGCCGGACGAACAGCACCACGATCGGCCACAGCACGTCGATCGCCAGCGAGAACCAGAACCCCCGGCCTCTGCGGGGCATCTTCCAGGTCCAGGCGGCCAGTTCAAGCGGTGTCACGTCTGGTATTCCAACACGCGAACCCGGATTGATCCCGTGTTCTCCTGAACACGGGAAGTCATGGCCGGGAGACCAGGCTTCGACCACCGCCGCGCTCGTCGGGGTCGTGCGCGACTACCAGCGCGAGACCTCTGCCGGGGTTCTCGCGATCTCCCACGACGCCGTTCTGCTTGACCGCTGGGCAGACGAAACCGTACGGCTCACACCACGAGCCTCGGCTCGTCCCGCGTGATCACCTCGGCGTGGTCACGCGGGACGCCGTCACGAAGTGCGGCCTGCCGGTCAGCGGGTGGGGCACGATCGCGCTCTCGACGCCGAACACCTTCGCCACGCGCTCCGGTGTGAGGACCTCGTCCGGTGGGCCCGAGGTCACCACCTGGCCGTCGTGCACCAGGATCAGGCGGTCGCAGTAGGTGGTCGCGTGGTCGAGGTCGTGCAGGGCCGCGACCGTGGTGAGTTCCAGGTCCCGCACGAGGTCGAGCAGTTCGAGCTGGGCGCCGACGTCGAGGTGGTTGGTCGGCTCGTCGAGCAGCAGGACCGGGGCCTGCTGGGTGAGTGCGCGGGCGACGAGCACGCGCTGGCGTTCGCCACCGGAGAGTGTGGCGAAGATGCGATCGGAGGCCCACCGCATGCGCACGCGATCCAGCGCGTTGTCGACGATCCGCCGGTCTGACCCGGTCTCCCGGTCCAGCACGCGCTTGTGCGGGTTGCGGCCCATGGTGACGACTTCGAGCACGGAGTAGTCGTTGTCGAGGTCGTGGTCCTGGGCGACCACCGCCGTGCGCAGGCCCGCTTGGCGCGCGCTGGAACGCCATACGTCGTCCGGTCCGATGTAGACGTTGCCCGCCGTCGGTTTGAGGGCACGGTAGAGGCAGCGCAGCAGTGTGCTCTTGCCGGAACCGTTGGGACCGATGATCCCGGTGATGCGGCCGGACTCCGCTTCGAAGTCCGCGCGTTCGAGGATGACGGCGTCGCCGATGCGCACCCGGACGCCGTCGGCCACGACCTTCATCGCCACACCTTCTTCCGGTTTCGCAGCAGCATCAGGAAGAACGGGGCACCGAGCGCCGCCGTGAAGATGCCGATGGGCATCTCATTGGGCTTGTCGATCGTGCGGGTCACGAGGTCGACGAGCACCAGGAACACCGCGCCGGCGAGCAGCGAAACGGGCAGCACCTTGCGTTGGTCCGGTCCCACCACGAGCCGCACGGCGTGGGGGACGATCAGGCCCACGAAGCCGATGCCGCCTGCGACGCTGACGACCGTGGCGGTGAGCAGGGAAGAGGCCACCAGCAGCAGGATCCGGAGCTGGTGGACGTTGACGCCGAGGCCTGCCGCGGTGTCGTCACCGACCGAGAGGGCGTTCATCGAGCGTCCCTGGGTGAGCAGCCATGCAGCGGTGAGCGCGATGGCGAGCGCGGGCACGCCCAGCTGGTCCCAGGTGGCACCGGAGACCGAACCGAGGATCCAGAACATCACCCGGCGCAACTCCGTCGGGCTGGCCTGGAGCTGGACGTAGCTGGTCGCGGCGTTGCCGAGGGAGGCGACCGCCACTCCGGCCAGCACGAGGCTGCTGCCGAGCAGGCGGCCACCGCGCTGCGCCATCACGAAGACGATCGCCAGGCTCACCGAAGAACCGGCGAACGCGGCTCCGGCGACACCGAGACCGGCGACGAGCACGCCACCGGTGGTCATCGCGATCACCGCGCCCAGCGACGCGCCCGCCGAGACGCCGAACAGGTACGGGTCGGCCAAGGGGTTGCGCACCAAGGCCTGCAGGCACACACCCGCGAGGCTCAGGCCGCCGCCGGCCAGTGCGGCCAGCAACACCCTGGGTGTGCGGAAGTCCCACACGATCTGGTTGCTCAACGGGTCCAGGCCCGCGGTCTCGCCGGCGAGGTGTCCCCAGATGATGCCGGCGACGCGTCCGACCGGGACGTCGACCGTGCCGGTGCCGATCGCGAACGCGATCGACAGGACCAGGGCGACGGCGAGTCCGGCGAGCAGAACCACGTAGCCGGGGCCGGAAACCGCGTGCGGGCTCCTAGTTGCCGTGCGCTGCATCAGCGATCTTCTTCACTGCCAGGGCGTTCAGCGGACCGAGGTAGAAACTGTCCGACACCGAGGTGTACTTCTTGTTCGCCGACGCCTCCCACTGCGGGAACTTCGCGAACAGGTCCTGGGCGAGCACGTCGGCCTTCTCGTTCTCCTGGTACAGGCCCACCACCAGCACGTCGACCTTGGCCGACGCCAGGGCTTCTGCATTGATCTCGGCGAGCTCGGCGTTGGTCTTGCCGGCGAAGACGTTCACGCCACCAGCGCGCGCGACGAGGTCGTCGAAGATCCCACCGGCGAACACGGCCGGCAGACCGTTGCTGTTCATCATCGCCATGCCGGGGTAGACGACGAGCACGTTCTTCTTCGGCTTGCCCGCGACACTCCGGTTGATCTGGTCGATGTCCGCACGTGCCTTGTTCACGTGGTCGGCCGCACGCTGCTGGACGTCGAAGATCTGGCCCAGCTGAAGAAGGAGCTCGTTGGACGACTCGACGGACTGCTCTTTGTACTTCGTCTGGTCAGCGGGGCTGGCGGCGGCGTCGCCGTTGGCGCAGTTGGCCGGCGTGACGTAGCTGTTGATGCCTGCCTGGGTGAGCTGGTCTCGCGTGATGGAGCCGATCTTGTCGTCGAACCCGCCCGCCCACGTGGAGATCACGAGGTCCGGCTGCTGCGCCAGCACCTGCTCGCGAGGCACCTCGAAGTTGTTGTTGAGCCTGAGACCACCGGTCGGGACGGCCTTCACCTTCGCCACCATCGACGGGTCGTCGGAGACGCCGTAGGACTGGCTGTTCGCCGCGATCTTGTCCTGGATGCCCAGCGCGACAAAGCTTTCCACCTCGGCCACCGAAGCGCCGTTGAGCAGCAGCACGCGGCTGGGCGCCTTGTCGAAGGTCAGCTCGCGGCCGCAGTTCTCGATCGTCAGCGGGTAGGCCGTCGGAGCCGCGGTGGCGGGAGCGGGCGCACTGGTCTCCTTCGCCGAGTTCGGTGCGGAGTCCGCGCTGCCGCAGGCGGTCAGCGAGACGGCGAGCGCCGCGGCGAAGGTCAGCACAACGCCACGGCCGTTTGGCGAGTAGGTGGTCACACCGAACTGGTCGCACGAAAGTGCGCAGAAGTTCCCGGGCAATTTTCGTTCCGTGATGCGAGAACGCAGGACCGTGATCGTCGTCACCCACCTTCGAGTGAAGTCACCGGGAACCACCGCCACTCTCCGTACGACCCTTCATTCATGTCCGCCAGCACGCCACATGCCGCCACCACAACGAGACCGCGCTCCCATCAGCGGACCGCTGTGCTCGCCGGCGTTGGCGCACACGTACCACCTTCGATCGTCACGAACGAGGACCTCGCCTCCAAACTGGACACTTCGGATGACTGGATCACCAGTCGCACGGGCATCTCGACCAGGCACGTGGTGGAGGCGGACACCGCCACGTCGGACCTCGCCGTGCGGGCAGGTGCCGCCGCGATCACGTCCGCAGGTCCGGACTCCCGGATCGACGCCGTCGTCCTCGCGACCTCGACACCGGACCGGCGCTGTCCCGCCACGGCTCCTGCCGTCGCGAGCGCGCTGGGCCTGTCCGGTGTGGCCGCGTTCGACATCGACGCGGTGTGCTCGGGATTCGTCTACGGACTCGCCGTCGCAGAGGGGTTGATCGCCAGCGGCGCCGCCCAGTGCGTACTGCTGATCGGCGCCGACGTGTTCTCCAGCATCGTCGATCCCACCGATCGGACGACAGCTCCCCTGTTCGGCGACGGCGCGGGCGCGGTCGTGCTCAAAGCAGGAGCACCAGACGACGCCGGTGCCCTGCACGCGGTGGAACTCGGCAGCGACGGAGCCCTGGTGGAGCTCATCACCGTCCGGGCGGGCGACCGCTGGTTCTCCCTGCAGGGGCAGGCCGTCTACCGGCACGCCGTCACGCGCATGACCGAAGCCGCGCGGAACGTGCTCAAGAAGGCCGGCTGGAGCGTCGAGGACGTCGACCGGTTCGTCGCACACCAGGCCAACCTCCGCATCCTGCGGACAGTGGGCACCGAACTCGGCATCGACCCCGATCGCGTCTACGCCAACGTCTCGGCAGTCGGCAACACGGTCGCCGCCTCGATTCCCCTGGCGCTCGCGCACGCGCACGAAGCGGGCCGCGTGCGTGCGGGAGACCGCGTTCTGCTGTCCGCGTTCGGCGGTGGTGCCACCTGGGGTGCCGCCGCACTGACCTGGCCTGATCTGGCCAACTGACGAGGAGTGGGAGATGCCACAACAGGAAGTGCACGCCGTGGTCGAGAGGTTCGTCCGGGACATCAACGACTCCGAGCACGTCGAGGTTCCCGCCGCGGCGTCGCTCGGCGAGATCGGCCTCGACTCGCTCAGCATCGTCGACCTGCTCTTCAAGCTGGAGCGCGAGTTCGAGGTGTCCATTCCGGACGAAGCGCTGCCGAACCTCACCACGGTCGGCGCACTGGTCGAGTACGTCAACTCCGAAAAGCGAGGAGACATCTGATGCGAATCACGAAGCAGGACGGCATCGGCGTCATCGTCGAGAACTTCGACTCCAGCTCCGGCGAGGACGTCAGCGTGCTCAAGGAAGCCGTCTACCGCGACAAGATCGTCGTCCTCAAAGGACAGGACCTCGACCCGAAGCAGTTCCTGGCCCTCGGGACAAGACTCGGCACACCGGAGACGTACTACGAGCCGATCTACCACCACCCCGAGGTGAAGGAGGTCTTCGTCTCCTCCAACGTCAGCGACGGCGAGAAGCAGGTCGGCGTCCCGAAGACCGGCAAGTTCTGGCACTCCGACTACCAGTTCATGCCCCGGCCGTTCGACCTGACGCTGATCTACCCGCAGGTCCTGCCGACGCGCAACCGCGGCACGTTCTTCATCGACCTCACCAAGGCCTACGAGAACCTCTCCGAGGAGCTCAAGCTCGCGGCGAAGGACACCACCGCCTGGCACAGCGTGCGCCGCTACTTCAAGATCCGGCCCAGCGACGTCTACCGGCCGCTGTCCGAGATCATCGACGAGGTCGACGCCAGGACCCCGCCCGTCGGGCTGCCGACCGCGCACCCGCACCGGCGGACCGACGAGACGATCCTCTACATCAGCGAAGGCTTCACACTTTCGATCACCGATGCCGACGGCCGCGAGCAGCCGGAGTTGCTGCGGGAGCTGCTGGCGTCGACCGGCCAGCTGGACCGCGAGTTCGAGCACCCGGCGATCCACCTGCAGACCTACGAGAAGGGCGACCTGCTCGTGTGGGACAACCGCAGCCTCGTCCACCGGGCGCTGCACACCGCCACGAACGAGCCCGCCGTGTCCTACCGCGTGACGGTCTACGACGGCCAGGAGGCCTAGGTGACCGCGCTGCTCGACGAGGTGCTGCGCTGCTACAAACCGCACTGCCGGTACCTGACCTCCGCCGTGGTCGAGCGGGACGGGGACGTCGTGCGCGGCACGGGAGTCATGCGGATCCCGGAGTCCTGCTACATCGACGACACCGGCCATCTGAACTCCGTCGAGGTCGGCATCTGTTACAACCAGCTGCTCTACCAGGTGATCGCGACGATCGTGCGGGACGGGCTGGCACCGGAGCTGCACGACTGGACGCTGGACGACTTCTGGCGCAGGCAGCTGCCGAACGTCCTGATCGCCCGCTTCGCCTGCGAGTTCCGCCGGCCGATCGACGCCCGCGAGTTCCAGTTCGAGCTCACCGTGCGCCGCATCGACCGCCGCACGCTACGTCCCGACGCCGATCCGCTGGTGTCGCTGGACACGACCTTCCGTTGCTGGGACGACAACGGCGGCGCCTGCTCGGGTGCCGTGCGGGTCGCGATCGTGGGGAGCTGACGCATGTCCATCCACCACCCGGAGCTGCGCACCGTCGCGCAGATCCCCGCCTACCACGCCGCACGACAGCCGGACACGACGGCGATCACGTGCGCCGGGCTTTCCCTCACGTACGCGCAACTCCACGCCGAGAGCAACCGGATCGCGCACGCACTGATCGCGTCCGGTACCGGTCGCGGTGACCGGATCTCCTACCTCGGCGTGGAGTCCACGCACTACTACGCGACGTACTTCGCCTGCGCGAAGATCGGCGCCGTCCTCGTGCCGGTGAACTTCCGGCTGACCAGGCCGGAGGTCGAGCACATCCTGCGCGACTCCGGCAGCACGCTGCTGTTCGTCGACGCCGACCTGCGCACCGCGGTTGACGACTCGGCGGAGATCACTGTGCTCGGCGCGTCCGCGGACGACTTCGAGGAGTGGACGAGCGGGCATCCCGACACCGACCTGCCGGCGGTGACGGGTCCGGACGACGCCGTGATCCAGCTCTACACCAGCGGCACCACCGGGTTGCCCAAGGGCGTCGTGCTGGCGCAGCGCAGTTTCTTCGCGATCCGGGACTCGCTCGCCGCGGCCGGTCTGGACTGGATCGACTGGCAGGAAGGCGATCGAAGCCTCATCGGCATCCCCGGTTTCCACGTCGGCGGCGTCTGGTGGGCGACCCAGGGCTTCTCGGCGGGCATCACCAACGTGGCGATGCCCCGCTTCGACGCGACGGGCGCGCTGAAGCTGATCGAGAGCCTCGAGGTCACCACGGCCTGCGTGGTTCCGGCCATGCTCCGCCTGCTGCTCGCCGAACCGGGAGCGAGCAAGGAGGTCTTCGCGTCGGTGCGCAAGATCGTCTACGGCGGATCGCCGATCTCCGAGGCGTTGCTGCAGGAGTCGCTGCCGGTCTTCGACTGCGACTTCGCGCAGATCTACGGCCTCACCGAGACCGGCAACACCGCTGTCTGCCTGCCGCCCGCCGACCACGTCGCGGGCAGTCACCGGCTGCGGGCCGCGGGCAGGCCGTACCCGGCGGTCGACGTGAAGGTGATCGACGACGCGGGCAGGCCGGTACCGGTCGGCGAGGTCGGAGAGGTGTGCCTGCGCACCCCGGCGCACATGACCGAGTACTGGGGGATGCCGGAGGCCACCGCGAAGACGCTGGTCGACGGTTGGATCCACACCGGTGACGCGGGCCGGCTCGACGAGGACGGCTACGTCCACATCAGCGACCGCCTCAAGGACCTGATCATCGTCGGTGGCGAGAACATCTACCCGGCCGAGATCGAGAACGTCCTCGCCAAGCATCCCGGCGTCGCCGACGTCGCGGTGATCGGCGTGCCGGACGAGAAGTTCGGCGAGGCCGTGCACGCGTTCGTCGCCGCGCGGCCCGGTGCCGACGTGCGACCGCGCGATCTCCTCGTGTTCTGCCGCGACCAGATCGCGAGCTTCAAGATCCCGTCGAAGTTCCACTTCGTCGAACGGGTCCCGCGCAACCCGAGCGGGAAGATCCTGCGCCGCGAGCTGCGCGAGCAGTTCTGGTCCGGCCGCGACCGCCAGGTCAACTGACAGGGGGAAGAATGCCTCAGCTCACCTTCGACGCGGTGCGCACCGCCGTCGCCGAACGGCTCTACCTCGAGCCGGAAGAACTGTCCGACACCGCGGACCTGTTCGACGAGGGCATGGACTCGGTGACCGTGGTCGACCTCATCGAGCAGTGGCGCGAACACGGAGCCGAGATCAGCTTCGCGGAACTGGCCGAGAAGCCCACGCTGCGGGCGTGGTGGGACGTCCTCAGGCCGGCCGGTGGCTGACTCCTGGCCGCTCACCTCGGCGCAGTACGGGATCTGGGTCGGGCAACAGCTCGACCCGGCCTCCCCCGCCTACAACACCGCCGAGTACGTCGACGTCGAAGGCACGCTCGACGTCGCCGTGCTCGCGCGGGCCATCCGGCACACGGTCCGCGAGGTCGAGGCGCTCTCCGTGCGGTTCGCCGACGGCCGTCAGCTCGTGGACCCGCCCGAGTGGCAGGTCCAGGTCGTGGACGTCAGCAACGCGGCTGATCCCCGTGCGGCGGCGGAAGCGTGGATGGCCGAGGACGTCGCACGGCCGGTCGATCTCGGTGCGGACGTGCTGTTCGCGCACGCGATCTTCCGCCTCGCCGACGAGCACCACCTCTGGTACCACCGTGTGCACCACGTTCTGCTTGACGGCTATGGCCTGTCGCTCGTCGCCAGACGCGTGGCTGACGTGTACACGGCCCTGCGTCGCGGAGAAACCCCTCCGGCGCACGAGTTCGGCACCCTGCAATCCGTGTTGGACGAGGAAGCCGCGTACCTCGCCTCTCCTGAACACGGGCGGGACGCGGAGTTCTGGGCGGAGTACCAGGAAGACCGTCCCGCGCCGGTGACGCTCGCGGGACGAACCGGGCTGCTCCCCCATCACGTGTTGCGCGCGAAGACCGAGGTGGACAAGTCCACAGTGGATGGTCTGCGGGCGACGGCGAGGGTTGCCGGTGGCAACTGGACGGACGTCCTGATCGCGGCCCTTTCGGCCTACGTGCACCGGATGACCGGCGCCGAGCAGGTGTCACTCGCGGTGCCGGTCATGCTGCGCACCGGTTCGGTCGCTCTGCGCGTGCCGTGCATGGTGCTCAACGTCGTCCAGCTCTACACCGACTTCAGCGGGAACCCGTCGCTGGTCGACGTCGCACGGCAGGTGTCGAAGCACCTCAAGCGCAGCCGACGCCACCACCGCTACCGCTACGAACAGCTCCGCCGCGATCTTGGCCTGCTCAACAACGAGCGCAAGCTGTTCGGCCCTTCGGCCAACATCATGCCGTTCGACTACGGCCTGCGGTTCGACGGAACGCCGGGCTCGGTGCGCAACGTCTCGGCGGGCCTCGTCGAAGATCTGGCGTTCAACGTCTACAACCGTGCGGACGGCACGGGTCTGAGCATCGCCCTCGACGGCAACCCGAACTCCTACGACCTCGAGGACCTGACCGCGCACACCGAACGGATCAGCACCTTCCTGCGCAGGCTGCTCGACCACCCCGACGCACCTGTCGCCGAGGCGGACCTGCTGCTGGACCGCGAGCGTGCGGCGCTGGACTCGTGGAACGCCACCGAACGCGCCTGGCCGGACGGCACGATCGACGACCTCCTCGCCGTCAGGGTCGCGCAGACCCCGGACCGGACCGCGCTCGTCGCGGCCGATCGCGTGTCGCTGACGTTCGCCGAACTCGACCAGCGAGTGAACCAGGTGGCCGCGCTGCTCACCGCGCGCGGTGCCAGGCCTGGCACGCGGGTGTTGCACCTGCTGCCCCGCACTGCGGACGCGGTGATCGCGTTGTTCGCCACTCTCCGGACGGGCGCGGCCTATGTCCCCGTGGACACCGAGTACCCCGCCCGGCGACTGGCGTTCCTGCTCGCGGACTCACAACCGCAGGTCATCGTCACGACCGTCGATCTCGCTGGCGGACTGCCCGCCACCACCGCCTCGGTCATCACTCTGGACGATCTGGCTGATGAGCAAGCCGCGCCGCGCACACCGGCGACACCGGACGATCCGCTGTGCCTGATCTACACCTCGGGCTCGACCGGCCGGCCGAAAGGCGCGGTGATCACCCATCGCGGCATGGTCAACCTGTTCCACCACCACCGCACGACCATGATCGAACCCGCCGAGCTCTCGCACGGCGTGCTCAGGGCCGCACTGACCGCCTCGCTGTCGTTCGACACGTCGTGGGAAGGCCTGCTGTGGCTTCTCGCTGGCCACGAACTGCACTTCATCGCCGACGACGTGCGGCGCGACCCGGCCGCGCTGCTCCGCTACGTCGACACGCACCGGATCGGTTTCCTCGACATCACCCCGACCTACGCCGAGGAGCTGCTCAGCGCAGGCATGCTGGACGAGGGACGCCACCGCCCGCCCGTGATCGCGCTGGGCGGCGAGGCGACCGGACCGGCCCTCTGGACGGCGATGCGCGAGGCCACCGGCATCACCACCTACAACCTGTACGGGCCCACCGAGTGCACTGTGGACACCGTGTGGTCCCGGCTCTCCTGCAGCCCGACGCCGATCATCGGCACACCCGTCGCGAACACCCGTTGCCACGTCGTCGATCAGCACATGCGGCTCGTTCCTCCTGGTGTGGTCGGGGAACTGTGCCTCGGCGGCACACCGCTGGCACTGGGTTACCACGACCGGGACGAGCTCACCGCCGAGAAGTTCGTCGCCTGGCAGGGAGAACGTCTCTACCGCACCGGCGATCTGGTGCGGTGGCGCCCGGACGGCGTGCTGGAGTACCACGGCAGGGCCGACGACCAGGTCAAGATCCGCGGCTTCCGGATCGAACCGGGCGAGGCCGAGGCGGTGCTGGCCGCTCACCCGGCCGTCGCGCAGGTCGCTGTCGTGCCGCGCGAGGGCCCCGGCGGCGATCGGCTGGTGGCGTACGTCGTGCCGAGCGACGAAACCCCGGACGCCGCCGAGCTGCGGGCCCACGCGGCCGCTCAGCTGCCGGATCACCTCGTACCGCCGGTGTACGTGGTGCTGGACCGGCTTCCGCTCACCGTCAACGGCAAGCTGGATCGCGCGGCACTGCCGGAGCCGACGCTCACGACCAGCCAGGGACGCAAGCCGGACACCGAACGGGAACGAGCACTCGCGGCCCTGTTCGCCGACACCCTCGACATCGAGGACGTCGGCGCCGAGGACGACTTCTTCGTGCTGGGCGGGCATTCGCTGCTCGTCGCGAAACTGCTCAGCCGCATTCGCACCGAGTTCGGCGTGCGGCTGGGCTTGCGTGACGTGTTCGACTTCCCCACCGTCGCGGCACTGGCGGTGCGGCTCGATGCCGTCGCACCGCTGGCCGGGCATCCGTGGGAGGGCATCGACCTGACTGCCGAGATCGACCTCGATCCAGCCATCACCGCGGCGGACCTGCCGCGGTCCGGACGGCTCGATGCCGTGCTGCTCACCGGGGCCACCGGGTTCCTCGGCTCGTTCCTGTTGCGAGAACTGCTCGACAGCACCTCCGCACGAGTGCACGCACTCGTGCGCGCCGGGAACGAGCCGGAAGCGCTCGACCGGCTCCGCACCTCGTTGCGCCGCTTCAGCCTCTCCGCAGACGGCCTGGACCGGGTGGTTCCCGTTCCCGGCGACCTCGGACTCCCGGCCCTCGGTCTGTCCGATGTGGACTTCCGGCGACTGGCGGGCGAGGTCGACGTGGTGCTGCACAACGGCGCCAGGGTCAACCACCTCGACTCCTACCCCCGGTTGCGCGCCGCGAACGTCCAGGGCACCGCCGAGGTGCTGCGGCTCGCGACGACCGCCCGGCTCAAGCCGGTGCACTTCGTCTCCACCGTCGACACAGCGGTCGCAACGGACGGCAACCCCGCCGTCGTCCGCGAAACCCGGCGGGTCTCGGCGGACTCGTTGCTGCCCAACGGTTATGTGGCGAGCAAGTGGGTCGCCGAGGGGCTCGTGCTACGCGCAGGCGAACGTGGTGTGCCCGTCGCCGTGCACCGCCCGAGTCGCATCGGCGGCCACTCCACAACCGGAGCGGTGAGCGCCGACGACGCGTTGTGGAACCTCGTGCGCGCGATGGTCCTCATCAACGCGGCCCCGGAGAACGCCGGGTACGCCGATGTGGTGCCGGCGGATCAGGTGGCTGCGGCCGTCGTACGTTTGCTCGCGGACGACAAGACCGGCGCCACCTACCACCTGACGAGCACTCAGCCACTCGACGTGGCTCACGTGGTCGATCGGCTCCGGGACCGCGGCTACCACCTCGACACGCTCAACCGGTCTGCCTGGCTCGCCCGGCTCACCGACGCCGCCGAGAAGGCCGCGGACGAGGGCGACTTCCAGTTGTCGATCGCGGCCACCCACGCCCCGGCACTGGGCGGTTCGGGTGCGCCGGTCGTCTTCGGCCGGGACAACGCGGCCGGGAATCTCGGTGTCACGGACGCGGTGCTCGACGCCTATCTGGACCACTTCATCGACTCCGGGTTCTTCCCGGCTCACCACGGGAAGACGGCATGACTCAGATCGAGGACGGGCAGGGCGTCGGCGTGCGGAGGTGGCTCGGCCTGGCCGCCGTGCTCGCGGCCACGTTCATGGGGCAGGTGGACGGCTTCATCGTGACGGTCGCCGCCCCGTCCGTGCAGCGGGACCTCCCCGCCACGTTCGGCCAGATCCAGCTCGTCGGCGCCGGCTACGTGCTGGCGTGCGCCGCCGGACTGGTGACCGGAGGCCGGCTCGGTGACCGCTGGGGCCGCCGCAGGACGTTCCTCGTGGGCGTCGCGGTGTTCACGCTCGCCTCCCTGCTGTGCGGCCTGGCGCCGAACGCCGAGGTGCTCATCGCGATGCGGTGCGTCCAAGGGCTCGCCGCCGCGGTGTTGGTGCCGCAGGAGCTCGCGCTCATCCACGCGCTGTTCCCGCGACAGGCCCACCGTGCCCGCGCCATCGGCTGGTACAGCGTCGTCGTGGGGCTCGGTGTCATCGCCGGGCTGGGCGGCGGAGGCCTGCTGGTCCACTGGAACCCAGGCGAGCTCGGCTGGCGCACGGTGTTCCTGATCAACGTGCCGATCGGCCTGCTGATCCTGTTGCCCGGCCGTACCGCCATCGACGAGACGAGGCCGGAGAAACAGGTAGGACTCGATCTCGTCGGAGCCGGGTTGACCGCGATCGCACTGCCCTCGTTGCTGGTGCCGCTCGTGCTCGGCGTGGAACCTGGCGCCTCGGCCTGGTTGTGGCTGACGTTGCTGGTGGCGCTGGCAGCCGGAGTGGTCCTGGTCCGTCAGCAACGCGCACTGGCGGCCTCAGGCGGTGAGCCGTTGTTCCCCGGCCGCGTGCTCACCACACCGGGGATGAGGTTGCGACTGGCCGCGATCGCCACGTTCTTCGCCGGGAACGCCGGGCTGTTCCTGGTGTTCACCTACTACGTGCAGACCGGGCTGGGACGCGAACCGCTCACCGCGAGCCTGATGTTCGTGCCGCTCGGCGTGGCGTTCGCACTCGGTTCGGCGTTCAGCGCCCGCCTGGCCGGCAGGTTCGGCGACCGGTTGCCCGTCGTCGGCTGTTGCCTGCTCGCCGTCGCACTGCTGGCTCACCTCGTGGTCGTGCGCACGCCGCCGGAGTACCAAACCGTGCTGCTGGCGCTGGCGATCGGCGCGGTCGGCCTCGCGCAGGGCACGGTCGTGGCACCGGTCATCACCGGCATCTTCGCCCGCGTCGAACCGGCCGACGCGGGTGCGGCGTCCGGGGTCGCGTCGACCGTCACCCAGGTCGCGCTGGCGTCCGGCTATGCCGCGATCGGTGTCTGCTACCGCCAGGCGCTCGGTGCGACCCCTGGAGTGCGGCAGATCGCGCTCGACACCCACGTCCACGCC
>NZ_JYJG01000295.1 GCF_000955955.1 Lentzea aerocolonigenes
GATGTGTATAAGAGACAGGTCCACGCCTATTCACTGGCGATCGGCGTGCTGGTCGTACTGGCGCTGACGACAAGTGTTCTCTGCGCGCGCACCAGTCCGCAGTGATGGCCGCCTGATGCTGGGGGTGAGCACGAACGCGGTTCGTGAGGCCTCACCCTCGAATCTCAGCCGGTTTCGCTGGCGTCCTGACCGGCGGCCCTGACCAGGTCCTCACGCGCACGCGCGACACGCGAGCGGATCGTCCCGACCGGACAGCCGACAACCTCCGCCGCCTCCGCGTAGCCCAGCCCGAGCACCTGGGTGAGCACCAGCGCCTCACGCCGGTCCGCGGCCAGCCCGTCGAGCAGGACGTTGAGCTCGACGATCCCGGTGAAACCGGACGACGACGTGGCCTGCTCGCGATCCGCCGCCTGCACCCAGTCGACGTCCGCCGACACCCGAGGCCTCGACTGGGCCATCCGCACCTGGTCGACCACGACCCGCCGGGCGATCGACAGCAGCCACGTCGTCGCCGACGACCTGGCCTCGAAGTTCCGCAGACTCGGCAACGCGCGCATGTACGTCTCCTGCGCGAGATCGTCCGCCGCGCCGGCGTCCGCGAGGTGGGCGACGAACCGCCACACGTCGCGCTGGGTCGCCCGCACGAACCGTTCCAAGGCGTCCCGGTCACCCCCGCGGGCCTGCAACGCCCAGCGGGTCACCTCGTCATCGGCGGAGTTCACGAGGCCGAATCGTAACGGCCGGACCTCCGGGAACTGACCGGCCGTTCGGACCGACTACTGGAGCGTGTCCTGCCGAACCGCCCGTTCGCTCGGCGGGCCACGCCACTAGTAGTACTTCGTCAGGTC
>NZ_JYJG01000296.1 GCF_000955955.1 Lentzea aerocolonigenes
CTCGAACAACGCACCCGATCATGAAGATGGAAAAGGCTCGGTACTTGCAGACGCCAAAGCCCACCAACGCGAAAGAGCCCCGCACCGAAGTGCGGGGCTCTCTTCACGTACTAGCTCACATGCCGCCCGACAGCTTCTCGCGGAGCGCCGCGAGCTGCTCGTCGGAAGCCAGCGTGCCACCGGACTGAGCCGGCGCGCCGACCGAAGCGGAAGGAGCGTCGCCGCCCGAGGTGTAGTTGCCCGCACCCTCGGCCGAAGCCTCTTCCTCGGCCTCGGCGGCCTTGCGGATCTGCTTCATGTGGGCCTCGTAACGAGTGTGCGCCTCGGCGTACTGGCGCTCCCACTCCTCACGCTGCTTGTCGAAGCCGTCCTGCCACTCCTGGGTCTCCGGGTCGAAGCCCTCGGGGTAGATGTAGTTGCCCTGGTCGTCGTACTCGGCGGCCATGCCGTACTGGGTCGGGTCGAACTCGGTGTCGACCGTGAAGCCCTCGTTGGCCTGCTTGAGCGACAGCGAGATGCGACGGCGGTCGAGGTCGATGTCGATGACCTTGACCATGACGTCGTCGCCGACCTGGACGACCTGCTCCGGGATCTCCACGTGGCGCTCGGCCAGCTCGGAGATGTGGACCAGGCCCTCGATGCCCTCGTCCACGCGGACGAACGCACCGAACGGAACCAGCTTCGTGACCTTGCCCGGCACGATCTGGCCGATCGCGTGGGTGCGGGCGAACTGGCGCCACGGGTCTTCCTGCGTGGCCTTCAGCGACAGGGAGACGCGCTCGCGCTCCATGTCGACGTCGAGGACCTCGACGGTGACTTCCTGGCCGACCTCGACAACCTCGGACGGGTGGTCGATGTGCTTCCAGGACAGCTCCGAGACGTGGACGAGACCGTCGACGCCACCCAGGTCCACGAAGGCACCGAAGTTGACGATCGAGGACACGACGCCCTTGCGGACCTGGCCCTTCTGCAGCTGGTTGAGGAACTCGCTGCGGACCTCGGACTGGGTCTGCTCGAGCCACGCGCGGCGGGACAGGACCACGTTGTTGCGGTTCTTGTCCAGCTCGATGATCTTCGCCTCGAGCTCACGGCCGACGTACGGCTGGAGGTCGCGGACGCGACGCATTTCGACGAGGGAGGCGGGGAGGAAGCCGCGGAGGCCGATGTCGAGGATGAGACCACCCTTGACGACCTCGATGACGGTGCCCTTGACCGGCTCGTCCTTCTCCTTGAGGGCCTCGATGGTGCCCCACGCGCGCTCGTACTGGGCGCGCTTCTTGGAGAGGATCAGGCGGCCTTCCTTGTCCTCCTTCTGGAGAACAAGTGCCTCGACCTCGTCACCAACCTTGACAACCTCGTTGGGGTCGACGTCGTGCTTGATCGACAGTTCACGCGAGGGGATGACGCCCTCGGTCTTGTAGCCGATGTCGAGCAGGACCTCGTCCCGGTCGACCTTGACGATCGTGCCTTCGACGATGTCGCCATCGTTGAAGTACTTGATCGTCTTGTCGATAGCAGCGAGGAAGTCCTCCTCCGTCCCGATGTCGTTGATCGCGACCTGCTTGGGCGCAGCGGCAACGGGGGCGGTGGTGGTGTCGGTGGACATTAGGTAGGTGGCTCCGGTACGGATTGGCATTAATGAGTGGTAGTGGTGCGCGCGCAGCATCGCAGCAACCTGAATCCCCGACCGTTCTGGATCATGGGCAGCACTAACCCACTACGCGGGCGTTATCGTACGCGGCCGCGAGAGCTGTGAGCAAACCAGCCCCCATGTGAAGGAGCAGTGTGTCCAACCAGCACGCGAGCGCGGAGCAAGCGCTCGGCACGGCCGGCATCGTCAAGCGCGGGGCGGACGCCGCGGAGTCACGCCTGGCGAACCGCGTCTGGTGGGACGCGGACGCCGACGACTACCACGAGACGCACGGTGACTTCCTGGGCGCGGCCGACTTCGTCTGGTGCCCGGAGGGCCTGCGCGAGGATGAGACCCACTTCCTCGGTGAAGTCGCTGGTCGGAACATCCTCGAGGTGGGCTGCGGCAGCGCTCCGTGCGCCCGCTGGCTCAAAGCCAACAAGGCGAACGTCACCGCGCTCGACATCTCCGCGGGCATGCTCCGGCACGCCCGCGAGCACAACGACAGCACCGGCATCCAGGTCCCGCTCGTGCAGGCCAGCGCCGACCAGCTGCCGTTCGCGGACGGCTCCTTCGACGCCGCCTGCTCGGCGTTCGGCGCGGTTCCGTTCGTGGCCGACGTCCAGGAGGTCTTCAGCGAGATCGCACGCGTCCTCAAGCCCGGCGGCGACTGGGTGTTCGCCGTGAACCACCCGATGCGCTGGATCTTCCCGGACGACCCCGGCCCGCTCGGCCTGACCGTCACGCAGTCGTACTTCGACCGCACTCCTTATGTAGAGGTCGACGGCGAGGGCCACGCCGTGTACGTCGAGCACCACCGCACCCTCGGCGACTACGTCCGGGCCCTCACGAACACCGGCTTCACGCTCGAAGACCTCGTCGAGCCCGAGTGGCCGCAGGGCCACACCCGGATCTGGGGCCAGTGGAGCCCGCTGCGGGGCAAGCTCTTCCCCGGCACCGCGATCTTCCGCACGCGCCTGGCGTCGTAATCTCATCGGCCATGACCTCGGCACGCGGACTCGTGGCGGCCCAGTCGGCTCGGTTCACCTCACTGGACCCGTTGCTCCCGTCGGCCGTCGAACCACCCACCGACGGCCATGTCATCACGGCCGCGCTCGCGGACGGCGCGCGCGTCGCCGGGGTCATCAGCCACAAGACCTACGAAGAGCACTCCACCATCCGGCTCTGGTCCACCGCGCACGTGTGGGAGCTGTTGCCGCTGGTCGGCAGCTCGCAGGGCATGGACGCGCTGCTCACCCGCTTCCGCCGGCACCTGGACACGCACCAGCCAGACGACGAGGACAGCGCGTGTGTGGTGCACTGGCCGAGCCGTGACACGAGAGCGGCGCGCGCGTTCCTCGACCACGGGCTGGTGCCGCTGTCCGTGCTCGCCGTGCGGCTGAGGACTCCCCAGCCGCGAGTCCCGCGCACGCTGACGATCCGCCGCGCCACCCCGCACGACCTGGACAGCGTGCTGGAGCTGTCACTGGCAGAACTGGAGTACTCGTCGTTCGTCGGCGGCACGATCGTCCGGCCGGAAGCGCGAGCCGTCAAACAACGCGCCCTCGCCGAACGTCTCGCCAACGCGAGCCCCATCTGGCTGGCCGAACGGGACGGCATCGCGGTCGCGCTCGCCGAGTGCGCGATCGTGTCGTCCGAACCCGGCACGATGGCCGCCACGAGGCTTCCCCGCGGCCGCTGGGGCTATGTGAATTGTGTCTCCGTGCTGCCGGGAGCCCGCGGCACCGGCATCGGCCAGCAGCTCGTCGCGTACGCCCACCAGGAGCTTCACCGGATGGGCGCGGTCGGCACGTACCTCTACTACAACCCGCCGAACCCGTTGAGCAGCGTCTTCTGGCCCCGTCAGGGCTACCGGCCGCTGTGGACCGTCTGGGAAGTACGCCCCGCCGCAGCCCTTAGGTGACCTATGTCCGACTTGCCGCCGACCGAAGTCTGCGCAAGAATTTGTACTGACCGGTCAGTTTAAACGGAAGGTAAAGCCGTGGAGATCCACGCAAGTCGCGCAGGCGTCAACGGGGGACATGGTCCTCTGCTCCGCCCGACTTCGCTGACCGTGAAGCCGGGCGAGCTCACGCTGGTCGCGGGCGAGCCCGGCACCGGTCACACCGCGCTCGGCCTGCTGCTCTCCGGCCGCATGAAGCCCTCCACGGGCACGGTGTCGCCGGACTCGAAGATCCTGCGCAAGCAGGTCGTCCTGGTCGACGCCCCCGAGGTGAACGAGCCGGAGGAAGCGCTGACGCTGGCCGCCGTCGTAGGCGAAGAGCTCGCGATGAACGGCATGCGTTCAGGCAAGAAGGCGGTGCACGACTGGTTGGTCGAGCACGCCGCCGACGAGCACGCGAACAAGCGCTTCGAGCACGTGCCGGCACACACACGCTGCGCCGTGATGCTCGAACTGGCTTCTGAACGCCCCGGCGTCACCGCACTCGTCCTCGACTGCCCGGACCGCTACCACCCCAACCCGCGCGAGTGGTTCGCCTTGGCGCACAACTACGTGACCCCCGAACGGTCCGTGGTCGCCCTGTGCTCGAACTCCTCGGCCCACATCCTCGACATCCCGCACGCGCGCCTTGGTGAGGACAACAACGACACCAAGATGGAGATCACCGCATGAGCGCCCTTCGCATGGCCTTCAACGAACTTCGCCGGATCACGTCCGGCAAGCTCCCCAAGCTCGCCGTCCTGGCTCTGGCGCTCGTGCCTCTGCTGTACGCGTCGCTCTACCTGTACGCCAACAAGGACCCGTACTCGAACCTGCACAACGTCCCGGCCGCCCTGGTCGTGAAGGACAAGGGCGCCAAGGACCTCAACGCCGGCAAGGAGGTCGGCGACGAGCTGCTCAAGGGCAACAAGTTCAAGTGGCAGGTCGTCGACAACACGGACGAGGCCGACGAGGGCGTGCGCAAGGGCAAGTACATCTTCGCCCTGACGCTGCCGGAGGACTTCTCCGAGGCGCTCACGTCCGCCGAGCAGAACAAGCCCCGCCAGGGCGTGCTGACGTTGACCACCAACGACGCCAACAACTACCTGGGCAGCACGATCGCGAACCAGGTCGTCTCCGAGGTGCGCCGCGCCGTCACCGCGAAGGTCTCCACCGAGGCCGCCGACAAGCTGCTGCTGGGCTTCTCCACGATCCGCGAGGAGACGACCAAGGCGGCAGACGGCGCCAAGCAGCTCGCGGACGGCAGCGCCACGTTGCGCGACAAGATCGGTGAGCTCGACGGCGGTGTCCAGCAGCTCTCCACCGGTGCCGTCACCGCCGCCAACGGCGCTGCGCAGCTGCGGGACGGCACGCACGAGCTCCGCTCCCAGACCGCACAACTCCCCGCCGGCGCGCAGAAGATCGCCGACGGCGCGCGTCAGGTCGCGAACGGCAACGAGACCGCCGCGACCCAGGCCGAGGAGTACGCGAAGAAGGCCCAGGCGCTGGTCGGCGTGCTCGACCAGGCGAACGGCGACGTCGCGAACCACTTGCGCGCCTTGGGTTTCACCGAAGCCCAGGTGCAGCAGGTGATGAGCACGATCACCCAGGTCCGCAAGCCGGTCGACGACGCGAACGGCAAGGTGCAGGGCGCCGCTGGTGATCTGCGCAAGCTCGCGAACGGCGCGGACCAGGTCGCGGACGGCGCCGAGCAGCTCTCGGCGAAGATGCCCGGTCTCGTCACCGGCATCGGCAAGCTCGACGACGGCGCCACGAAGCTCGCCGACGGCAACGCCCAGCTCCGCGACGGCCTGCAGAAGGCCGCGACCGGCACGCCGCAGCTCAAGGACGGTGCGACCAAGGTCGCGAGCGGTGCGGCGGAGCTGAGCAACGGCCTGTCCGGCGGCGTGAACAAGATCCCCAACGCGGACGACCCGACGCGCGCGGCCATCGCCCAGGCCATCGGTGACCCGGTGGCGGTGAAGGGCCTGTCGCAGACGAAGGCCGCCACTTACGGCGCCGGCCTGGCACCGTTCTTCCTCGGCCTGGCAACGTGGATCGGCGCGTTCGTGCTCTTCCTGCTGCTGCGTCCGCTCTCACGCCGTGCGCTCGCCGCCGGCCAGTCGGCGCTCCGGGTCGCGTTGGGCGGATGGCTGCCGGGTGCGTTGCTCGGCATCGTGCAGGTGCTCGTGATGTTCTCGGTCGTGCGGTTCGTGGTGGACATCGAGCCGTCGAACCCCTTCGGCACGTTCGGGTTCCTCGTGCTGATGTCGCTGACGTTCGTGGCGATCCTGCACGCGCTGAACGCCGCGTTCGGTGCCGTGGGCAAGTTCCTGGGATTGATTTTGCTGATCCTGCAGCTGGTCAGCGCGGGCGGCACGTTCCCGTGGCAGACGATCCCGGTGCCGCTCTACCCGCTGCACTACGGCCTGCCGATGGGCTACGCGGTCGACGGCCTGCGCCATCTGATGTACGGCGGCGACCTGGGCAGCGTGGGGCAGGACGCTTTGATCCTTCTCGCGTGGCTGGTCGGGGCCCTAGCCTTGTCGTCCGTGGCGGCCTACAAGCAGCGGGTGTGGACACCTTCCAAGCTGAAGCCGGAGCTCGTCCTGTGAGCGCCCGGACGACCGCGACCAAGCAGAAGCTCTTCGACGCGGCGTTGAAGCTGGTCGGCGAACGGGGCGCCGCGTCGGTGACGGTCGACGAGATCGCCGCGGAGGCGGGTGTCGCCAAGGGGACGATCTACTACAACTTCGCGTCGAAGGACGCGCTGGTGGAAGCCCTTCTGCGGCACGGGGTCGAGATCCTCGCCGGCCGGCTGCGGTCGGCCGAGGAGGCCGAGAACTCGCTGGAGGCGCTGGTCGACGAGATGCTCGGCTTCTGGGCCGAATATCCGGCGTTCGGCCAGCTGCTCGTCTCCGAGCTGTGGCGCACGCCGGGCCAGTGGCACGGCACTCTCTCGTTGCTGCGCGACGACATCGTGTCGATCGTGCGCGGTCAGATGAAGCGCCTGTCCGACGCGGGCCGCCTGCCGGAAGGGGTCGAGGTCGGCACCGCGTCGGCGGCGTTGTTCGGCACGTTGCTCGTGATCGCGCTGGACTGGCAGGTGTTCCAGCCGGAGCGGTCACGGGCTCAGGTGCGGGATTCCGTCATGCACCTGGTACGTGGACTTGGACAGGCCCGCTGAGCTCCTGCGGCCTGGTCTGGTCCTGCAGGTCGGTCAACCGCTTGACCAGCACGACGGCCAGCACGGCTGCGATGATCGTGACCACCGTCGTCACCCACGTCCAGCTGGCGACGGCGTCCAGGTCCGAGTCGCGCAGCACGAGCCGGCCCATCACTCCACCGACCCACGACATCGCCAGGTAACCCGTCCACCAGACGGCGATGAAGCCGCTCTTGGCGCGAGCCTGCAGCGGACGGTCCTGCTGGGCCGGGTCGAAGGCGCGCCAGACGTCCTGGACGATCTGCGCCGGGAACCAGAGGTTCACGATCGGCGTGAACCACGACCCGATCGCCCACCCGCGCGAGTGCCGGTGCTCCACGGCATAGGTGACCCGCTCGGCGTTGAGCCGCGACCGGTAGATCCACACGATGAACGTCACGGCCGCCGCGAGCGTCACGACCAGACCCGGCAGGCTGACCAGCGCCGTGAAGGCGTCGGCCGCATGCGCGTCTTCCATCGTGGCGTTGCCGGCGGCGTACTCCCGCACGACGTCGGCGGTGCGCTGCGAGGCGATCCCGTCCAGGACGGAGAAGACGGCGTCCAGTCCGATGAGGACGGACGCGGCGATGCCGATGCCGCGCACCGGTCTGAACGATTCGGTGTTCATGATTCCCCCAGGTGAATTGGTACCGCGACCTGCATCGCGTTGACTTGCTTGATCATCCGTGCGGCGAGTGTCGCCGCCGCGACCGCGACCACCGCGGACAGCGTGTACACCAGCGCGTAGTCGTCCCACGCGCTCCGAGCGGCCACGAGGGCCAGCGCGTTCGACCCGATGTAGCAGAGCCACCAGGCGGTGACGAGGCCGCTCTTCTGACGCTGTTGGAGGCCGACCATCGGCTGCGTCCGGTCGGATCCGCGCCAGATGTCCTGCATCACCACGAACGGGATGACCAGGTTCCCGAACGGGATGATCCACCCCAGGACCACCCACATGTTCTTGTAGCGGTGCTGGTGCGCGGACGTGATGACGTCGGAGTTGGCCCGCACCCGGTACATCCAGGTGACGAACAGCACCGCGGCCAGGGCGTTCACCCACAACGTGGCCAGGTCGACGACCGCGGCCGCCGCCTCGTCCACGGACATCCACACCACGACGGCCGTCACGACCTGAAGGCCCGCGGTGACCGCGATGACCGCGGCCGCAGCAGTGCCCAGGCCATGCGCAGGCCTGATCTCACTCATTGATTCCCCCACGAAACGTGCACGTCCCCCGACGTCGGCGCGGAGCGTACAACCTCAACGCCCGATCGAGCGATGTGTTTGGTCGTGCGGGGCTAAATGGCCGACGGTACGAACGAAGTCATGTCGAAACCGCTGAGCGTCCTCGTCGCGATTCTGGCCTGCTGCGCCCTCACGACCTCCCCGGCACTCGCCGCCGAGCCCGTGACGGCCACCGCCGACTTCCAGGAGGCCCTGTTCTCGCCCGCCGACGGCACCCTCGACTTCGAGGAGACGGCTGACGGCATCAAGGTCACCGGCAAGTTCCAGAAGGGCTTCGCGTCCACCGAGCCCGCCGACTACCTGCTGCAGGTGCTCGACGGCACGACGGTCGTCGTGGACTTCAGCAAGGACTTCCAGAAGGTCGCCGAGATCGCGCCGCCGGCGGTCGAGGAGTTCACGTTCACCACGAAGACCAAGAAGAAGGTCGCCGACATCCGCAACGAGGACATGGTGATCCGTCAGTTCCTCACCCTGACGGCGGGCATCAAGGTGCAGGCCGAGATCGGCCGGACGAAGGTCGCCAAGTAGCGGTCAGCGGGCGTCCTCGTGGTGCAGCGAGGGCGCCCGCCCTTCCAACGCCCGTTCGACGGCCTCCAGCACGGCACGGCTCGTGCGCTGCGCGGCGTCGTGCGTGAAGTGGCCCAGGTGGACCTGCTGCGTCGGGTTCGGCAGCACCGGGTCCGGCACCGGCCCGCCCGTGTGCACCTCCACCACCGGAGCGTCCTCAGCCAGTAGGTGCTGCACGGCTCGGAGGACGGTTGTGCGGTAGTTGTCGTGCACCCAAGCGACCAGCAGGTTCACTCGTCGGCCTCGAAGCTCGTACTCGACCTCGGAGGCCAGCTCGGCGGGCTTGGCCCAGTCGGCCCTGACCCAGGTGGGCCGGTGCCCTTTGTGCAGCGACGCGCGCGCCGCCCGTCCAGGCCCGTCGTCGGCCATCAACGGCTGGGTCCGCGACGGCAGCACGACCTGCCACCCGCGTTCGACCAGCTTCTGTGCACATCCGGCCAGCATCCCCGTTCCGCCGAGCACCAGAGCCGTTCTCACCGAGCACGCTCCTCCCCGACCGACGCCAGCGGCCCGGCCAGCCACCGCTCCACCTGCCCCTGCCCGCGCAACCGCACGACCACGACCTCGTCGACCAGCTCGAGCACCCTGGTCCGGTTGCGCCGGTAGGTCTTCCAGCCCCACCGCAGGATGTGCTCGGAGTCCGTGAACACCGACCACAGCGGCGGTTCCTGGTTACCGTTCCACAACTCCACCCCACCCGCGCGACGTCTGATCGTGCGACTCACGAGCCGCCCCATCACCGTCGAGAACGGGTGGTCGAGCCAGACGAGCGTGTCCGCGCGGGCCAGCAGCTCGCGCCGCACCTCGTTGTACTGGAACTCGGTGACCCAGTGGGTCTCCTCGGCGAAGGCGGCGACTTCGGTCCGGAACTCGGGCCTCGGAGTCCACCGCGGACCCCAGTAGAGGCTGTCGAGCTCCACTCGGCGCAGGTCACGATGTTCGGCGATGCGGCGGCAGAGGGTGGACTTGCCGGAGCCGGCGTTTCCGGCGACGAGGATGCGCCGGGGCACGTGCGGCAGCGGGTCAGCTGGACCGAGCAACGGCATCGGGCCAGGCTAGTGAACCCGCTCACACGAAAACAGGGCCCCCGGGAACACCCGGAGGCCCTGCTTCTCAAAGCTCAGCTCAGAGAGCCGTGACGTTCGCGGCCTGCGGGCCCTTCTGGCCCTGCGTGACGTCGAACGTGACGCGCTGGTTCTCTTCGAGGCTGCGGTAGCCGCTGCCGTTCAGTGCCGAGTAGTGGACGAAGACGTCAGCGCCGCCGTCCTCGGGGGCGATGAAGCCGAAGCCCTTTTCGGCGTTGAACCACTTGACGGTGCCGTTGGCCATTACTGCTACTCCTTCAATGCAAAAACAAGAGCGAGCCGCACTGTGCGACTGCCCCGTGGTTTGGTCGTGAGCCGACCTCTCCGACCGCAAAGAAGGAGAACGAACACAAAACCGCAACCTACGCCACAGTCTATCGCACGTCAGCCGCGGCGCCCACGGGGCTGTGGCACCGCGAACTTCCGCTGCATCGACGAGACCCGGAAGATCAGGTAGCAGGCCAGCCCGGCGGCCCCCACCGAGGCCAGCGTGGACAGGGTCGAGAACACCACGTAGGCGGGCGTGTCGAGCAGCAGCGACTCGAAGATGTCGCAGCCCACCATCGCGAGGAGCGTGTACTGCCACGGCCTGATCAGCGGGCTGGCCACGCGCTCGTCGAACGGGATGTCGCGCTGGGCCGGGTCGCTGGCGCGCCACACCTGCGCCGGCGTGCGCACGCCGTGCAGCGCGATCGCCTCGGCGTTGTGCGTGACGCCGCGGAACCACAACAGGGACGCCACCCCCGCGGGCACGACCAGCACGATGGCGAGAAAGCTCCACGAGGAGGAGCCGCCCTGCCAGTCCGTGATCGTGCCCCAGACCGACTCGAGGGCGGACAGCGCGATGAGGCCCTGGCTGACGTAGCCGGTCAGCCGGACGTCCTTCAAGTCGATGTAGGTGTCCAACGCCACAACTCCCCGAACACTGGTGGACCCGCGCGGGAGACTACCGCCCGAAACCGCAGCCCAGCTCGGTGAAGGTCGCGATCTTCTCCGCGGCACGCACGACGACCTCGTCGATGCCGTCCAGGACCACCCGGTCGGTGACGCGACGCGCGGGCACGAGCGGCACGTCCGCCTTGCCGCACTCCTCGACGACGGACGTGAACGCGCGCGCGGCTGCCAGCGGCGCTACGAGCGGTTCGCCGGTCTGCCGGTGCCGGATGAGGTTCTCCAGAAGATCCACAGGAGGAGCAACCGCCATCTTGTGGTCGTTCACCGTCAGCCTGTCGTCGTCGTACCACCACACGGCCTGACCCAACGAGCCGTGCACGAGCACGACCGGTGGCAACGATGTCGACGCACAGAGCGTCGTCGCGACCACCACCGGAGGCGCGCCATCGGCCGTGACGCGCACACAGGCCGTGTCGTCCGCGGTGATCGTCTCGCGGCAACGGAACAGCTCCAGCTCGACACCGATGTCCGTGCGTTCCTCGACGTCGGCCAGCAGCAGAGCGTTCTGCAGGGCGTGCGCGAACGGGTTCACCAGCGTCCCGTCCTCGCCCTGCCGCCCCGCCCACGCGGCCCGCTCGTAGTAGGAGTCCGAGCGCACCCAACGCCCGGCCGCTCCGATGCCCGAGATGTCCCCGAGCGCACCCGACCCGATCAACGAGCACAGCCGGCGGTACGACCCGGTCCCCTGCGCCTGGAACCCGACCTGGCACACCAGCCCGCGCTCGGCGGCGACCGAGGTGATCTCGTCGAAGTCCGCCACCGACAGCACCGCCGGCTTCTCCACCAGCACGTCACAGCCCAGCGCGAAAGCGGACAGCACCAGATCGCGGTGCGTCGACGGGGGCGAGGAGATCACCACGATCTCGGGGTGCAGCTCAGCGGCCAACGACGGCAGATCCGGGTACGAAGGCACCGGCACGTCGACATCGGCCACGTCCACGACACCCACGAAGGTCGCGAGCCCGTCGTGGCCCAGCCGGAGCAGGTTCTCCACGTGCCGTGCACCGTGCCCACGCGCGCCGACCAGCGCAACACGCATCGTCCTCACCCTTCTCGGGTGGACTCCGCAGCCAGCGCCAGGGGTCCGCCGATCACCAGCGCCAGCGGAGGCAGGGCCCACACCAGCACACCGGCGACCACCAACGCGGCCATCAGCATCGGCCGAGGTGCTTCGAATTTCAATGCGCCGCGCCATCCGAGACGCGCTTGATCAAGAAGAAAGGCCCCAATGGACGCCGACGCCAGCAGTACTCCGCCGCGCACGAACCAGGGCGCGGGCATCACCGCGACCACCAGCAGCACGTCCACCACGAGCACCGCCCACAGCACCGCGAACACCACCCCCGGCGCCCACTGCACGCGCAGCAGCGACCAGAACCTGCGCACCGGAAGATCGCCGCGAAGGACGGCGCACCCCGCCCCGAACGCCGAGTACGCCGTCACCAGCGGCAGCGAGGCGACGAACACGAACAGCCCCACCAGCAGGGCGTCCGCGAGCGTCTCCAGCCGGTTCATCCCTTCAACCCCGTCGTGGCCACGCCCGCGACCAGGAACCGCTGGAACGCCAGGAAGAACAGTCCGATCGGCACCAGCGACAGCACCGACATGGCGAACATCGGCCCGTACGAGGACGACGACGTCTGGTCGATGAACAGCCGCAGCCCCATCGGGATCGTGTAGTTCTCGGTCGACGACAGGTAGATCAGCTGCGAGAAGAAGTCGTTCCAGGTCCAGATGAACGTGAAGATCGCGGTCGTCACCATCGCCGGCCGCGACAACGGCAGCACGACGTACCGGTAGTTGCGGATCGGACCGCACCCGTCGATCTTCGCGGCCTCGTCCAGCTCGTGCGGAATCCCGCGCATGAACTGCACCATCAGGAACACGAAGAACGCGTCCGTCGCCAGCAGTTTCGGCAGGATCAGCGGCACGAACGTGTCGATCATGCCGAGCTGCTGGAACACCACGTACTGCGGGATCAGCGTGACGTGCGCGGGCAGCATGATCGTGACCAGCGCGAACGCGAACAGCGGCCCGCTCAGCCGGAACCGCAGCCGGGCGAACGCGTAGGCCGCCAGCGAGCACGACACGACGTTGCCGATCACCGCACCGCTCGCCACGATCGTCGAGTTGCCGAGGAACGTCCAGAACGGTTCCCCTCCCGCACCCTCCAACGCACCCGCGTAGCCCTCTGCGGTCACGCGCCCGGGAAACAGCGAGCGCAGGTTCGCCACGAGGTCCTCGACCGGCGTCGAAGAAGCCGAGATCAACCACACGATCGGGTACAGCACCAACGCCAGTGCGGCCAGGCACAGCACGAAAACCCCAGCCCGCTTCATCGCTCGTCTCCGTAGAACACCCAGTACCGCGAGGTCCGGAACAGCACCGCCGTGACCACCGCGATCGCCACCAGCAGCACCCACGCCATCGCCGACGCGTAGCCCATGCGGAACTCCGTGAACCCGCGCTCGTACAGGTACAGCGTGTAGAACAACGTCGAGTCGGCCGGTCCGCCCCGCCCGCCACTCACCACGAACGCCTGCGTGAACGCCTGGAACGCGTGGATCGTCTCCAGCACGAGGTTGAAGAACAGCACCGGCGACAACATCGGCAGCGTGATCGACCACAGCCGCCGCCACCAGCCCGCGCCGTCCACGGCCGCCGCGTCGAACAGGTCGCGCGGAATCTGCTGCAACCCGGCCAGGAAGATCACCATCGGCGCACCGAACTGCCACGCCGACAGCAGCACGATGGTGATCAGCGCGTAGTCCGGCGTGTCGACCCAGGTGTCGAAGATCGCCCGCCACGCCAGCGCCAGCCCGACCGACGCGCCCAGCAGCGACGGCGCGTAGAACGCGGAGCGGAAGAACGCCTGTCCCTTGCCGCGCAACGAGTTCAGCAGCAACGCGACGGCCAGGGCGAGCAGCAGTTTCGACGGCACCGACCACACCACGTACTTCAACGTGACGACGACCGAGTCCAGGTAGCGCGGATCGTCGCCGAAGAGCTTGGCGTAGTTGTCGAACCCGACCCAGTGCGGTTCGTTGAACAGGTCGTAGTCGGTGAACGACAGGTACAGCGACACGACCATCGGCGCGACGGTGAGACCGATGGCGCCGAGCAACCACGGTGTGAGGAACAGGTACGGCACTACTTCAGCGCGTCTTCCGCGTCACGCCAGAACTCGTCCAACGCCTGGTCGATCGTCTTCTTCCCGAAGACGACCTCCTCGTGCTTGCGCTGCATCAGCTTGTAGATCGTGCCGTCACCTTTCGGCGGCGCGGCCGGAGCGTCGCCGAGCTCGGCATCAACGGACTTCTGGTACTCGAAGATGACTTTGTTGGCACCGCTGAGGTTCTGCGCCACGGACTCGCGGATCTTCAGGTTCGCGGGCAGGCCGCGGTTCGCGCCGAGGATCTTGCCCGCGTCCTGGTCGTTCAGCAGGAAGTCGATCAGCTTGACCGCCGCGTCCTTGTTCTTGGTGCGGGCCGACGCGCTGATCAGCTGCGACGGTTTGCGGTACGAGCCGAGGACTTCCAAGCTGTCACTGGGGTACGGGCCGAGCTTGAGCTCGTCCGGGCGGACCGTGTTGTAGCCGCCGTAGAGGCTGTCGTAGCTGTGCTCGGACGCGGAGAGCCTCTTGCCCATCGGGGTCTGCTCCGCACCGGCGTTCAACGTGGTGACGAGCTCGGCGGGCGTGGTGGCGTTCGAGTCGCGGAAGTCCTTGGACAGCTGCCAGAACGCCCTCAGGTCGTCCTTGGAGTACCCGAGCTCGCCGTCGTCGGTGTAGAGGGCCTTGCCGCGCTGCCGCAGCCACGTCTCGAAGACGTCCTCGGTGCCGCCGAAGTCCGTGGAACCCGCGACCTTGCCGCCGGTGCTCGCCTGGATCCTGCCCGCGATCTCCTTGTAGTCGGCCCAGCTCCAGCCGATCTTCGGTTCGGCGACACCGGCCGCCGTGAACAGCTTCGGGTCGTAGACGATCGTGGTGGAGTTCTGCGCCAACGGCATCGCGACCTGCCTGCCCTTGAGCTTGCCGCTGCCGATGAAGCCCTGGTCCCAGTCCGCGGTGCGAATTTCCTTGCCCACGTACGGGGTGAGGTCGAGCAGCACGTTGCGGCCCGCGTACTCGTTGAGGTAGCGGTAGTCCATCTGGATCACGTCCGGCGCGTTGCCGCCCGCGATCTCGGTGGAGAGCTTCTCGAAGTAGTTCTGGAAGTTCTGGAACGACGTGGAGACCTTGATGTTCGTGTTGCGGCTCTCGAACAGCTTCACCGCCTCGTTGGTCACCTTGGCGCGGTCGTCGTTGCCCCACCAGATGAACCGGATCTCGGTCTGACCACTGCTGCTCGAACTGCCACAACCGGATGCCGCCAGCGCCGTGCACAGCAGTAAGCCCACAATCTTGTGCGCTTCCACAGGTCTCCTCTCATCGGAGATCGATGACGTCGACGACGCGGACCGGTTCCCCGGTCTCGAAGCTGCGGTTGGCGGCGAAACCAGTCAGCAGCGAGAGCGTGCCGTCGTAGTGCGTTGCCTTGCGTCCCAACGGATCTTCCTGTCCAGGCGGCCCGTACAGCGCGTCGACCATGCGCTGGTCGGCACCGCCGTGACCGTCCCGGTCGTACTCCAGCGGGATCTCTTCCCGCTCCTCGAACAGCCGTTGCACCGACAGCTTCGCCCACCCGTCCTCGGGGTTGGCGTTGACGCCGTGCACGGTCGGGTTCTGGCTCGACACCCAGGAGTTCTCGACGACTTCGAGCTCGAGACGGCCCTTGCTGCCGTTGACCATCAGCCGGTAGCCCTCCCACGGCGAGTAGGCCGTGAGGTGGTACGTCAGGTTCGCGCCGCTGACATAGCGCACGATCACCGACATGTCGTCCTCAATGGACACACCCGGCTCGAACGGGTTCTGGTCGCGGCGATACCCGTCTTCGTGCTGAGCGTCGACGTACAGCTTCTTCAGCCATTCGTTCTGCTCCAGCTTCAACGCGAACCGCTCGTCGTCCGCGTAACCGTGCCGCGCGCCGTTTTCGTCCCCGTAGAAGAACAAGCGGCCGTGCGCGTACACGGTGTCCGGTGTCGACCCGACCCACCAGTTGAGCAGGTCGAAGTGATGCGTCGCCTTGTGCACCATCAGGCCGCCGGAGTTGGCCTTGTCGCGGTGCCAGCGGCGGAAGTAGTCGGCGCCGTGCCGGGTGTCGAGCAGCCACTCGAAGTGCACCGACCCGATCTCGCCGACAGCGCCGTCCGCCAGCAGCTCGCGGACCTTCTCGTGGATCGGGTTGTAGCGGTAGTTGAACGTGACGGTGACGTTGCCGTCGTTGCGGTGCACCGCGTCCAGGATCTTGCCGGCAGACGGCACGTCCGTCGTCATCGGCTTCTCGGTCACGACGTCACGGCCTGCGTCGAGCGCCTCCACGACGTACATGTCGTGGAAGCGGTCGACAGTGGTCACCACGACCACGTCGACCCGCTGCTCCTCCAGCATCTTGAGGAAGTCGCCGGCGTCGTACGTGGGAACCGGCTCGACCCCTAGTTGAACGAGCCGGTCGTTGTGGACGTCCATCCGGGTGCGGTTCACGTCGGCGAACGCGACGAGCTGACAGGTGTCCGCGTGCTCGACCGCGATGGCGTGGATGTGCCGCTCCGCCCGCGATCCCGTGCCGACCACGGCGTAGCGCCTGCGGGCCATCACAACCTCCCC
The DNA here is from genome assembly GCF_000955955.1 of Lentzea aerocolonigenes. GTDB lineage: Bacteria > Actinomycetota > Actinomycetes > Mycobacteriales > Pseudonocardiaceae > Lentzea > Lentzea aerocolonigenes_A. The sequence goes on from NZ_JYJG01000296.1 coordinate 16,333, forward strand.
GGTAAACGGTTTCCACACGCTAGCCGCACCGGCCCTGACCTCGTCAAGAGTTCGCCGAAAACGTTTTCGCGTGTTTCAGTGTTGTGAACGAGTAGGTAGCACAGAGCGGGCGAACCCCGAGGGAAGCGCGGGGGCGCCTGAGCGGCCACGATGCACTCATGCCGATCCCTACCGTCCTCGACTGCGACCCCGGCCACGACGACGCGATTGCCATCCTGCTGGCTGCGGGCGCGCCCGAGATCGACCTCCGCGCGATCACCACCGTCGCCGCCAACCAGACACTGGACAAGGTCACGCTAAATGCGCGGCGGATCTGCTCGGCGGCCGGAATTTCGGTGCCCATCGCGCGCGGGTGCGCACGCCCGTTGGTGCGAACGCTCCACGTAGCCGGGGACATCCACGGCGAGTCCGGAATGGACGGACCGGCGTTCGGCGCGATTTCCGTTGACGTGGTGGAGGATCACGCGATCGACGTGATGCACCGGAACATGCCCGCGACCCTGGTCGCGACCGGAGCGCTGACGAACGTGGCGATGTACTTGCAACGCTATGGCACGGCCTCGGTGCGTGAGATCGTGCTCATGGGCGGGTCGACCGAACGCGGCAACACGACGCCGTACGCGGAGTTCAACATCTACGTCGACCCGGAAGCCGCGCAGATCGTCTTCGACAGCGGCGTGCCGATCACGATGATCGGCTTGAACGTGACACACCAGGCATTGGTCACGCCCGCGGTTGTCGCGCGGTTGAACGAAATCGGCCCGCTCGGCCGGATTTGCGGCGACCTCATGACGTTCTTCGCGGCGACCTACCGCGAGGTGTTCGGGTTCGAGGCGCCACCGCTGCACGACCCGGTGGCGGTCGCCCAGGTGATCGATCCGACGCTGGTCACGTGCGTCGAGGCGTTCGTCGGCATCGAGACCGTGGGAACGCTCACGCGCGGTGCGACCGTCGTGGATCTGCACGGGCGGCTGGGCCGGGAACCGAACGCACGGGTGGCCGTCGGGCTGGACGTGGACCGGTTCTTCGACCGGGTGATCGACGCGGTGGCACAGCTCACGTAACGGCGTTGACGGCCTGGCGATGATAGGCGCATGGGGGCAATTCCTGGGGGTAAGTCATGACCAGTCCTGTTTTCGACGCGGAGCAGCCTGCCGTCGAGCCACAGCCGGAGTTCGAGGCGTACACGCCGGCGTTCCCGGCACCGCAGCAGCCCGCGCCGGCACCAGTGGCGCCGGTCGCACCACCGAAGCCGAAGAGGACCGGCGTCGTGGTGGTGTCGGTGCTCCTCGTGCTGCTGTTCGGCGCGGCGGGTGCGTTCGGCATCCTGCTCGTCCAGGAGAAGGACCACTCGGCCGGCCTGTCCAAGCAGATCGAGGGCAAGGACCGCGAGATCGCGGATCTCACCAAGAAGGCCGCGGAGAGCAAAGAGGACGCCTCGCGCGCCGCGAACCTGCAGAAGCAGGCGGAGGCCGCGCAGAAGAAAGCCGAGTCCGACGCGGTGAGCTCGCAGAAGTGCAAGGACGCGGCCAAGGCGCTGACCGAGGCGGCGATGGCCGGCGACCAGGTCCGCGGTGAGGCCGCGATCAGGGATCTGCTGGTCCAGTGCTGACGCCGGAGCCGTCGCTGGCGGAGGTGTTCGCGCCGCGGCAGCAGCCGGTCGACGCGCCACCCGCGCCAGTGCGTCGTCCCCAGCGGACCGCCGTCGTCGTGCTGGCGATCACCACCGTGTTCCTGTTCGGCGCGACGGCGTTGTTCGGCACGCTCTTCTACGTCACGGTGAAGGCCTCGGTCGCCCAGGGCAGGGAGATCGAGGCCAAGACCCGGGAGGTCGGGCAGCTGAGGGTGCAGGCGGAAGCCAGCGAGGCCGAGGCCGTGAAAGCCCGCAACGAGCGCGAGGCCCTGAGGTTCACCACCGCGCGTGACGAGAAGTGCATCGCCGCGATCAAGGCGTATCGGAAGACCACGTACGCGACCGGCCAGGCGACGCGGGACGTGTTGTGGGCGCAGGTCCTCGACCTCTGCTGAACCCGAAAACGCGAGAAGGGCCGCGACTCACGTCGAGTCGCGGCCCTTCTCACTCGTCAGGTCAGCTGATCCCGCGGTCGCTCAGCAGCGCCCACTGGCTCCAGCCCGCCTTCTCCTTGTAGAAGCGGCGGATCAGCTTGCCGTCGTCGGTCCGCGCGAAGACCTCGATCGTCTTGGTCTGCGCGTGGTACATCGCGGTCGGCGCCTCGGAAACCTTGGTGTTGCCGAGCTTGGCCCACGTGGTGAAGCCGCCGGACGTGGCGCGGGCGTGCTCCACGATGCCGCCCTCACCGAGCTGCACGACGTCGATCGAGCCGGTCGTCGTGTTGAACACGGCCGACGGCGCGCCGGTGCCCTTGCCGCCCAGCGACTTCCAGACACCCGCCGCGTACTGCTCGACGCTGCCGGACGCGGTGCGCACGAAGACCTGGTCGACGGCGACGCTCGGGTCGCTCACGATCAACGTGGCGCCCTGGTCCTGCCACTTCTCGCCGTCCCACTTGACGAGCTTGCCGTCGGCGGAACGCGCGTAGACGTCCTTGTCGGAGACCGCCGGGTTGCCCTCGATCTTGCGGTCGCCCACCGGCGCCCACTTGTCCGTGAAGCGCTGCAGCAGGCCATCGGCACCGCGGGCGAGGACCTCGACGGCCTTGGTCTTGTCGTTCCACGACAGCACCGGCTCGCCGGCCACGGGCGTGTCGCCCAGCGCGACCCACTTGCCGTCGGTGCGGCGGTAGATCTTGTCGTCGGACCCGCGCGCGAACACCTCGACGATCTTCGTCTCGGGGTTCATCAGCGCGACCGGGTCACCGGCGAAGAGCTCCGGGCCGAGCTGCTGCCAGCCGTTCCAGCGGCTCGTCTTGTGGAAGTTCGTGATGATCGTGCCGTCCGCGGCGCGTGCGTAGATCTCCAGCTGCTGCTGCGCGGTGTTGGAGATCTGCGGGCCGGCGTTGACGACGGGCTTGTCCGTCACCGGGGTGTCGCTGGGCGTCTCGCTGCTGCCACCGGCGTCGACAACGCCGTTGTAGCGCAGCGGCACGTACTGCCGGGCCGTGCTGGCGCTCCAGACCCGCTGCACGGGCCGGGCGCCGTCCGGGCCTGCCTGCTCGCGCACGATCGGGCGCGTCTTGGCCGCGTCCGCCCAGCCGATGAACAGCGCGACGTGGTTCAGCCGGTCGTTCAGCGCGTCGCCGGGACGGAGGTCCTCCCAGTCGATGCGGTGCGCGACCTGCTCGAGGATGTGGGTCGTGTAGGAGATGCGCAGGCCCCAGGCCATCGAGACGTAGCCCGAGCAGTCGGTCCGGTACGCGCCGTACTTGTTGCCGAAGCAGTCGCTCTGGCTGTACGGCACGCGGGCGCTGATCCACGTGCGCGAGCGCGCCAGGATCTCACTTCGGGTGATCTTGGAGTTGGCCGCGTAAGTACCGCAGCTGACCCCACCCTCGGCAGCCACCGCGACGTCTGGCATCGCCAGCGTCGAGCCGAACGTGATCGCCGCTGCGGCGACCGCCAACATCCCCCACGACTTCATGCCGGTCACGGTAGCAAGAGGATGTGAGGTTTTGGTCGGGTCGAACGGACCGAATTCGTGCACTTGGCCCAGTCGGGTGACGATCTTGAACTACCGGTTGCGGACCGGTTGCCGGAGGTGAGCAGGCTGGTCAGCGCCCTCCGGCAGCGTCGAGCCGGTCAACGGTGAACGGCCAGCCGAACCCGCGGGCAGCGAACTCCGCCCGTGCGGCCGCCGCGATCTCGCCCGCGCGGGCGAGATCACCTTCCTCCGCGGCCAGAACCGCCGTCACCGGTTGCACAGCGAGCCACGTGAGGTCCTGCTCGTCGCTCACGGACGCGGCCAGCGCCAGCTCGGCGGCGGCCTCGGCGAGATCACCCCGACGGACCAACGCGTAGGCGAGGTCTACTCGCAGTAGTCCTGTGTCGGCGCCGGCTTCGGCGTCGTCCAGCACGGTGCGCAGCCGGTCGACCGCCTCGTCCAGCCGTCCGGCGAGCAGCGCGGCCCTGGCCCTGATCATGCCCACGTGGGTGGCGCCGATCGCGTCGCCGAGCCGTTCGGACAGGGCCTCGGCCTCGTCGGCACGCGCCAGGGCACCCTCGGTGTCGCCACCGCTCAGCAACGTCATGCTCTCGTTGACCAGTCCGCGCGCGAGACCGTGTTCGTCGCCCAACGAGCGGTCGATGGCGTTGGCGGCCAGGTGGTTCCGCAACGACGCGTCGAGGTCGCCCGCGTACATCTGCGCGATGGCGAGCACACAGCCCAATGCGGAGACATAGGTGAGGTGCTCGATGCGTTCGGCGGCGACATGACCGCGTTCGGCCCACGAGATGGCCTGCGCCGGGTAGCCGCGCTGGATCTCCGTGATCGCCCGGTAGTAGAAGACGCGGATCGTCACCAGATCGTCCGTGACCAGCGGCGCGGCCCTGTCGAGCAACGACGTCGCGAGCGTGAGGCGGCCGATCTGCGTGCAGAAGAAACCGTAGTTGCACAGCGCGAGAGCACGAACGTCGTCGGGCACCTCGGCGTCGATCAGGTCCTCGTAGACACGAGCGGCCTGCACGACCAGTCCACGCACCATCCAGGCGTCCTGCATGTCGACGGCCAGCCGCAGACCGTCCCCGGCGCGTTCGGTGCCGGCGGCGGACTCCATGGCGGACAGCAGGTTCGGCCACTCCAGGTAGAGCTCGCCCATCACCGCCGCAGCGTCCTCACGCAAGTTGCGTCCCGCCACGAACCCGGAGCACCAGGAGAGATGACGAGCACGCACGACGTCGCCCTCGGCAGTGTCCCGCAGCTTGTCGAGGGCGTAGTGGCGGACGGTCTCGAGCATCCGGAACCGCGGCCCCTCGGACACCGAGATCAGGTTGCGGTCGGCCAGCTCGGTCAGCGTGGCGGCGATGTCCGCGACGTCCAGGCCGTCGAACGCGAGGACCTCCTCGGCGGCTTCGAGAGTCCAGCCGCCCAGGAACACGCCCGTGCGGCGCAGCACGGCCTGTTGGACCTCATCCAACAGCTCGTGGCTCCAGTCCAGGGCCGCGCGCAGGCTGCTGTGCCGCTGACGACTCCCTCTCAGGCCGCCGACGAGCAACCGCAACCGGTCGTCGAGCCTCCGAGCCAGCTGCGGGACGGACAACGTGCGCGTGAGACCCGCGGCCAGCTCGACGCCCAACGGCAGGTGGTCGACCGCGGCGCAGATCGCGTCCACATCAGCAGAAGGCTCGGCGCCACTGCGGTCGCAGAACAGCAGCGAAGCAGCGGAAGGAGGCAACGCACCGACGTGCCGGACTTCCTCGCCCTCGACCAGCAACGGCCGTTGCGAGGTGGCGAGCACCGACAGCTTTCCCGTGTGCGACAACAACTCCGAGACCACCGAGGACGCGGCCGGCAGCACGTGCTCGGCGTTGTCGACGACGAGCAACGCGCCTTCCAGCTCGGCCAGGTAGTCGTCGCCCGCCTCGGCGATCAGCGCGGGCAGGATCTCGTCCTCGGCGCGCACCGCCGTGAGATCCAGCCACACCACCGGCCGGTCGACGACGCGAGCGACCTCCAACGCCAGCCGCGTCTTGCCGCTACCCGCGACACCGGTCAGCGTCACGAGCCGCGTGACCGACAACCGTTCGGCGACGGCGGCCCGATCCGCGTCCCTGCCGAGGAACGTCGTGCCCGCGGCCGGCAGCCGGCGCTTCGGAGCACTGCCCGGAGCCTCCTGGCGCAGGATCTGCAGTTCCATCGACACGGTCTCGGGCGCCGGATCCACACCGAGCTCGTCGGACAGCCTCATCCGCAACTGGGACAGCGCGGCCAGCGCGTCCGCCTGCCGCCCACCCCGGTACAGGCACAGCGCCAGCATGCAGCTCAACCGCTCGTGCAACGGGTGCGAACCGACGAGCTCCTCCAGCTCGGCGCGCAGCTCGATGCCGGCGCCACCGTCGAGCAACCCGCTCAGATACGCGACCCGGAGATCAACGCGCAGACCGTCGAGGCGCTCCCCCTCGGCGAAACCGAACGGCACCGCGCGCAAGTCCGCCAACGAGTCGCCACGCCACAGCGCCAACGCCTGGGAGATCGCCTCGCGCGAGCCGTCGGACAGCGCGGCCTCGGCAGCGACCACATCGGACGGCGAGGCGTCGAGCACGTAGCCGGCCGGGGTCCGCGACAACGCCGATGCGGCGTCACCGAGGTTCGCCCGCAGTCGTGACGCCAGCACCCGCAAACGTTCGCGCGGCCGGGCCAGGTCGACGTCGCCCCACAGGTCGCGGGCGAGTCGCTCATCGGACACGGCAGCACCGCGCGCCAGCGACAGACGAGCGACCAGCGCACGTTCGAGCGGCCGGTCGAGCGTGATCGTGACATCGGAAACCCGCACGTCAACGGGCCCGAGAAGGTGTACCGCGAGGGTTGGCACAAGGTCAGCATCCCACCGGTGAGACGTCCGTGAAACGCCGGGTCGCCACGCTTCAACCCATGGACATCACGACGTTGTGCACGGCGGTCAGGGGAACCGTGCGAACGCCGGACTCCGGGGGGAGCACCGCGGTCGCCGAGGTGCGCGTGGCCACGCCGCACGACATCTCGGCGACCATGCGGTTCGCGTCGAAGCAACGGATCCGGGTCACGACGAGCCGGACTCCGCGCCCGGACGAGCTGGCGCTGGACCTGACCGCGTTGAAGGGGATCACGGTCTCCGACGGCACGGCCGAGGTGCAGGCGGGGGCCACCTGGGCGGAGCTGGACGCGGCGACGCAGGCGCACGGGCTGGCCACACCGGGCCCGAGGCTGTCGCACGCCTCGGTGGCGGGCGCCATGCTGGGGAGGGCACAGGGCTGGCTGACGCCGTTGCACGGGACGACGAGGGACAACCTGGTTCGCGCCGAGTGCATCACGGCGGACGGCCGGCTGGTCACCACCGAGGAGCCGGAAGGCGTGCTCACGAGCGTCACGCTGAAGCTGCATCCGTTGGACCACAAGGTCTACGGCGGCGTGCTGCTGTACCGGCTGGCGGACGCGCCTGCCGCACTGGGGGTGCTCGGCGAACTCGCGCGGAGGGGGCGCGAGTTCGCCGGGCTGGCCGCCTACGTCACGGCGCCGCCGGAACGGTTCGTGCCGGGCGACCTCGTCGGACGCCGGGTGCTCGCGGTCGTGCCCGCGTTCATGGGCGACCCCGTGATCGGGGCGTCTTATGCCAGGCCGCTGCGGGTCAAGGCAAGGCCTTTGGTCGATCAGGCCCGTCCACTGGCCTATGTGGAACAACAGTCGCTCTTCGACAGCTACGTGCCTCACCATCTGCGCTGCGAAACCAGCGAGGTGCCGGCGTTGACGGCCGAGCTGCTGCGCCACTTCGAGGACACGAGCAACGCATTCAGGGTCCTGGTCCCGAACCAGTCGGGCTGGACCGTGCACGAGGGAGAACAGTGAGAATCACGATCATCGCCGCGCTCGTCGCCGTTCTCGCGGGCTGCGGCACCGCGGCAACGCCCACCACGACGAAAACGCCGGAGCAGCAGGCCACACAGCAGAACAAGCAGGCCAACGCGACCGGCACCATCTTGGACGGCGACTCCCGCTCCGGCGACATCGCGAGCGCGGATGAGCAGGACACCTACGACATCGACCTGGGCGACGCCAAGGAGTTCGAGCTCGTCGACGTCGAGGGCGAGGTCGACTTCAAGATCGCCACGGCCGAGGAGAGCGGCGCCAGCCAGAAGGGCAACGGCCTGCCCGGCCCGAACCAGTTCGGAGTCACCGCGCCCGGCAGGCACAAGCTCGTCGTCACCGGCCACGAGGGCACGCCGGGCAAGTACAGCTTCCGGATGGTGACGCTGAAGAAGCGCGCGTTCCAGTCCAAGCCGGGCGAGGTCAAGGGCAAGCTCGACGTGCCGGGACGGGTCGACGTCCACACGTTCGACGCCGCCGGCGTGGAGATCGAGGACGGCAAGCCCTGCGAGGACATCCAGCTCGGGTTCTCCACTGCGGCCGAGGACAGCGACGACACTGCGAAGACCTACACGCCGCACTACGTCTGCTGGAACCCCGCGCACGAGGGTGAGGGCGGCAAGACGCAGATCATCATCTGGTCGGAGGCCGGCAGGACCGGCGACTACTCGTTCACGGTTCAAGCACGCTGACGTAGCGGCGCGGCGCGTACGACTCGGCGCCTGTCTCGTAGGGATAGGTGACGGAGCGCAGGCGGGTGCGGTGACCACCCGCCTGTTCGTAAGCCCAGTACCGGCCGGGTTCCTCTGCCCACGCGGCGAAGATCACGACGTGCCTGGTCTCGTTGCCGCCCTCCCCGCGGATGATCACGTCGCCCGCCTTCAGCTCGTCGGCCGCGATCAGACTGCTGACGACGACGAGCCCCGGCGTGTCCGATCCGCCGTGCCGGTCCTCCGGTTTGCCGGGCAGCCCCCACGCCATCGACACGAACCCGGAGCAGTCGGCGCGGTAGATGCCGTGCTCGTTCTGGTGGAACTTCGTCTGGCTGTACGGAACCGAGTCGCGCAGCCACGAACAAGCGCGCTCCACGATCTCGGAGCGGCTGATCAGGCGGCCGGCGGCACGTGCGATGGTCACGCGGCCATCGTCGGCCGACGACCTCTAAGTCCTCTGCAAGCTGTCTATAAGATCGGCATCGGTGATCTCCGCGGTCACCCAGGCGAGCGGGTAGCGCAGCTCGACCGTGTCGATTTCCCTGGTCAGGCGCACGCCGGGGAGCACTTTGCGGACCAGGGCGAGCATGCCCTCGTTGTCCGGCAGCATCGAACCGTGCAGCTCCGCGACGCCGAGCCTGGCCGCGATCGCGGTCAGCTCCTCGAGCAGCCGCCGGCCCACGCCACGCCGTTGCCACAGATCCACAACGGCGACCGCGATCTCAGCACCGCACTCGCCGGTCTTGATCAACCGGGCAAGGCCGACCGGGTCGCCGCCGATCCGGGCGCACACGGCCGCGTGCCGTTCCCCGTCCACATCGACCAGCACGCGCCGGGCGGAGGCGGTCAGCCGTGGCGTCGGTGAGTGAAACCGCAGGTAGCGGCTTCTGGCGGACAATCCTGCGAACACCGCGTCGACAGCTTCCGGCGCGGTGTCGCGGTTGAGCTCGGTGACGCGCATGAGGATCGACTCCCTGAGTTCGGAATCCGAACCGTAGCTGAGTTCGAAATACGAACGCAAGGAGTATTCTGTTTCTCATGCCGTACGCGAGTTTCGCCAGCATGCCCTGCACCCTGGGCCGCCCGGCCGCGCTGCTGGGCGAGCGCTGGACGTTGTTGCTGCTCCGCCAGATCTTCCTGGGCACGCGCCGGTTCGAGGACTTCCAGGCGACGATGGAGATCTCTCGCAGCGTGCTGACTGATCGGTTGAACGTGCTGCTGCAGGAGGGCGTGCTCAAGCGTGTGCCCTATCAGGAAGACGGGCGTACACGGCACGAGTACCGGCTCACGGACAAGGGCCGCGACCTCTACCCGGTGATGATGGCGCTGCGCACGTGGGGCGAGAAGTGGATGGCGACCGAGGAGGACGAGTCGTTCCACCTGCACCACCGCGACTGCGGTGGCGGCGTGCGGGCGAAGGTCGAGTGCACGGACTGCGGCGCCGAGCTGACCGCGCGCGATGTGCAGGTGACGGCGCGCCCGTGAACTTGTACTGATAACTGCGGAAGCATGGGTGAACTTAATCTTCAGTGCATTGCTGAAGACGGTTGCAGAACGCAAGTGTGCTTGTCATGACAAGAGCTGCTCTTGCGTTACTGCTGCCCCTGCTGTTCCTCGCCCCGGCTGCCCACGCCGCCCCGGCGAAGACGCCGAAGGTGCTGGTGATCGGTCTCGACGGTGCTCGTCACGACAAGCTGCTGTCGGCTGACACGCCCAACGTCCACGCGCTGCTGAACCGCGGTTACGGCGCCCGCAGCGCGCTGTACGGATCGGGCATGGCCCAGACGTCCAGCGGCCCCGGCTGGTCCACGATCCTCACGGGCGTGTGGCCGGACAAGCACAAGGTCAAGGACAACTCCTTCTCCGGCAACGCCCTCGCGTCGTACCCGAGCTGGCTGGAACGGGCCAACAGGGCGAACCCAGCGCTGTCGACGTACGCGGCGGTGGACTGGAAGCCGATCAGCGACAAGATCCTGCGGGGCGGCCAGGACCGCAAGTACGTCCTGGACGGCGACACCGCGGGCTACCCCGGCTCGGACGAGAAGATCACCGCCGACGCCGAGCAGCACCTCCGCACGAACGCCGCGGACGCCTCGTTCGTCTACCTCGGCCAGATCGACATCGCGGGCCACAGCTTCGGTGCCGACTCCGCGCAGTACGCCGCCGCGATGCGCACGAACGACGCGCAGATCGGCCGTCTCGTCGCCGCCGTCGAGTCGCGGGCGTCCTACGCGTCCGAGGACTGGCTGATCATGCTCACCACCGACCACGGCCACACCGCGGCGGGCGGTCACGGCGGTGACTCGCCTGAAGAGCGGATGACGTTCGTGATCTCCACCGGCGCGGCTCGCCCGGCGGTCGCGCCGAAGCTGGTCGACGTGGCGGCTTCTGCTCTCAAGCACCTCGGTGTCGCCGCTTCGCTGGACGGTTACGCGATCGGTTCCGCACCGGCCGACGCGTTCGACTCGGTGACGCTGAAGCCGCGTCAGGACGAAACCGGGGTGCCCGCAACGGTTCTGGGCTGGACGCACCAGGGTCCGGCCGGCTGGACGGTGACCACGTCGTCGTCGATGCCGCAGGGTGTCGCGGAGTGGCAGGGCTGGTCGTTCACCACCGACGAGTTCTGGACTCGCACCGCGCCTTCGCAATCGCGTGAAGCGAACGTGCGCGCGCGTGGCGTCTTCGCCGTCGCCGACCCCGATGAGTGGGACGACAAGGGTTCGCCGTCGTCGAGCGGCAAGTTCGACTCCACGATGACCTCGCCCGCGTACGACGTGACGGGCAAGTCGAGCGTGCGGCTGGAGTACGGCTCGCACTACCTCCAGGAGGGCACGCAGCGCGGCACGGTCTCGGTGTCGTTCGACGGCGGCCCCGCGCAGATGGTCAAGACCCACAACGCGGACGGCCTCGCCCAGCAGATCTCGCTGAACGTGACCGTCCCGCCGGGTGCCCGTACCGCCAAGGTGTCCTGGCGGCTCTTCGACGCCGGCAACAACTGGTACTGGGCCGTGGACGCCCCGCGCCTGTCGTGAGTCAGAGAGCTGAGCGCCACTCGCCGGCGCTCAGCTCCTCCAGTTCCCGCACTTCCCGCGCGCCCAGCTGACCGAAGAGTTGCTTGGCCTGCGACCACATGTCGTCGTTCGCGGTGGCGGCGGCGAGATCACGCATGGTGCGCGCCCGCCAGATCGGCAGCCCCAGCTCGGTCCACTGCGCGAGCGCGTCCTCAAGCAGTGCGGCAGCTTCTTCGTCGCGTCCCTGAGCCAGCGCGGCCTCACCGAGAGTCCTGGTCATCAACGCGACGCCGAACCGATCGTGCTGACGCGTGCAGACCTCCAGGCACTCGGCCAAAAGGTCGTCGACGCCGTCGAGTTCGCCCGCCCGCAGCGACGCCTTCGCCAGCGACTGAGCCGCGGACTGAGCCGCGTACGTGGCGCCGAGCTCGTCCCCGGCTTCCCGCAGGATCTGCTCGGCTTCCCGGCTCAGCGCAACGGCTTCCGCGAACGCACCGGCCGCCCGGTGGCACAAGCTCAAGCCCCGCAACGCCAACGCCTCACCGCGCTGGTCGTCCTGCGCCTGGTACAGCTCCACGCACCGTTCGAACGCCCGCGTCGCCTCGGCCAGGTCGCCGTGGTCGCGGTGAATCGCGCCGACGCCGTAGCTGGCCGCCGCGACGACCCCCTTGTCCCCCAACGTGATCGCCTGGTCGAGCAGCTCGCGGGCCCGGTCGAACTCTGCCAGGTCGCGGTAGACCGTGCCCATGCCGACGCACGCGACGGCGAGCGTCTCGGGTTCGTCGATCTCGCCCGCGATCTCCGCCGCCTGCTGGAAGCTCGTCAGCGCCGCCGCGAAGTCGTCCTGCTCGTACCGCAGCTGCCCGAGCCCTGCCAGCAGCACCGCCTCGGCCCGCCGGTTGCCGCGTTCCCGCGCCGACCTGAGCGCGACCTCGTGTGTGCGCTGCCAGTTGCCGAACTCGTTGCGTGCCGCGAAAGGCGACGACAGCAGCGACGTGATCACGGTCGTGGTCAGTTCGTCGACACCGAGGTCGTGGGCTCGTTCGACGGCACGCACCACCGCGTCCGTCTCGGAGTGCAGCCAGCCCGTCGGATCTTCCTCGACGTCCTCCTCCAGCCGCGGGTCCACCTCGATCTCGGTGTGCAGCTTCGGCCGCAACCCGAGCGTCACGCGCGGCAGCTTCCGCACGCCGGTCTCCACGAGCGCGAGCCACGTCTCCAGCAGGCGCGTCACGGCTTCCGTCGCGGGTTCCCGCGCGGCCTGCTCGGCACCGAAGAGCTGCACCAGGTCGTGGAACCGGTAACGCACCCGGCCGATCTGGTCGACACCCGCGACGTCCACCAGCCGCAGATCCACGAGGTGCTCGACGACGTCTTCCGCGTCGTACGGCGAGATGTCCAGCAACGGCGCCGCGACCCACGCGCCGAAGTCCGGCAGGTCGAGCAGCGACAGCAGGTGGAAAGCCTTGCGGTGCCGGTCGTCCAGCTCGGAGTAGTTGAGCTTCAGCGACGACCGGATCGCGAGGTCGCCGGTCTCCAGCTCGTCGAGTCTTCTGCGCTCGTCCGACAACCGCTTCGCGAGCGTCTTCAACGGCCAGTGCGGCCGCGCCAGCAGCTTCGCCCCCGCGGCTCTCAGTGCGAGCGGCACCCCGCCGCACAGTTCCGAGATCCGTTGCGCCGCTTCGGGTTCCGCGCCGACCCGGTCGGTGCCGACGATCCGGCTGAGCATCTCCCCGCTCACCGCGGAGTCGAAGAACCCGAGCTCGATCGGCTCGGCACCCTCAAGCCCGGTGAGCCTGCTGCGGCTGGTGATGATCACGAAGCAGTTCGCGTTGCCCGGCAGCAACGGCCGGACCTGGGCCTCGCTGCGGGCGTTGTCGAGCACGATCACCAGCCGCCGGTCGGACACCGTGCGCCGGTACAGCTCGACGCGCTCGTCCGGTGCGGCCGGCTGGTCCTGGCCGGGGATGCCGAGCAGCCCGAGGAACCGCCCGATCACCTCCTGCGGTTCCAGATCCCGGCCCGCGCCGCGGAGATCCGCGAACAGCTGGCCGTCCGGGTAGGACTTCCGCAGCAGGTGCGCGGCGTGCACGGCGAGCGCGGACTTGCCGGCGCCACCGAACCCGGACACGACCACGGTCGGCGTCGCGGTACGTTCCTCCTGACCCTCGGTCAGGCTGAGGACCTGCTTCAACGCCTCCTCGCGGCCGGTGAAGTCGCTGATGTCGGGCGGCAGGTGGTGCGGGACGACCTGCTGCGTCGTCACGACCGGCGCCGCCACGGCGGTCTTGTGCGGCGCGACCTCCAGCGTGCCGTTGAGGATCGCCGTCTGCAGTTCCCGCAGCTTCTCGCCCGGCTCGATCCCCAGTTCGTCGAGCAGGTACTCGCGCGCGTCGCGGTAGACGTTCAACGCGTCCGCCTGCCGTCCCGCGCGGTGGAAGGCGCGCATGAGCAGCTCGCGGGTGTCCTCACGCGCCGGGTGGGCGTTGGCCAGCGAGGACAGCCTGGCGATGGCGTCCTCGACCCGGTTCTGCGCAAGTTCGCAGCGGCCGAGCCCCTCCTCGGCGCTGAGTCTGGACTCCTCCAGCGTCATCGCGTGCCCGCGGGCGAACGCGGACTCGACGCCGTGCAGCGCCGGACCGCGCCACAACGCGAGCCCGTGCTGGTAGTGCGTGATGGCGGTGGCCGGGTCGTCCGCCCGTTCCGCCTGCCGCGCCGTGGTCAGGTGCTTGTTGAACTGCTCGACGTCGCTGTCCACGTCGAGGAGGTAGCCCGGCGCTCTCGTGACCAGCGCCTTGCCGACCGCACGCCGCAACGACGACACGTAGGTGTGCACGAGCGCGCCCGCCGTCTGCGGTGGCGCCTCGTCCCAGATCAGGTCGATCAACCGCTCCACCGGCACCACCTGGCGCGGTTGCAGCAGCAAGGCGGCCAGCAGCGTCCTCGGCTTCGGTCCGCCCAGACTCACCTGTCTGTCGCCGACCCACACTTCGATCGGCCCCAGCACGAGCGCTCGCACGCTCACACCCCCGTCCCCCAGATGACCTTTCAGGTCCGGTAAGAGGATGCATCATCCTCGCTCATAGCGACACGTTTCAGGGTCCGGAGAACGGGTGCTGTTTCTGTTTCGCGCACTCCGTCGAGGCTCCCGACGCGTTCGGTCAGATACCGGTAGAGCTCTCCGCCGCTGCGGCACGTGACGCTGGCGACCAGGTTCGCCGGTCCCGTTGTGGCGGCTGCGAAGTACACCTCCGGGTGGGTGGCGAGGGCTGCCCCGGCTGCCGCCAGGTTCCGGGGTTCGACCCGCATCCACAGCCTGGCCTGCGTCTCGAAGCCGAATCGTGCTGGATCGGCGTCCAGCTGCAGCTCCAGAACGCCGGACTTCCTGAGGTGCTCGACGCGTCTGCGAGCGGTCGACTCGGAGGTCCTGGTGGTGGCGGCGAGCTCCGCGATGCTGGCGCGGCCGTCCGTTTCGAGGATCTTGAGGAGGGCTTCGTCGAGTGGCGTGAGTCCGGCGGCCGGTTCCGGTTCGAGTTCCGGTTGGAGGGCTTCGGCTTCGCCGGGTTCGAGGCAGGCGATGCCGCGCCACGTGCCCGGTGACGCGAAGCCTCTGAGGACGTTGTGGGCGCTCACGTCCACGAGACGCCTCGGGAGGCGGTCGAGCAGGAGTTCGTCCGGGCTTTTCACCTGTTGGAGGCAGGAGATCTCGGTGCCGCCGGACATCAGGTGCACCCAGAAGGTGTCGTCGCGCCTCGCCAGCGCTTGGGCCAGCACCGGGCCGGCGTCCGGGGTGCAGCGGAGCCTGAGCGTCCAGGCGTGGTGGCCGAGGCGGAACCGGTTGAGCGCGCCCCTCACCCTGACGCCGTGCTCCTTGAGCCGAAGGTATCGGCGGGCGGCGGGGTGTTTGGAGATGCCGA
>NZ_JYJG01000297.1 GCF_000955955.1 Lentzea aerocolonigenes
GGCGGTGTGTTCGGAGATGCCGAGGACGTCGGCGATCTTCGCGAACGGGGCGCGGCCGTCGATCTGGAGCGCGTGCGCGAGTCTCCGGTCGATGGATTCCACCTTCTCGACTCTAGTTCGTGGCGGATTCCGCCGCATTCCTGGTTCTGGACGATGGATTGGGCACGTGGTTGGAGAGGCTGGACGCATGGTTGATTTCGAGGGGTTCTACCGCGGTGGCGAACTGGTCGAGGGCGTGCCGCACACCGGCGTGCCGTGGGACATCGGGGCGCCGCAGCCGATCGTCGTGGCGTGGGAGGCCGCCGGGCGGTTCCGCGGGCACGTGCTGGACGCCGGGTGCGGGACGGGTGACAACGCGCTTTTCCTGGCGTCGCGCGGCTTGCGGGTGACGGGTGTCGACATCGCGCCGACCGCGATCTCCACTGCCCGGTCGCGGGGTGACGGCGTCGAGTGGGTCGTCGGCTCGTCGTTCACCGGGCAGTTCGACACCGTGCTGGCGAGTGCGTTGTTCCACTGCTTGCCGGTCGAGGAGCGACCTGGACTGATGGTGGCGTTGCGGAACGCGGCCGTGGACGGCGCGTTGCTGAACCTGACGTCGTTGGCGGTCGAGGGCGGGCCGTTCGAGGTGAGCGCCGCCGAGCTGCGTGCCGCGGTGGAGGACGCCGGCTGGGAGATCACCCGGTTCGGTTCGGACGTGATCCCCGTGGCCGGTGTCGACGACCTGCCCACCCTGCCGGTGTGGGTCGTGGAGGCTACCGCAGCGAGTCGAAGTGCCTGCGCAGCAACGACACCGTGAGCTCAGGGGTCATCCGGTCCGGGTGCAGCACGCCGTCGACGGTGAGGCCGTTCAGCAGTGACGCGAGCCGTTCCGCTTCCAGCTGAACGTCGATGGCGCCCACCGTGCCGTTCGCGGCCATGACTGTCAGAGCTCGGTGGCACAATTGGCGGAGTCCGTCGTAGAGCCGTTCGGCGTGCGGCCTGAGCGACGGGCGGGTGCGTGCTGCCGTCGCGAAAGCCAGCCACAGCACGGCTTCGTCGCGCCTGCGGTCGTCCAGCGGCAGCACCTCGGACAGCACGCGTTCTCCCGGTCGGCGGAGATCTCCCGTGCGGTCGCCGAGTGTCTGGACGTGGGCCATCACGCGTTCGTCTATCGAGTGGATCAGAGCCTCGACAGCAAAGATGATCATGTCGTCGTGGCTGTCGAAGTAGTGCCGGATCGAGCCGATCGCGAGACCGGCTTCCACGGCCACGTTGCGCAGTGAGGCCTGCTCGACGCCGTCCCGCACGACCACGCGGAACACCGCCTCGGCGACGGCTTGGCGGCGGGCGACCGGATCGACGACTCTCGGAGACACCTCCCTTTTGTAGCATGACCCTGCTATTTTAAGTAGCAGGGTCATGCTACTAAGGGGGATGCAATGACATATGTGCTGATAGCGGCCGGTGTGCTGTACGTGTTGGTGCGCCGGTTCATGGGCGAGCCCTTGAACGCCCGGGATCTGCTGGCGCCACCCGCGTTCCTGCTGTTCTTCGGGATCCGCGCGGTGGACGGCTTCCACCTGATCTACCTGCTGCCGTTGGCCGTCGGGTTCGCATTCGGCGCACTGCGAGGCATGACGATCAAGCTGTTCGAGCGCGACGGGCACCTGTGGCAGCGGTACACGCCGTGGACGTTGCTCGTGTGGGTGACGTCGCTCGGCGCGTCGCTCGGGCTGGGCCTGCTGGTCGGCGGGCACGCGCCGACACAGCTGTCGATCGGCGTGAGCATGCTCGGCGAGTTGTTCAGCATCGGGGCCAAGGCGCTGAACACCGGAATTCCGTTCGCTCCTGACCGGAAACCGCTGTCCAGCAACGTCCGCGAGCGGTTCCATGAGAGGCATGGATCGTCGTGATTTCCTCGTGGGGACCGGACTCATCGCCATCGCGCCGACCGCCGCGTCGGCCGCACCGGGACTGGACTGGGGTGCCGTGCGCCGCGAGTTCAGGCTGGACCCGGCGCTGACCAACCTCGGGCTGTTCTACCTGGCGTCGAACCCTCGCCAGGTCCGCGCGGCGGTCGAGACGTTCAAGCGCAGGCTCGACGCCAACTCGCACGACCTGATGCCGGCTCAGGCCGACGAGGTGGCCGCGGCGCTCGGGCGGTACGTCGGGGGCGCGGCGGACGACATCGCGTTGGTGCCCAACACGACCATCGGGCTGTCGATCGTCTACGGCGGGCTGCGGCTGCGCGCGGACCAGGAGTTGCTGCTCAGCGACCAGGACCACGCGTGGCACCAGCAGGCCGCCCAGCTGGCGGCGGGACGGGTCGGGGCGAAGGTCAGGATCGGGACGCTGTACGCCGATTCGGCCCGCGTGACCGAGGACGAGGTCGCCACCCGGTTGCGCGGGGCCATCACGCCGCAGACGCGTGCCGTCGGCATCACCTGGGTGCAGTCGAGCACGGGCGTCCGGATGCCGGTGCGGGCGTGTGCTGCTGTGGTGGCCGAGGCCAACAAGGGGCGTTCTCCTGAAGACCGCTGCCTGCTCATCGTCGACGGCGTGCACGGACTGGCCGCCGTCGACGACGACGCGGCCCGGCTGGGTGCCGATGTTTTCGTCGCGGGCACGCACAAGTGGCTGTTCGGACCGCGCGGTACCGGCATGGTCTGGGTGAACCCCCAGGTGAGCAACCAGATCTCGCCGTTGCTGCCGAGCCTGAGCAACCGCAGCGCGACGGCGGCGCTCGGGCCCGGCGGGTTCCACGCGTTCGAGCACTACTACGGGGTGCGGGCGGCCGTGGAGTTCCACCAGCACCTGGGCCGCGACCGGGTGGCGGCTCGTGTCGCCGAGCTGGCTGCCCGCTTCAAGGACGGGCTCGCTTCGATCCCCGGTGTCGTGATCCACACGCCGCGCGATGCTTCGATGTCCGCCGGACTGGTTTGTTTCGACGTTGGCGGGCAGACCGGAGACCAGGTCGTGGCGCGGCTTTCCCAGAAACGCATCCAGATCACCACGGCGGCGTACCGGATCCCGTACGCGCGGGTCGGTACCTCCATCCTGAACACGCCCGCGGAGATCGACCGGACGTTGAAGGAGATCCGCGCGCTCTAGACGGTTGATTCCAAGGG
>NZ_JYJG01000298.1 GCF_000955955.1 Lentzea aerocolonigenes
CGCCCAGGTCAGCGCGACCTGACGAAGTACTACTAGCCGCGGGATTTTTGAGAAACAGTCTTTTTCTTTTGCCCGGCTTCAGCCGGAGTAGGTGCGGCGCAGCAGCCGGTGGATGCGGCGGACGGACGCCAGCCGGTCGTCGATGTTGATCGCCAGCGCCCGCACCACCGGATCGTCGGGCCCGCGGCGGCCGCGGATCTCGGCGATCCGCTCCTGCACCGTGATGGGGTGGCCGTCGGGGCTCGTGGTCATGTCGGCGTACCAGAGCGCGTCGCGGAGCCTGCCGCGTTCGTCGTCGAACGAAGCCAGGTCGCCGGCCAGACCGGTCAGCGCGGCGACGGCGGACGCTCCGGAGTGGTGCGCCACCAGCCCGCAGATGCGGTCCGGCATGCCGGCTCGCTGCAGGAACCGGGCGCCGTCGAGCGAGTGCAGGCCGGTGTCGACGAGCACGGAGGCGTACCCGATGTCGTGCACCCAGGCCGCCGCGACCAGCACGTCCCGTTGCTCGACGGGCAGCACGCGCGCCACCTGTCCGGCGCGGCGGGCGACTCCGGCGGTGTGGGCCCAGCGGCGGGGCAGCTCGGCCGAGAGCAGGCGGCGTGCCGTGTTCCTGGCCCAGTCCGACAGCCAGGTTCCGGACGTCTCCGGCACATCGGACGTGTAGCGCAGCGCCTCGGCGCGCACCGCGCGTTCGACCAGCAGCGGCACGAAGTCCTGCACCGGCGCGTCGCAGAAGCGGGAGCGGGCGTGTTCGATCCACTCGCGCACCAGGCTGGGCGGCACCCCGTCGTGTTCTCGCACGAGCCGGGTCGCGAGCCGTCCGACCCGCGGATCTGCCTGCCGCGCTACCGGCGTCGTCGTCAGCACGTCGTCCACGGTAAACGCCGCCGGTGCGGATGGCGAGGAGCCGTTCGCCGGTCCGCTCAGCGGAGTGAAACCTGGTCCGATCGGGGCACCGCTGCCAGTCTGCGATCACGCGGACTGAGGGGAACGCAATGGAGGAACCGTTGTGGCGTGCGCCGATCGCGCGGCGGACGCTGCTCGCCCTGCTGTGCGCCGCTCTGGTGACGTTCACCGTCCCGGCCGCGGCGGCTCCCACCGACCTCAAGATGCGGATGCGCTCGGACGCTCGCGGCGCCGTGCTGCCCCCGGCCTCGTTCGGCAACGGCGTCTTCCAGGTGTACCTGCAACGGACCCGCGGCTTCGGCATCGGTTCGTTCACGGTCCTGACCGGGCCGGACCACCCGGCGGGACCTCGCCAGAACGTGCTGTCGGGTGACGGCGTGCCCGGCACGAGTTTCATGACCGTCCGCAACCTCACCACCGGCAAGGACTTCGTGCAGTCGCCCTACCTGACCCAGCCGAACCAGGTGGAGCTCGACGAGCAGAACGGGTTCGTGCTGCAGCTGACCCCGACGTCCTCCCACACGCTGTGGAGCCTGCCGCTCTCCTCCGGCGACACGGTCACGCTGTTCCAGGACATCGTGGTGCACGGCACCACCCTCGCCGACACGACCATCGAGGTGACCACCGGAACGATCCGCGACACCCAGGACAAGCTCCAGGTCCAGTACCTGTGGGACGTCGCCGTCGGCGCGGACGACGGGCCGGTGAGCCAGCAGACCTCGGAGAGCGGTTTCCAGCCGTTCGCCACCCCGGTCACGCACGAGCGGACGTTCACCGGGGCGAACAGTTTCGCGGTGACGGACAACAACTTCCCGGCACCGACCTTCGCCGCCGGGTTCACCGGTACCGGTCCGGCGCGGGTCACCCCGGCGCCGACCGCGCCGGAGTCGGTGAAGTTCGTCTGCTGGCCGCGGGCGGTCGGCGCGGTCGCCGGCGGCTACGAGACCGATCCGCTGGCCGACGTGAGCACGCAGGCGTCGGACTGCCGGCAGACGGGTTCCGGACCGGACTCCGCGCTGCTGTACCTGTTCCCCGCCCAGCAGTCCCAGGCAGGGCTGCGGGTGAGCGCGTCGATCTTCTCCAGCCCGGCGGCGCCGCACCCGGCCGCGATCGCCGTGGCACCGGCGCGGCTGGGCAGTCCGAGCCTGTCCGCGACGCTCACCGACGCCGGACAGCCGGTGGTGGGCCGGAAGTTGTCGTTCAGCGCGGGTGACCGGGCGCTGTGCAGCGCGGTGACCGGGCCGAACGGGGTGGCGGCGTGTGGTGGCGCGGCCGAGGGAACCGCCGCGCTGCCCGGGTATTCGGCGGTGTTCGCGGGTGACGCCGTGTGGGCCGCTTCGACGGGGAAGCGTTGATGCGGGCTCTCGGCGCGTTGCTGAGTGTGCTGGTGTTGCTGGGCTCAGGCGTCGCGCCCGCCGATCCCGTGCCAGGCGACGAGGGGTTTACGGCGGCTGTGTCGCCACAGGGCGGAACCAGGAACCCAGCGCTGCTGCGGGCGGAACCGGGCGACATCGCGGTCACCGCGGCGGGAGAGTACGGCTTCCCGGTGTTCTGGCGGCACGAGTGAGTCGCAGATGGGCGAGCAACGGCTGGGAGTGGCTGTGCAGGTTGGCGACCGGATACGCCTGCATGGCCACGCCGGAGTCCGGCAGCGCCCAGGTCTCGCCCGGCCTGTCGCTCTCCGGACCGAGGTAGCAGTCGGGGCCGGACAGCGTGCCCATCCACGTGCCGGGGTAGGCGGTGGTGTGCGCGTGCAGGGTCATGCGCGTGAACTCATCCCACGCCAGGTCCGGGTCGTACTGCGCGGCTGCCCAGATCAGGGTCGTGTTCACCGAGAACCAGATCTGGCTCGGAGTGCTGAACGGCCAGCGGTGCCGGGCGCCGAGCGGTGAGCCGGTCCGGCACTTCTCGTCGATCGTCTTGAGCAACGCGCGCGCCTGGTCCGGTGCGGCCGCACCGCAGAGGATCGCCCACGGCTGCACTTCCAGCCACAGATCGTGATCGCCGATCGGGCCTTTGCCGGGTGCGTGGGCTCTTCTGAACCACCGACCGTTCCACTCGCTCGCGACTCTCTCGCGCAGATCATCGGCACGTTGCCGCGCCTCCGCCGCAGTGAGGTGATCACCGAGACGTTCCGCGAGACGCGCGTAGACCGGGAGCACCCAGGCGGCCATCGCCGAGTTCAGCACGGACTCGCCGCGTTCGATCATCAGCTCGCGGTCCACGCCGGACTCGGTGATGGCGAGGTCGTTCCAGTCGGCGTTGAGAATCCGGACGTGCCCGTGCTCCCCCACGCCCACCTCGTCGGCGAAGAACCTGAACTGGCGCCTGAGGTTCTCCGCGAGCGGTACGGGTTCGGCGTGGTGGCTCGGGTGGTACGGCACCGGCTCGTTGAACGCGGCCAGGTCGTTGGTGACGTGGGCGTACTCGGCGGCCAGCCACAGCGCCCACAGGTTCTGGTCGGACGGGCGGAACAGCTGGGTCCAGGGCTGTTTGCGGCCGTCGAGGGCGTACGGGAGGTCGCCGTCGGGGCTGCCCCAGGCGCAGGTGTTGCGCAGGACCGACAGGGCGAGATCCGGTTCGAGGTGCACGAGCGGGAGTGCGTGCTGCAGCGGATCCCTTGCGGCGCCGTTGAAACCGTGCCGGAACGAGTAGGCAGAGCCCTGGTTCAGGGTGTGGCCGCCGAGCACACCGTCGACGCACGCGCCTCCCGTGAGCAGGGCCGCGTGCCAGCGGATCTCGTCCGGGCCTTCGGGGAGCCGCTTCCGCAGTCTGCTGAGGCTGTCGGCGTACACCGCCTCTGGATCCACAGGTCCGTCGAAGAGGCCGAACCGGAACCACACAGTCGTCCGCGCGCCCGGTGCGAGCTCGATCGGGACCGTGATGGTCAACAGCCCGGTCGTGGTCTCGACGCGCTCGCCACCGCACTCCTCCAGAGCCACCACCGACGGATGCGCGGGAGCTTCGTTGCGCGAAGGGCCGAACTCCAGGTCGACGAGACGCGGCTGCACCGCCCATTCCTCGGTCAGGACGTGCCGCAGCACCTCCGAGCCCGGGTTCACCACCTCGACCCTGATCAGCAGCCACGGCGCCTCCCCTTCCGGGCAAAGAACCGTGCGCTCGATGTTCGCGGCCGACTGGCGGAAGAACGTCGGACCGAACAACTTCGTCGGCGCCTCGAACCTGCCCGTGCGTTCGGCGAGCCACCGGCAGTCGACGTGCTCGTCCCACACGCTGACCAGG
>NZ_JYJG01000299.1 GCF_000955955.1 Lentzea aerocolonigenes
GTCGCTCCCGGCCGCCAGCGTGATCCGGCGGTTGCCGAGGTGCACCACGTGCCGGGTCGACGGCGGGTCGATGATCGGATCCCACGGCTGAGGGCCTGCCCGGTACTCGAACGCGGGCAGGCCCTCGGCTGTCGTCCACTCCCCGAACACGCTCACGTCCACGAGCGTGTCGCCGGGATCCTGATGAGGCTAGGCCCGTTCAGCGCCAGAACTTCCGGCGCCGCTCCTTTCCCGCACCCGCGAACTCCTGCAACACCTCGCGAGCGCGCGCCCACAGCTTGTCCACGTCGCCGCCCGCGTTCAGCTCGGCGACCAGCTGCCGCAGCGGTTCGTAGGCCGATCCGTGCTTGCCGGCGAGGAGAGTGCCCAGCCTGCTGGCGAGGTCGGCGAGCAGGTCACGGCGTTCCCAGGCGGGCAGCGCGGCGTCCCTCTCCAGGCGCCGCACCTCCGTCGCGACGATCTCCCGCAGTTCCGCCGGGTTGTCGGGCGCGGGTGCGCCACCACCGCCACCGGGCACCATCATCTTCGGCGCCGCCATCCGGGACAGCGGTGCGAAAGCCTGTGGTGCGGCAGGCGGCGGGAACGCGGCCGGCGCGGCGGCGAACGTGGGCATCGGCGGCCCCCCGTAACCCCCTGCCTGCATGGAGAGCTGCTGGGGCTGCCATCCCGAAGGCAGCTCGACCGGCTGCACGACCCGGTGCACGGTGCCGTCGGACACGACCTTCTCGTCCACCGCGACGAACGCGGTGAAGCGGCACAACACCCCGTACCGCAACGAGGTCTGCACGATCTGGTCCTCGACGGCCCGGTCGCCCGTCGCGTACCGGTCCTCGAGATCACGCAGTGCGGCACGGGCCCACTGCGCCCTGACAGCGGGCTCGGACTGCTCCAGCACCGCGACCGTCTGGTGCCACTGCGCGCCGTCCCGAGTCCGGCCGCGCACGGTGAAAGCCTCGGGCAGTCCGGTGTAGCGGCCGAACACGACCAGCGGCACGCCGGGATAGATCGCCGTGGGCTGCTTGGGCAGCGACGACTCCGGCGACACCACCACGTCGGTGATGACCGGTGCGCCGATCCGGCGCTGGATGTGCGTCATCGCCTCGTCCAGCCGGTCCTCGCTCTCGACCAGCTCGCACCGGCCGGCGCCCGCCGCGGCGAGCCGGCCGAGGAAACCGGCGTTGACGGCCGTGTCGATGCCGACGGCGTGAATGCGCGTCCGGTTGATCACCGGGGCGATGTCGCGCAGCAGCTGGTCCTCGTTGCCGACCTGGCCGTCCGTCACGAGCACCAGCACGGGGTCGCGTTCCGAGGTCGCCTTCGCCAGCAGGGTCAGCCCCTCGAGCAGCGGCTGGAACATCTCGGTCCCGCCGCGAGCCTGGACGGCCGCGAGGTGTTCAACAGCCCGGAAACGGTGACGATCGGTGGCGGTGACGAGTCCCGTTCCGAGATCCGGGCGTTCCAGGCGGTCGTCGAACGTGATCACGGAGAACGTGTCGTCGGCGGTCAGCGTGTCGACGATCCTGGCCGCCGCGCGCCTGGCCGCGACCATCTTCCAGCCGGACATGCTCCCGGACCGGTCGAGCAGCAGCACGACGTCACGCGGCCGGACCGGGGTGTCGAGGTCCGGCGGCAGCACTGTCACCTGGTACGTGCCCTCGTCGGAATCGGCGTCCGGCACGCACACGGCCGCGGAACTGTTGCCCGCGTAGGCCAGGCGCAGCACGAAGTCGCGGTCGACCCGCTCTCCTGGCGCGACCGCGACGGTGTTTCCCTCCTGCGCCACGGTGTGCAGGCTCGACCGCACCTCACCGAGCTCCAGCCCGGCCGGATCGATCTCCACGCCGATCGACAACCGCACCGGGTTCGGGAAGCCCGGCAGCAGCACCGGCGGCGTGATCCGCGAGGCGTCCGGCACGACGTCCGTGTCGTCGGCGTATCCGTCGCCCACCGACGGACCCTCCAGCGGCGCACCAGGTACGTACCGGGGCGCCACCACGAGCGGGAACCGGAACGTGGCCGCGCCGTCCTCGAACACCAGCGGCCCGACCAGCGTCAGCTCGACGGTGACCCGTTCGCCCGCAGGGATGTTGCCGACCCGCATGGTGAAGACGTCGGGCCGTTCCTCCTCGACGATCGACGCCTGTCTGCCCGCCGCGATCGCGTCGTCGTAGGTCTGCCGCGCCTGAGCCCGTTCCTGCAGCTCGGCTTCGACCGTGCGGTCGCCCGCGGTCATCTTCATGCCGGTGACCGCGGCGCGATCGGGCAGCGGAAACACATAGGTGGCTTCAAGAGCGGTGTCGTAGGTGTTCACGAAACCGGTCGTGAGCACGACGCGGCCGATCAGACCGGTGATCGTCGCCCGCACGTCGAGGCGCTCCAGCGGCAGGTTCCCGCGTTCGGTGCGCAGCGCGCCAACGCCCGCGTCCTCGCTGACCAGGCCGATCCGGTCCAGCTCCGCGGGCCTCATCGGGGCGACGGAGAAGGTCATGACTGTTCCCTTTCGTTGAGCAGACCACGGGCGGCGAGCAGGTCGAGCAAGGGCTGGGCGGCGGCGGCGATGTCCGCGAGGTCGGCTGCCGCCGGTGTACCCGGTACGAGGACGACGGCACCTCCGCCGAGCGCTACCCCGTTCAGCGGAGCGGCCTCCGGCGGACGCGTTTTCGCTGGTGCGGCAACGGGTTCGGCCCAGAACCGCGGCCGGACCGCTTCCGGTGGTCTCTCGCCTGACTCCAACAGCCGGCCGGGCACTTTGGCGATCGCGGCCAGCTTCTTGTCGGTCGCGCCCGCGAGCTCGGCCTGGATCTCGGCAAGCGCTCTCCCCTCCGACTGCAGTCTCTTCACGGCCACCAGCTGGAGCAGGTGCCGTCGTTCGTAAAGCGCTGTGCGGCCGCTCATCGCGGACGGCCGGTCGACCAGCCCTGTCGTCGCGTACCAGCGGACGGCCCGCCGGTCGGGCACATCGCGCACACGACCGTTGGGCGCGCCCGAGTACTCCGCCGTCAGCGCGGCGGAGACACGTTCCAGCAACTCGTCGAGCGTCCACACCCCTCGATAGTGACACTGCAACCATGACAGTGTCAACGTCGTGCACACGGGAGGCACGCATACACCCTGCTGACGATTCGCGGGGAAGTTGGCACGTCACGAACTGAACATTGTTGGGACACAGGGAGTTCTCGAAGCGGGGGCGGTGATCTGGGTCACCGGCGCTGTGCCTATCGTGGCGCCGTCACCTCGCTCCTCCCCCTGCACCCTTCGCGCGCGAGACGGGAAAACACCCATGACCGAGATCATCAGCAACCTCTTCGGCCGCCCCAAGCAGGACGTCGTCGACGCCCGTGACGACATCACGACCCCCATCTCCCTCGACACCCACCAAGTCCGGACCGACGAGGTCGTCACCGGCGAAACCGTTGCGCCCGAAGCGATCGAGGACGAGACCAGCGAGACCGACGAGTCCGTCGAGGACGCCGCCGACGAGACCGGCGAGCCCGCCGCCGAGGTCGCCGACGAAGAGACCGCCGACGCGGACGACGACACCGAGGCCGTCGCCGAGGACGAGACCGAAGAGGCTGAGGACGCCGAGGAGTCCGACGAGCCCGCCGCCGAAGCGGACGAGGCCGAGGACACCGAAGAGGTGGAGGAGACCGAGCCGGTCGCCGAAACCGAGGCTGTCACTGAAGATGACGCCGAGGACGACGCCGAGGACGAGACCGTCGAGGCGGAGATCGAGGTCGTACCGGTCGCCGAGGCCGAGGCCGAGGAAGCGCCCGTCGTCGTCGCCGAAGAAGCCGCTCCGGCCCGTGCCGCCGCCGGCTCCCGCGGCTCCGTGTCGGTCGACAACGGCGTGATCGCGAAGGTCGTCACCATCGTCGCCGCCAAGATCGAGGGCGTGCACAGCCTTGACGCGGACGGCATTTCCGTCGAGGTCGACGGCGACGTCGCCACGATCGGCGTCTCTCTGGTGATCGAGTTCGGCCACGCCGTCAAGGCGCTCGCCGAGCAGGTCCGCACCGACGTGATCGAGGCCGTCGAGAACTTCCTGAACTTCGACGTCGCGGCCGTGGACGTGCACGTCAGCGACATCCACCTGCCGGCCGTCTGAACCGCACACCTGGCGGGGCCGCGGTGACAACGCACCGCGGCCCGCAAGGTCTCGGTCCCTCAACGGTTCTTCCGCCTGTCCGAAAACCCGGTGCTGTGCCGTCCTGAGCAACGGGTAGGGTGCCGCGCGTTCCGAATTACACCGTGGAGATTCGCGTCCGCGTGGCCAACGCGGAGGACGGAGAGGACGAGTGCGCACGGACGAGGCCGGTCACAAACCTGAGTTGGACCGGCTGAAAACCATGAAAGAGCAGATCCTGTACGCGTTGGAGCACATGCCGCGCGGCAGCTCGGTGGAGGACGTCCGCCGCTGGCTGAGCAAGCAGGGTCAGCAGAGGGTGCCCAGCAGGCAGTACGCCGCGCCGATCGTGAACGAGTGGCGTGCCCGCAACGGGGTCGCCGACACGAGCGGTCTCGTACCGCTCACGCCGGAGCTGATCGCGCAGCTCGACGAAGCCGGGACTCCCGCCGAGCCGGTGAAACCCGCTGGTGCCAAGGGGTTCTACCTGGTCGCGCTGATGAGCATCGGGGTCAGCGTGGACACGTCGTGGCGGTTCTTCGAGCAGCGCCTGGGAATCACCGACGTCACCGAGCGGATCGTGCTGTTCTCCGTGATGGAGGCGGCGCTGATCGCGTGTGGCTGGGCCATGCGCGGTGGCGTCCGCCGCGACGGCCGTCCTGGTCCTGCGCGTCTGGTGGCGTGGGGGCTGACCGCGTTCGCCGCGTTCGCCGCCTTCAGCCTGTCCGGACCGGTCGCGGGTACCGCCCGCGTGCTGCTCGGACCGGTGCTGGGCCTGGTGATGCTGCACCTCGCGCTGGGCATCGAGATCCGCGCGTCCCGTCAGCGCACGACCACCTGGGCGCGCGTGGGCCGTGAGCTGCGAGAGCGCTTCCTGTCGTTGCTGGGCCTGGGCGACGACGGCCGGGACGCGCTCGCCCGCACCCGTGATCGGGCGGCGTTGCGAGCGGCGAAACTGGCGCTGGCGAGCCGGTGGACGCCTTTCCGCACATCGCGGCTGCGCAAGGCACTGCACGCCTCGCACGTCGCGCACGACCCGGCGCAGAAGGATCGGATGTTGAAGGAACTGGGTGTGCTGCAGCACGCGCAGAAACTCGCCGAGACCACCCAGCCGTCGCCGTGGTGACCTTCACGTCCGACACCGGGCTCGCGGCCGAGATCGCCGGCCTGGTCAACCGCGTCTACGCCGAGGCCGAGAAGGGGATCTGGGCGAACGACGCCGCCCGGACCTCGGCCGTCGAGGTCACCGAGCTCATCCGTGCCGGCGAGATCGCCGTGGTGCGGTCCGGCGAGCGCGTGGCCGGCTCGGTGCGCGTGCAGCGGCTGGACGACGACCTGGGCGAGTTCGGGATGCTGGTCGCGGCACCGGAGGAACGCGGCACCGGCGTCGGCAGGGACCTCGTGTCCTTCGCCGAGAGCTGGGCGCGGGAGAGCGGTCTCTCCCAGATGCAGCTGGAGCTGCTGGTGCCGCGCGAGTGGGCGCATCCGGTCAAGGAGTTCCTGCGTGCCTGGTACACGCGGCTCGGCTACCAGGCCGTACGCGTCGGCGACTTCAACCAGGACTACCCGGCGCTGGTGCCGCACCTCGCCTGCCCGTGCGACTTCCTGATCTTCCGCAAGGATCTTTCCCAGTAGTTGAAAGCGCATCCACATTGGACGTCGCGCGAGGTACCGTCCGGCGCAAGCCCAACCGGATGGAGAACTATCGTGCGCCGTCGTACGCGTGGCACAGCTGTGGCCGCGATCGCGCTGACATTGCTGGCGAGTGCCTGCGCCAAGGATTCCGGCGGCATCGGTCCGACCAACGCCGCCGGTGCCGGGTGCGAGTTCTCGACGCCGCCCAGCGCACCCGCCGCGACCAGTTCCAGCACCTCTGCCGGGGAGAAGATCGACGGCAGCGCGCTCAAGATCGGCCTGGCCTACGACATCGGCGGCCGCGGTGACGCGTCGTTCAACGACCTGGCCGCCGCCGGGTTCGACCAGGCGATCAAGGACCTGGGCGTCAAGAAGGAGAACACCCGCGAGCTCTCCGCCGCGCCGAACGAGGACGAGGCCGCGAAGCAGACCCGCCTGCGCCAGCTCGCGTCCGAGGGCTTCAACCCGATCGTCGGCGTCGGTTTCGCCTACACCGAGTCGCTGAAGGTGGTCGCGCCGGAGTTCCCGAACGTCAAGTTCGGCCTGGTCGACTCCGCGGTGGACGGTGCCGCGAACGTGACACCGCTGGTGTTCGCCGAGCAGGAGGGCTCGTTCCTCGCGGGCGTCGTCGCCGCGTACCAGAGCAAGAAGTGCCACATCGGCTTCATCGGCGGTGTCGACATCCCGCTGATCCAGAAGTTCGAGGCCGGTTACACGCAGGGTGCCAAAACCGCCGCGCCGAAGATCCAGGTCGACAAGAAGTACATCACCCCGGCCGGCGACTTCACCGGCTTCCAGGACCCGCCGAAGGGCCAGGAGGCGACGAAGGGCCTGATCGACAAGGGTGCGGACGTCGTCTACCACGCCGCGGGTGCTTCCGGCATCGGCATGTTCGCGGCGGCGAAGCAGGCGGGCGTGCTGGCGATCGGCTGCGACGCCGACCAGTACAACCAGCCGTCGCTCGCGGCCAACAAGGACATCATCGTGGCGTCGAGCCTCAAGCGCGTCGACGTCGCCGTGTACGACTTCTACCGCGCGGCCGCGAAGAACGACCTGGCGTCGTTGCCGAAGGTGTTCGACCTCAAGGTGAACGGTGTCGGGTACGCCGCGCCAGGTGGCAAGGTCGACGCGGAGCTGCAGGGCATTCTTGAGGGCTACAAGCAGCAGATCATCGACGGCAAGATCAAGGTCTCCGACAAGCCCTAGATTCGAACCGCCGCACGATCTCCTGGGCGCAGTCGGCGGCGGTTCGGTGGGTCGTGTCGACCTCGATGTCGTGGTAGCCGTGGGCAAAGACGCTGGTCTGCGACACGGCCAGGCCCGGTGGACGATCGCCGCGCGCCTGCTCGCGCCGGACCAGCTCTTCCTGGGAGCACCGGACGTCGACCAGCGTCAGGTCGTAGCCGTCGAGGACCTCGAGCAGATCGGTGAGGCGCCACGGTTCGCTCAGCGGATAGTCCATGATCACGTCGTTCCCCGTGGAGACGAGGGCCGCGACCACCCGGTGATAGCCGAGCCGGGTGCGTCGCAGCATCTCCCGGACTTCTGCCTCGTCCAGCCGACGAGTGTGCTCTGTCGACCGCATGCCGCTGATGCCGTCGACCGGCACCAGGAACCACGGATCGGGCAGCAGCCGCAGCATCTCCTCGCCGATGCTCGACTTTCCCGAGCTCGACGGACCGTTGAGCAGGATCACCCTGCCCGGCCTAGAGGAAGACGCGGGCGACATCGAGCCACGTGTCCGCGTCTTCACCGACCGCCGTCAGCGTGGTCTGCGCCCGAGACCGACGGCGGGTCACCAGCAGGCAGAAGTCCTCGGCAGGGCCCTGGATCCGCTGATCCGTCTCGTAAGGATCAGGTCCCCACGACCAGAGCTCGCCGTCCGGACCCGTCAACTCCACGCTGATCTGCTCCTCCAGGAACGGCAGCCCAGCGGCCTGGAACGACAACCCCAGGCCCGCGACCCCGAGATACGCCACGAGCTGCAGCCGCTCGGTCGAACGGTGTTTCACGCCCAGCGCGTCGAGGACGTCCTGTCCGTGCGCCCACGTCTCCATCAACCGCAGGGGCGCCATCAGCTGCGCGGTCACCTCCGCGCCGATCCACGGGAAGGCGCGGCCCGGTCCAGTTCGGACATGTCCAGCCCGTGGTTCAGCACGATCCACCACTACCACAGAGGGCAGCGGCTCTGCACAGCTCGACAGGATCACGAACACCGTCCAGCGACGCGGCCAGAGCCGCGGCGGCCGCGAACCGCGGATCGCCCAGCACCTGTGCCACCGCGGCACGCAGCGAGTCCACAGTGGACGGACGAACGATCACGCCGCTCCCCTGCCTCGCCACCCGGTTCGCCATCTCCCACTGGTCACCGCCACCCGGCACGACGACGACGGGAACGCCCGCCCGCAACGCCTTGACCAGCATGCCGTGCCCACCACCGCAGACCAGCACGGACGACTCGCGCAGCAGCTCGTCCTGCCTGCCCGGTCCCGACCGCGCCCACGACGGCAGCTCGTCCGGCGGTGGCGCGAACGTCGACACCACGGCCCGCACACCGAGGTCCCGCAACGCTTCGAGAGTCTGGGAGGCCATGCCGGTGGCGCCGGTCCACGCCGTCGACGGGGCGATCACGACCAGCGGAGCGTCGCCCGGCGGCGGGGTCATCAGCTCCTCACTCGCCTCCCACAGCAACGGCCCGACCACGTGAGCGTTGGCAGGCCAGTCCGGGCGCGGCACCTCCAGGGCGGGCAACGTCGCGATCAACCGGACCGCCGGGCCGGAGCCACGCGGACTCAGGCCGATCTGCCGGCGCACAAGAGCACGTTGCCGGTCGCCTTGCCGAATCGACCTGGCCGTGAGAGCCCGCAGCACCGCGTCACGCAGCTTGCCGCGCACGCCCGTTCCAGGAGCCAGCCCGCTGCCCATCGGCGGCAACCACCGCGACGGCTCGTACAGCGGGTGCGGTGACAGCTGCGCCCACGGCACGCCGAGCAGTTCGGCGGCCATGCTCGCGCCCAGTGCCAGCACGTCGCACACCACCAGATCCGGCGACAGAGCAGCCAGCTGAGGAACCAACGCCGAGGCGAGCGCGGCCGCCTGGGAGTGCAGTGCGGAACCGAGATCCTCACAACCCCGCAGATCGGCCAGCGTCAGGCCGTTCACCCGCGACGCCGTGATCCCCTCGCGGGCGGCCGCCGAGACCCACCGGTCGCCCGTCAGCAGCACCGGGGTGTCGCCGGCCTCCAGAAACCTCAGGCACAGCGCGATCGCGGGCACCACGTGACCCGGATCGCCCCCGGACACCACGGCTACGCGCACGCCGGTCAGTCAACCACCTTGCTGAAGTGGAAGGCAGGAATGACGTAGCCGGAGCCGAGGTAGAGCCGGTGCGCGTCGTGCCGGTGCGTGCCGGAGTCGAGGTGCACACCCGCACAGCCGAGCCGCCGTGCCTCCTCGTCGACCCACCGCAGCAGCGCACCGGCGTGGCCCTGCTTGCGCGCGGTCGAGAGGGTGGTCAGGTCGTCGATGTAGAGGTGCGATCCGGCGTAGAGGTTCGTGAGGGGCCGGAAACCCGCCACGGCGGCGACCCGGCCGTCCGCGTCCAGCGAGGCCACCAGCCGGTAGCCCTCCTTGCGCTGGGTCCGCACGGCCGCGACGAAGTCGTCCGCCGAGGTGAGGTGCGGCCTGAGCTCGCGGATCGTGTCGAACGCCAGCGCGGTGTTCTCGTCGTCGAGTTCGATGATGTTCACGCCGACGATAGTGCGCGCATCAAGTGGCCTCCTGGAAGGCCCATTTCGCACGTGTCCCAACAGGCCACTTCGCCGGAGCAGCAGGCCAAGGTCGGCGGCAAACGGGTGCGCGCCAACCCGGTGACGCTGACCGTCACGCGGTGGCGGCCATTGACGCCTCCCGAACTCATTCATACATTCGAGCACACTTTGTATGAATGAGCCCGGGGAGTTGGTCCGCATGCGGCTCGGCAGGACCGCGGTCGTTCTTGGTGGCAGTGCGGCAGGTCTGTGCGCGGCGGGAGCGTTGGCCGCGCACTTCGACGAAGTGATCGTGCTGGAACGCGACGAGCTGCCGGTCGAGGCCGAGCACCGGCGTGGTGTCCCGCAGAGCAAGCACCCGCACTTCCTGCTCAACTCGGGGCGCCGGGCGATCGGGGCGCTGTTCCCGGGCTTCGAGGAAGCGCTGATCAACGCGGGTGGCCTGCACCTGATGCCCTCGATGGACGCGGCCTACCTCGACGGGGAGGGCTGGTCGGCGCGCAAGAAGGCGTCGATGACGATGATCTACAGCTCGCGGGTCCTGATCGAACGGGTGCTGCGCGACCAGGTGCACGAGCTCGGCAACGTCGTGGTGCGCGAAGGGGTCTCGGCCGGTGGCCTGAGCTTCCGGGGCGGTGAGGTGGCCGGGGTCGACGACCTCGAAGCCGACTTCGTGGTGGACGCGATGGGCCGCGGCTCGCCGGTCAGCGGCTGGCTGGCCGCCGCGGGCTGGCCGGAACCCGAGGTGCGGACGCTCGACGCCAAGGTCACCTACACCTCGCGCTGGTACGAACTGCCCGCGTCGCCGCCGGAGTCGTGGTGGTGGCGGCACCTGGTGATCATGCCGACGCCGGACAAGGGTTCCCACCCGCCGGAGCACGAGTTCCTGGTCAACTTCTTCCCGATCGAGGGCAACCGGGCGATCGCGTGCATGGGCTCGTGGGGCCTGGAGATGCCGCGCACGACCGAGGCGTTCATCGGATCGGCGCGGCGGGTGCGCACGCCGCTGTTCGCCGAGGCCATGGACAAGTCCACTCCCACTTCAGAGGTGCATCTGACGCGGTCGACCGGCAACAAGTGGCGGCGCTACGACCTGTTGAAGGCGCCTGCGCGACGATTGGCGTTCGTGGGCGACTCGATCTGCGCCTTCAACCCCTTCTACGCTCAGGGCATCAGCTCGGCGGCCAGCTCTGCTCTCTTGCTGCGCGGGCATCTTCAGGCCGCTTCGTCGGTCTCCGGCGACTTCTCCGCGCGATTCCTCGCCGCGCAACGCAAGTCGTTGAACGTGCCGTGGAGCCTCGCGATGGCGCGCGACCAGGGTTACTCGTTCGCGGAAGGCACGGAGAAGCTGCCCGAGTGGCGGCGGAAGCTCGTCGCCGCCGTGTCCGGCCCGGCGTTCAGCTTCATCGTCGGCGCCGCGCGGGAGTACGCGGTGGTCGACGAGCACTTCGCGCGGGTGTTCAACATGGACGAGTCGCTGCGCGACTTCATGACCAACCCCCGGGTGATCGCGGGACTGCTGCGCTACCGGGTCCGCACCGCGTTGGGGCGTCAGCGAGTTCCGTTCAACTTCGATCCCCTCGCCGAACCTCCGGCCAGGGACTACTCGACGGCGGCGGCACGATGACCGAGTGCGGGCCCGAGGCGGAAGCGGTCACGCGCGGTCTCGGGTTCGACTGTCACGACGTCTCCCCCGTCGTGTCGATGCGGCCTCCGTGGGAACTCGCGAACTGGACGTTGCCACTGCTCGAACTGCTCGTGATCGCGGGTGCGGTCTTCGCTCTGGTGCACGCGATCCGACGACGACGTGCGGGCGATCCGACCAACCTCGCGCTGTGGTGGACTTCGCTGGTCTACCTGTTCGTGATCGAGCCGCCGCTGTACTTCCCGGAGTGGTTCGGGCTCGACGACATCTACGGTTTCATCTTCGCGCACAACCAGTTCACCGTGCAGTTCATGTGGGATCGGCTGCCGCTCTACATCATCGCGTTCTACCCGATGATCAGCCAGCTCGCCTACGAGGTCGTGCGCTCGCTCGGCATCTTCGCGCAACGGGGAGCACTGGCTGGTTCGGTGGCGGTCGCGTTCGTGTGCCAGGTGTTCTACGAGGTGTTCGACCACATTGGACCGCAGCTGAAGTGGTGGGCGTGGAACCCGGCCAACGCCATGGTGAACCAGCCCATGATGGGATCGGTGCCGATGAAGAGCGCGCTGCTGTTCGCGTCGGTCTCGCTGGGCGCCATGACGTACCTGGTCGTGCGGCTTCCTGGACGGTGGCGGCTCGCGGCCGGGTTGCCGGCTCCGCTGTCGATGGTGATCGCCGGCTCCCCCGCGAGCCTGTTCGGCACCGATGTCACCGGGCAGGCGTGGGTGCTCGGTGCTGAGCTCGCCCTGATCTGGGTCGCGGGAGTGTGGCTCATCGTTACCGCGCAAGGACTTCCGGACGTGTCGGCGTTCGCCCGGATCTACCCCGCGTGCTACCTGGGTGTGATGGCGGTGTTCTGGGTGACCGTTTCCGGCGTTCCGATCACCAGCGTCGTCTACGCGTTGACGTGCTTCGCCGGAGCCGGGCTGGTGCTGGCGAGGCTCTACCGGGTGCGCGTCCTGGTGTAGGGAAAGATGGTGCACATGGGGCACCACGGATGGCAGGGCAACCCGCCCGGCACGGAGCAGGAGGCACGCCGCCGGATCGTCGAGGCGGCGACGGCGTGCCTGGACCGCGCGGGGCTCGCCAGGACCAGCCTCTCCGACATCGCGGCCGAGGCCGGCGTCACCCGGCAGACCGTGTACCGCTACTTCCCGAAGCTCGCGGACATCCTGGGCGCCGTCGCGATCGCGGGCGTCGAGGAGTTCGCCGTCCGGATGGAACGCCACCTCGCGACGTTCGGCAGCCCGGCCGAGGTCGCGGTCGAGTCCGTGGTGTTCGGCGTACGGGCCGTTCCTCTCGAACCCAGGCTGAACCTGCTGCTGGAAGCCGGTGAAGGCGAGTTCTTCACCGGCGCGGTCACGTCCCGCGAGTGGCTTGCTCTGGGCGCGCGGATTCTCCGCAACGTGCCGGTGGACTGGGCGTCCTCCGGTGTGGTGGCCGATGAGGACTTCGCCGGGCTGGCCGAAGTCCTCATGCGGCTGTTCCTGTCGTTCCTGCGTCATCCCTCGACGCCTCCGCTGTCCGATACCCAGTTGCGGGACCTGGTCGGTCGCTGGATCGGGCCTTCGCTAGCTTCCTAGCTGTGGCGGCGTTTCCGCCGCGCCCCACGTCTTGTTCGGCGTCGACCCGAGGACGTAGGTCAGCTTTCCGCCGTCGCGCACCAGCTCCGCGGACACCCAAGCGCGGTTCGACGTTGCTCCGTTGACCGTCAGCGACTGGATGTACTTGTTCTGCGCGGATGCCTGCGGCGCCTCGATGACGATCGTCTTTCCGTTACCGCGCCTGATCTCCACCTTCGTGAAGAGCGGCGTGGACAGCACGAGCTCGGCGCGGCTCGGGATCTGCGGGTAGATGCCCATCGCGGCGAACAGGTACCACGACGACATGGTGCCGAGGTCGTCGTTGCCGGGGATGCCGCCGGTTCCGGTGCTCCACAGCGTGTCCAGGATCTGCCGCACGGTCTCCTGCGTCTGGTACGGCCGGCCGAGGTAGATGTACTGCCACGGCGTCTGGATGCTGGGCTCGTTGCCCGCGTTGTAGCGCGTGCCGTTCGTGCCGCTGAGGTCCCAGTTGCCGTTCTGGTCGTGGAAGAAGCCGTCGAGCCTCGTCGCCGCAGTGGCCTTGCCGCCCATCGCCGCGGCCAGCCCGGTGACGTCGTGGTAGACCATCCACGTGTACTGGGCGCTCGTGCCCTCGACGAACCCGGTTCCGGTGCCCGGCGTGAAGTTCGGCGCCCACGTGCCGTTCGATGCCCGGTTGCGCATGTACTTGACACTCGGGTCGAACACGTTGCGCCAGTACGCGGCCCGCTGCTCGAACAGCTGCTTGCGTTGGGTGTCACCGAGTTTGCCGGCGAGCTGGGCCAGCGCGTAGTCGGCGGTGACGTCCTCCAACGTCTCCGCCGCCGCGCCCCAGCAGTGGCAGTTGTTCGACGGCACGTGATGCAGGCTCATGTACCGGTCGAGCGACGGCCGCTGCCCAGGGCACTGGATCGGGCACCCGTTGTCCGACAGGTCGTTCGCCGTCGGCACCGTGGCCGCCTTGACCAGCGACTCGTACGCCTTCTGCACGTTGAAGTTCTCGGCCCCGAACGCGTACATGCCCGCGATCGCCGGCGCGGACGGATCACCGGACATCACCGCGGTCTTGCCGTTGTTGTGCAGCCAGCGATCCCACTCGCCGTTCCTCTGGTCGGCGTAGTTCAGCAGCGATTGCGCGTAGTCGCCCGCTCTTTGTGGCTCCAGGAGCGCGAGCATCTGCACCTGCGACCGGTAGACGTCCCAGCCGGAGAACGTGCTGTACTGCGCGACTTGTCCGGGACTGAGCCGATACGTGCGCAGGTCCGAGCCGAGGTACTCGCCGTTGACATCGTTGGCCAGGCTCGGCTGCAACAACGCGTGGTACAGCGCGGTGTAGAAAACGGTGCGCTGCTGCGTTGTCCCACCGGTGGTGCGGATGCGGTTCAGCGCTTGCTCCCACTGCTGGCGCGCCGCCACCTTGATGCCGTCGAACGCGGCTGTGTTCTCCGCCGCGAGGTTCGCCTGTGCGTTCGCCAGGCTGACGTACGAGATGCCGACCCGCGCGGTGACCGTGCCGGGGTCGAAGCCCACATAGCCACCCGATCCCTTGCCCGCGCGGTTCGTGAACCCCTCGCCGCCCTGGCCGTTCGTGCTGCCAGGGCTGAGCGTTCCGTCGCGCCACGTGCCGAAGCTCGTGATCGGCTGGTCGAACTCCGCCGTGAAGAACAGCCGGTAGTACACGCGCTGGTTCGCCGCGCCGCCCGACGTCCGCCCGCAGAACCCGCCGCTGTCAACCGATCCGGTGACCCTGCGGTTGGCCGCGTCGATCCTGACCGTCGCATTCCCGCTGCCGTTCAACGAGTTCGAGGTGCGGAACAGCAGGTTCGCCTTGCCGCCGGCGGGGAACGTGAACCGGCCGGTGCCGGTGCGCTCGGTGGCCGTGAGCTCGACGTTCACCCCGTCGTCCAGCCCGGCCCGGTAGTAGCCCGGCTCGGCACTTTCGTTGGCGTGCTTGAAGTTGCGCGCGTAGATCTGGTCCGTGCTGTCGGCCGACGGCGACGACGTCACGTCCCCGCTGAACGGCATGATCGGAATGTCTCCCGACGCACCCGGCGTGCAGCCGGTGCCGTTGAGGTGGGTCAATCCGAACCCGCGGATCCGGGTGACGTCGTACTGGTAACCACCGGCGGCTCCGGCACTGGTCTGGTCACCTCGGGTGGTGGTCGGACTCCAGGAGAGCATGCCGAACGGCCGCACCGCGCCGGGATAGACGTTGCCCGCGTTGGTGGTGCCGATGAAGGGATTCACCGAACTGGCCAGATCCTGTTGCGCCGCGGCCGGTGACACTGCCGTCACCATCGCCGCGACCGTCGCGCACAGCACGAACAGCGTCCTGAAACGCATGGTTCCCGCTCCTCACCGCGGCGGCGGTCCGTGACAACGTTGTCAACACTCGAGTCTCACGCGTCCCCAGCTTGGCAGTCCGCGTACTCACCGCCCACCGCCAAAAGCAGGCCGTCCAAGCCGTTGAATTCGGCCAACACTGAAGCTATGGAGACGATCCAACAGTCTGACTTTGCTCCAACTGAGCCAGGGCGTAGCCTGGCTATGCCTGACACTAGTCAGATGAGCCGAAGGGGACCTGCCGTGAGCACCACAGCCGTCATCGTCGACGCCGTTCGCACGCCGCTCGCCAAGGGCAAGCCCGGCGGCGCCTACTCCGAGATCCACCCCGTCGACCTGCACAGCACGGTCCTGAAGGCGCTCGTCGACCGCACCGGCATCGACCCGGCCGCGGTCGACGACGTGATCAGCGGCGCGGTCGGCCAGGTCGGCGAGCAGTCCGGCAACACCGCGCGCTGGGCCCTGCTCGCGGCCGGGTTCCCCGAGTCGGTGCCCGGCGTGACGGTCGACCGGCAGTGCGGCTCGAGCCAGCAGGCGCTGCACTTCGCCGCACAGGGCGTGATCGCGGGCGCGTACGACGTGGCGATCGCGTCCGGCGTCGAGTCGATGAGCCGGATTCCGATCGGGTCGCAGACGCTCGGCAAGGACTTCGCCGGGCCGAAGGTGCACGCGCGGTACAGCGAAGGCCTGGTGCCGCAAGGGATCAGCGCGGAACTGATCGCCCACAGGTGGAACCTGAGCCGCGCCCAGCTCGACGAGTTCTCCGCCGAGTCGCACCAGAAAGCGGCCACAGCGTGGAAGAACGGCTTCTTCGACGAGCAGATCGTCAAGGTCAACGACCTGGGCATCGACGAAACCATCCGGCCGGACACCACCACGGAGGTCCTGACCAAGCTGAGGCCCGCCTTCCGCGGCGAGCACTGGGAAGCACGGTTCCCGGAGCTGGACTGGCGCATCACCGCCGGCAACAGCTCACCCGTCAACGACGGCGCCGCGGCGGTGCTGGTGACGAGCGAAGAGGCGGCCAGGAACCGAGGACTCACCCCAAGGGCCCGCGTGCACTCGTTCGCGGTGGCGGGCGACGACCCGGTCTTCATGCTCACCGGCATCATCCCGGCCACCCAGAAGGTGCTCGCGAAAGCCGGGCTGACGATCCACGACATCGACGTCTTCGAGGTCAACGAGGCGTTCGCACCGGTCGTGCTCGCCTGGCAGGCCGAGACCGGAGCGGACCTCGCCAAAGTCAACGTCAACGGCGGCGCCCTCGCGATCGGCCACCCGCTCGGGAGCTCCGGCGCACGACTCATGACCACCCTGCTCAACAACCTCGAGCAGACCGGTGGCCGCTACGGGCTTCAGGTCATGTGCGAGGCGGGCGGGCTCGCCAACGCCACCGTCATCGAGCGGATCTGACCTCGACCGCCAGGCTCTCCGGCGCGACCGGCCCAACGGCCGGTCCGAACTGGACGGTCACGGGCTCGCCGGAAGAGGCCGACACCACCTGCAGCGGACCACCGTCGGGCTGCAGGTAGGTGTCGCCCCACTGCATCAGCGCGACGATCACCGGCAGCAACGCGCTGCCCTGCTCGGTCAGCACGTATTCGTACCGGGTCCGTGCGCCGGGCTCCCGGTACGGCCTCTTCTCGAACAGGCCGGCGTCCACGAGTTCCTTGAGACGCTTGGCCGCGACGGCCTCGGTGATGCCCACGCGCCGCACGAAACCGTCGAACCGCGTGGTGCCGTAGAAGGCCTCGCGCAGCAGGAGCAACGCGGACCTGGTGCCGATGACGTCGAGCGCCAGCGCGATCGAGCACCGCTCCGGCTGCCACTTGTCCAACGCGGCCAACGGCCCGCTCATCTGCATGGGCATATATCTGACTTTAGCAAACCATACCCAGGCTCACTTGGCCGTCTTCATCGGGAACTGGGAGTTCGTGCGCGCCACGCCGGGCAACCGCGTCAACGCGGACATGTAGAGCTGTTCATAGGCGGCGATGTCCGCGACGGCGACCCACAGGTGGTAGTCGGGCTGCCCGAACATCCGCGAGCACGACTCGACCGCGTCGATCCCGGCGATCTGCTCCTCGAACGCCTCGATCGTCGCGGTGTCCTGCGCGGCGAGGTCGATGTGCACGAGCACGCGGAAGCCGCGGCCGAGCGCGACCGGGTTCACCGCGGCGTGGTATCCGGTGATCACCCCGGCCTCCTCCAGCGCCCGCACTCGCCGCAGGCACGGCGACGGCGTCAGTCCCACCTTGTCGGCCAGCTCGGT
Organism: Lentzea aerocolonigenes; assembly: GCF_000955955.1. GTDB lineage: Bacteria > Actinomycetota > Actinomycetes > Mycobacteriales > Pseudonocardiaceae > Lentzea > Lentzea aerocolonigenes_A. The sequence goes on from NZ_JYJG01000299.1 coordinate 17,372, forward strand.
GTTGGTGAGCCGGCCATCCTCCTGCAGGTGGTGAATGATTGCGCGGTCGATGCGGTCCATGAGCAGATCATGCCACCAGCTGGCTCATAGCCAGCACAATTAGCAATCGAATGCTCGCGCAAGTTCCCTAATCTGCTTGTCGTGAACGAACTCCTGCTGACCGACGAGGAACGAGACAGAGCGGGCACCCGGCTCCTCGCCGTGCTGGACGGCTACGAGCGCGGCCTGCGCAGGGCACAGGTTCTGCCGGAACCTGACCGCGCCAAGCTGACCGAACTGCTCAACACCCCGATGCCGGAACAGGGCCGAGGCGTGGACGCGGTGTTCGACAGCTGGGAGGACACGATCCTGCCCAACTCGACCGCCATCGCCCACCCGCGGTTCCTCGCCTACGTCCTCGGCCCGCCCCACGGCATCGCCCCGTATGCCGAGGCGGTGGCCGCCGCGCTCAACCAGAACTGCAATTTCTGGCAACTCTCCCCCGCGGCCGGCGTCGTCGAGCGGTCAGTGCTCGAGTGGCTCGCCCGAGTCGTCGGCTATCCCAGCGCCAGCAAGGGAATCCTCACCCGCGGCGGTTCGCTCGCCACCCTCCAGGCGATGGTCGTGGCGCTCAACGACCGCGTGCCCGGATTCCGGGAGAGCGGTCTCCAACGCGACGCGGCCCCGCTGGTCGTCTACACGTCCGTCGAAGCGCACCGCAGCGTCGACAAGGCGGCCGCGATCCTCGGCATCGGACTCGGCAACGTCCGCCACATCAGCACCGACGACCAGCGCCGCATGGACGTCCAGGCGCTCCGGCAAGCCATCGGTGACGACCGCGAGGCAGGGCTGCGGCCGTGGTGCGTCATCGCCACCTGCGGCACGGTGTCGACCGGCTCGGTGGACCCGCTCGACGCCATCGCCGACCTGTGCGAAACCGAGGACCTGTGGCTGCACGTCGACGGCGCCTACGGCGCGCTTTTCCTGCTCTCCGAACGCATGCGGGACCTGATGGGCGGCTGTGCCCGTGCCGACTCGATCACTCTCGACCCGCACAAGCTGCTGTTCGCCTCGCTGGAAGCGGGCTGCCTGCTCGTCCGCGACGGCACGAAGCTCCGGGACGCCTACGCGTTCGACTCCTCGTACCTGACGGTCGCCGACGACCCGCTGATGACCGACTACATGGACTACGGGCCGCAACTTTCCCGCAACTTCAAGGCTTTCAAGGTGTGGAGCGCGCTGCAGGCGTTCGGCGTGGAAGCCTTCCGCACCGCCAACGAACGCACTCTCGACCTCGCCCAGCGGCTCGCCCGAGGCATCGAGGCCACGCCAGGACTCACCCTGCTCGCACCCGTCACGCTGACGGCCGTGTGCTTCGAGGTGGCCGGAGCCGACCACACCGAACTGCTCAAGACCCTGGCGGCCGAGAACGTCGCCCTGCTCGGACCCGTTGTGGTGGCGGGGAAACGGGGCATCCGCGCGTGCGTCACGAACCACCGCACCACCGCCGCCGACATCGACCTCGTCCTCGGCCGCCTGCGTCAGATCAGCCCGCGAACCGCCCCACCGCGACGAACGCGGCCAGCAGCAGCAGAACCACGTTGACGGGCAACGACTTCGTCTCGCCGAGCTTCAGGTGCACCCGCGCCGCGAAGATCTGCACGATCACCAGGCCGACAGCCGCGATCGGAGTCAGAATCGGGGCGACACCGGTCAGCTGCGGCAGGACCAAGCCGAGCGCACCTGCCACCTCGACGGCGCCGATCGCCTTGAAGGCCCCGTCGGTCATGTCCTTCGCCCATGCCATACCAGAGGCCACCATCTGCTCACGCGGTCGCACGACCTTCATCAGCCCGGCCGCCAGATAGGCCGCCGCCAGCAGACCCTGCACCACCCACAGTGCGATGTTCACCGCATACTCCAATGCTTACGACTTGTGCGTAACCTGATGGTCTGTGAGTTTCGGAAACCTGCAAAAGGCACATCGATGTATGTGTCCAGGAAAGCGGGGTTACCTGTGACCGGCATCACCCGGACGCGGACCTGCCCGCCGCCGATGAACGACGGCGGCGCGGTCCGCGAGGTGTTCGACCGCATCAGCGACAAGTGGAGCCTGCTGGTCGTCGGCGCGCTGCGGGAAGGCCCGCTGCGCTTCGGCGAGCTGGAGAAGGCGATCACCGGCATCTCGCAGCGCATGCTCACCCTGACGCTGAAGCACCTCGTCCAGGACGGCCTGGTCAGCCGCACCGCGTACGCGGAGGTGCCGCCGCGCGTCGAGTACGAGGTGACGCCGCTGGGCAAGACGTTGGTGCCGCTGGTGATCGCTCTCGCCGAGTGGGCGATCGAACACCGTGACGAGATCAACGCCAACCGGAGGGGCGCGCTGCCACCCACCGGCTCCTGAACTACGGCATGATCGCCGCGTGGATCGTCGCAGGTTTCTGAAAGTCGCAGGGCTCGCGGGTGCCGGTGCCGCGCTCGCCGCCTGCACCGGCACAGCGCCGCCGAAAGATCCGGTCACCGTCCCGGCGTCCACTTCGTCCGTTCCTAGTGGACCGCCGAACTGGGACGCCCTGCGCGCCAGGATGTCCGGCCAGTTGATCCTCCCCGGCCAGGACGGCTTCACCTACCAGGGCTTCAACCCCGTGTGGGACAACCGCAAGCCCGCCGCCATCGCCAGGATCGCCTCCCCAGCGGACGTCCAGGCGTGTCTGGAGGCGGCCAGGAATCGCGTGCCGATCGCCGCCCGCAGCGGCGGCCACAGCTACGCCGGGTACTCCTCGCCCGAGAACGGCCTGCAGATCGACCTGCGCAAGCTCGCGACGATCGAGGTGCTGCCAGGTGACCAGGTCCGGGTCGGCGCCGGCGCCCAGCTCGGCGAGGTGTCGCGGGTGCTCGCCGCAGCGGGCCGCGCCCTGCCGACCGGCACGTGCCCGACCGTCGGCGTCGCGGGCCTCACGCTCGGCGGCGGCATCGGCGTGCTCGCCCGCAAGTACGGCCTGACGTGTGATCACCTCGTCTCGGCGACCGTGGTGACGGCGGACGGCACGCTGGTCACCACCGATGCCCAGCAGGAACCCGACCTGTTCTGGGCGTTGCGCGGTGGTGGCGGCGGCAACTTCGGCATCGTCACCGAGTTCGTGTTCAGCACGGTGCCCGCACCGCAGGTCACGGTCTTCTCGCTGCAGTACGACGCGGGTCCTACCGCGGACGTGCTCGGCGCCTGGCAGACCTGGATCGCCGAGGCGCCCGGCGAGATGTGGTCCAACGTCGTGATCCGCGGCGGCGCCCGGCCGACGTGCCGGGTCGGCGGTTGCTTCATCGGGTCCGTCGGCGAACTGGCTGCGCTCCTCAACGGCCTGCCGGCGCCCGCCAACCGGTTCATCGAGCCGAAGAGCTACTCCGAGGCCGTGCAGTACTTCGCGGGCAGCGGGATCGAGCACGAGTCGTTCGTCGCGTCGTCGCGCATCGTGCGCGAACCGATCAGCGACCCTGCCAAGGCCGTCGACCTGATGAACGGCCAGACCGACGAGTCGTACCTGATCTTCGACGGCCTGGGCGGCGCGATCGCCGCGGTCGCACCGGACGCCACCGCGTTCCCGCACCGCAGCGCCCTCGCGTCCGCGCAGATCTACTTCAAGACTCCGCCGGAAGGCGCGACGGACACGGCCCGGCGGATGGGCCAGGTCCGCGACGGCCTCGGCGACCTGGTCGGCGAGACCGGGTACGTCAACTACATCGACCCGCAGCTGCCGAACTGGGCGACGGCCTACTACAGCGGCAATCTCCCGCGGCTGAAGCAGGTCGCCTCGAAGTACGACCCCGACAAGGTCTTCGCGTTCGCCCAGGGAGTGGCCGCATGAACTCGTTGTTGCTCGCGGCGGCGTTCGCCATGGTCGTCCGCTCGCTGGCGGCGAACCGGCTGGACCGCTGGTACCTCGCCGCGCCGATCGTGATGGTGCTGGCCGGCGTGGCGGTCGGGCTGTCCAACGAGGGCTCCATCTCGGAGGGCCTCAACACCGAGTCGGTCCAGCACGCGGCGGAGATCATCCTCGCGGTGCTGCTGTTCGTCGACGCCACCGAGGTGCGCGCGGGCCGGTTGTGGGGTGCCTATCCCGGCCTGGTGGCGCGCGTGCTGCTGGTCGCCATGCCGGTGAGCCTCGCACTGGCCGCCGTCGTGGGCTGGCTGCTGTTCCCGAGCCTGTCGTGGGCGGCGCTGATCCTGGTCGCGTGCGTGACGGTGCCGACCGACTTCGCCCCGGCGGAACGAGTGGTGCGCGACAAGGCGCTGTCGGCGCGGGTGCGCAGCACGCTGAACATCGAGAGCGGCTACAACGACGGCATCGTCTCCCCGCTGTTCCTGTTCGCGCTGATCCTGGCCGGCGACTCCTCGCAGGAACGCACGCCGCTCGAAGCGCTCGCGACCGTCCTGCCGTTCGCGGTCAAGGCGATCGTGGCCGGTGTCGTGATCGGCGCGCTGCTCGGCTGGCTGATGGACCGGGCGCACCAGGCGGGGTGGGTGAACGACCAGTCCGCGCGCGTCGCCGTGCTGCTGGCGCCACTGCTGACCTACACCGCCACGGTCGCGATCGACGGCAACGGCTTCGTGGCGTCGTTCGTCGCCGGCATCGCTTTCCGTTACGTGCACCGGTTGCTGAAGGCCCGCCGAGTCCACAAGGGACGTTCGGAGGCCCGCTCTGACGCTCTCGACACCGACCTGCACCTGCTGGAGGACGTCACCGGCCTGCTCACCATGACCATGTGGTTCGTCGTGGGCATCACCGCCGTGCTGATCTTCTTCGACGGCGTCACCTGGCGGGAGGTGCTCTTCTCCGCCGTCGTGCTCACCGTCATCCGCATCGTGCCGGTGTTCCTCGCCTTCCTCGGGTCGAGGTTGTCCGGCCGCGAGCGCCTCCTCGTCGGGGCTCTGGGGCCGCGCGGCACGACGACGATCGTGTTCGGGTTGCTGGCGTTCAACAAGCTGCCGACAGGGGACGCGGCCAACCTGATCCTGACGATCACCGTGCTGTGCGTGCTGGGCAGCGTGGTGCTGCACGGCATCGGTGCGACCTGGCTGACTAGGCCACGAGCAGATCGATGACCCCGGGCAGTTCAGCTCGCAACGACGCGACCGTCTCGGCGTTGCCGCTCAGGTGGTGCAGCAGCGCGCGCTGGAAGATGCCGTCGAGCGTCACGTAGGCGGTGCCCGATGAGGCGGTCGGCGCGCCCTCGCGCAGTTCGGCGTAGCGGCTGATCACCCGCCACACCATGGCTTCCCGGTGTGCGTCGATCTCCAGCACGTCGGCGCGGAAGTACTCCTCGTACAGGCTCTGGTTGCGCAGGTCGTACCAGAGCCGGTGCAGGGTCGCGTCCTTCTCCAGCGTGTCGAAGAACATCGCCACGAACTCCTCGCGCAGCTGGTCCGCGCTGGTCGCGTGGGCGACGACCTCGTCGTACTTGGTCACGCAGACGCGCTCGTACTGGCGGACCGCCTCGACGATCAGGTCGCGCTTGTCCGCGAAGTAGTAGTGCAGGACGCCGTGGGAGAACTCGGAGTTCTGCGCGATCTCCCGCAGGCTCGTGCGGGCGTAGCCGAGCTCGGCGAGCGTGTGCAGCGTCGCCACGGCGAGCTCGGTCCGCCGGGCGTCGAACTTGTCGACCTGCCGGCGAGCGATCTTGTCCTGTTTGCGCTGGGCGACATCCGTCACACCGCAGATCGTAGCCCGGATTGCGACAACCGTTGACCGCTCGTCCAAAAAATCTTGGACAGTCGTCAAGATTTTCCTTGACGACTGTCAAGCTTTGATTAGGGTGTGAGCCAACTCACTTCAGGAGGCGACTCGATGACGAGCTATCAGCTGAGCGGACGAAAAGCACTGGTCACAGGCGGTGCACGCGGCTTGGGAGCGGGCATGGCGGAGGCGTTGTGCAAGGCCGGTGCGGCGGTCCTGATCGGCGACGTCCTGGAGGACGAGGGCAAGCAGACCGCCCAGGCCTTGCGTGACTCGGGCGCCACGGCGGAGTTCGTGCCGTTGGACGTCACCGACGACGCGAGCTGGGCTTCGGCGGTGAACACGGCGGTCGACGCGATCGGCGGGCTCGACATCCTCGTGAACAACGCGGGCATCGAGATCACCAGCCTGATCACCGAGCTGGAGACCGCCGACATCCGAAAGATGCTCGACGTCAACGTGCTCGGCACCGCGCTCGGCATGAAGCACGGCCTGCGCACGATGCGTCCCGGTGGCGCGGCCGGCAACGGCGGCTCGATCATCAGCGTCGCGTCCGTGGCCGCGACCATCGCCTTCCCCGGCATCAGCGTGTACTCGGCGACCAAGTCCGCCATCGACCGGCTGACCCGCGTCGCGGCCGCGGAGTCCGGCAAGCTCGGCTACGGCGTGCGCGTGAACTGCATCTACCCCGGTCTCACGCCGACCGCGATGGGCAACCAGCTGGCCGTGGACTGCGCCGAACTGGGGCTGTTCCCCTCGCCGGAAGCCGCTGCCGGTGCGGTCGTGGAGCTGACGCCGCTCGGACGGCTCGGGCAGGTCGACGACATGGCCGACGCGGTGGTGTTCCTCGCGTCCGACGCCTCGAAGTTCATCACCGGAGCGGGTCTTCCGGTCGACGGCGGGATGGGTATGTGACATGGCGAAACCTGTTGTCGTTTATGGAGCTTCCGGGTACACGGGCCGGCTGATCTGCGAGTATCTGCGCGAGTACGGAATTCCGTTCCTCGCGGTCGGCCGCGACGGCAAGCGCGTCAAGGAAGCCGTCGACGCGGTGCCCGGCATCGAGACCGTCGAGTACGAGGTGCTGGAGGTCGAGCACACCGAGGCGGCGCTCACCGAGGCCTTCTCCGGGGCGCGCGTCGTGCTGAACACCGTCGGCCCGTTCTCCCGCTACGGCCACGAAGCGGTGCGGGCGAGTCTGAACGTCGGCGCGCACTACACCGACACCAACGGCGAGCAGGACTGGATGATCGACGCCGAAGCGCGGTACGGCGCTTCGTTCGCTTCTCAAGGCTTGCTGATCTCTCCTGGCATCGCGCAGATGTACACGGTCGGCGAGATCGCCGCGCAGATCTGCCTGGAGCAGCCCGGACTGGACACTTTGGACATCGGCGTGTTCTGGAAGGGTTATCCCACGGTCGCTTCCACGAACACGATCCTCACGAACGCGGCGTTCGCCAAGGCGTACTACCTGGAGCAGAACGAGTACGTGGAATGGCCTGCCGACGCGGGGTTGTACGAACTGGTCGTGCCCGGCCAGCACGAACTGGGCCTCGCGCTGCCGTGGGGCGGCACGGCGCATCCGGTGTGGTTCAAGAAGGACCCGCGCGTGGCGTCGGTGCGGGCGCTCGGTGGCGTGTTCAACCGGCCGTTGATGCTCGGCGTGCCGCAGATCGTCACGGCAGCGCTTGACCAGATGCAGGGCAAGTCGGACGCGGAGAAGTACGAGATCGTCGACGCGTTCTCCGCGCAGGTGCGCAGTGAGATGCCACCGCGGGAGAACCCTCGGATCAACATCTCGCTCGACTCCGTGCACGCGTCCGGACCGCTCGGCCGCGCGCACTGCGTGATCCACGGCAACTGCAACTACAAGCAGACGGCGTTGCTGAACGTCCACGCCGCCGTGCACCTGTTGCAGGACGCACCACGCCGAGTCGGGTTCGCGTCGGGCTGCCAGGCGTTCGGGCACCGGGAGTTGCTGGGCGCGCTGCGCTCGTTCGGCCTGGTGCTCGACCCGATCGTCGAAGTGCACCGCTGATGCGACTCTCCGACTACCTGGACAAGGGCGCGTCGCTCGGAGGCGACGCGCCCTGCCTCACGATCGGCGGGGTGTCCTCCAGTTACGCCGAGGTGCGGCAGCGGTCTCGTGACATCGCGGGAGCGTTGCAGGACAGCGGAATCGCGCCAGGAGACCGTGTGGCGGTGTTGTCCGCCAACGATCCGCTGGCTCTCACGTGCGTCTTCGGCATCTCGCGGGCCGGAGCCGTGTGGTGCCCGGTCAACCCGCGCAACGAGGCGGCGGAGAACCGGGAGCTGCTCGACCTGTTCGGGTGCCGGTGCCTGTTCTTCCAGGAGAGGTTCGCGCCGCTCGTTTCCCGCATCCGGGACGAGCTGCCCGCGCTGACCAGGTTGGTGTGCCTGGACGGAGAGGCCGAGGGCGCGGTCACGTTCTCCGACTGGCTTTCGAAGCACGGCCGCGAGCCTTCGCCGGTGACCGTGGCGGACGACGATCTCTGCGTGCTGGCGGGAACCGGTGGGACGACCGGGCGGCCCAAGGGCGTGCGGCTGACCGGGCACAACCTGGAGACCGCGACCGCGCTGACGTTGATGAGCTACCCGTTCGGCGTCCGGCCCAGGTATTTGGCCCTCGCGCCGTTGACGCACTCGGCGGGCGTGCTGACGTTCCCGATCATGGCTTTGGGCGGCGAGACGGTGATCATGCCCGCGCCGGACCTCGGTGAGTTCCTCCGGCTGATCGAACAGCACCGGATCACGCACGCGTTCCTGCCGCCGACGGTGATCTACGGCCTGCTCGACCACCCCGCGCTGGACTCGACGGACCTGAGTTCGTTGCGCTGCCTCTGGTACGGCGCCGCGCCGATGTCCCCGGTGCGGCTCACCGAGGCGCTCCAGCGGATCGGGCCGGTCATGGGTCAGCTGTTCGGCCAGACCGAGGCACCGAACATGATCGCCACGCTCTCCCCCGCCGACCACTTCCTGCCGGACGGCTCGATCGCCACCGCCCGGCTTTCCTCGGCGGGGCGGCCGACTCCGTTGACGCAGGTCGCGATCATGGCTGCGGATGGTGCTTTGCTGGGAGCCGGTGAGCGCGGCGAGATCGTCGTGCGAGGCCCGTTGGTGATGGCTGGATACCACGAGAACCCCGCCGCCACGGCCGAGGTGAGCGCTTTTGGCTGGCACCACACCGGCGACATCGGCTACCTCGACGAGGACAACTACCTCTACATCGTCGACCGGGCCAAGGACATGATCATCACAGGTGGTTTCAACGTGTACTCGGCCGAGGTCGAGCAGGCGTTGCAGGCACATCCCGCGGTCCAGGACAGCGCCGTGGTCGGGCTGCCCGACGACAAGTGGGGTGAGCGGGTGACGGCCGTCGTGCAGCTGCGCGCGTCCGGGAACACGGACGCGGCCTCGCTGATCGCGTTCGTGAAGGAGCAGATCGGCAGTGTGAAAGCGCCGAAGCAGGTCGAGATCTGGCCCGACCTGCCGCGGTCCAAAGTGGGCAAAGTGCTCAAAGCCGAGATCAGGCAACGACTCACATGACGACGACCTGGCGCACGGCCTCGCCGGACGCCAGCCTGGCGAAGCCTTCGTTGATCTCGGTCAGCTCGAGACGGCCCGACAACAACCCGTCGACCGGCAGCTTGCCCGCGCGGTACAGGTCGATGAACCGCGGCACGTCCCGGCGCGGCACGCACGAGCCCAGGTAGCTGCCCTTGAGCGTGCGTTCCTCGGCGACCAGGTTCAGCGCGGGCAGGGTGACGGTCCGGTCCGGGTGCGGCAGCCCGACCGTGACCGTCGTGCCGCCGACAGCCGTTGCGGCGTAAGCCTGTTCGAGCACGGCCGCGACGCCGGTCGTGTCGATCACCTTGTCCGCGCCGCCACCGGTCAGCTCCCGGACGTGCTGGACGACGTCCGGTCCACCAGGGACTTCGTGCGTCGCGCCCAGCGTGAGCGCCAGCTGCCGTTTGTGCTCGACGACATCCACCGCGACGACCTGGGTCGCACCCGCCGTGATCGCCGCGAGCACCGCGGCCAGGCCGACGCCACCGAGCCCGAACACCGCGACCCTGTCCCCCGGCACCACCTGAGCGCTGTAGAACGCCGCACCCGCACCGGTCAGCACCGCGCACCCGAACAGCGCGGCGACGTCCAGCGGCAGGTCCGGCGGCACGCGGGTCGCCGACCGGTCGGAGATCACCGTGTACTCGGCGAACCCGGACACACCGAGGTGGTGGTGCGGCCGCGTGCCGTCCGGGAGCGTCCACCGGCGATGACCGCTCAGCAACGTGCCCTCGCGGTTCGCGGCGGCACCCGGCTCGCACAGCGCCTGGCGTCCCGACGAGCACGGCCGGCACGCACCACACGCGGGCACGAACGACAGCACGACGTGATCACCCGGCTTGAACTCGGCGTTCGGCCCGGCCTCGACGACCTCGCCCGCCGCCTCGTGGCCCAGCACCATGGGCAACGGCCGGATCCGCGAACCGTCGATCACGGACAGGTCGGAGTGGCACAGCCCGGTCGCGTGCACCCGCACCAGCACCTCGCCGGGACCGGGCGGATCGAGCTCCAGGTCGACGATCTCCAGCGGCCCGCCGACACTCGTGAGCACCGCACCACGCGTCTTCACGCCACCACCAGACCTTCCATCGCCGCACGCATCTCCGCCGGTCCAGCGACACCAGCCGCCACCGCACCCCGGACCCTCACAAGGCCACCAAGCCGTCCATCACCCCACGCATCCGCCGGCCCGGCGACACAGACCGCCACCGCACCCCGCGCCCTCACGCCTCCACCACCAGGCCTTGCATCGCCGCACGCAGACCAGCCGGGATCTCCACCGGCTTGCGGGTCGTCCGATCCACGAACACGTGCACGAAGTGGCCTTCCGCCACCACGTCGTCGCTGCCCTCGAGGAAGAACCCGACCTCGTACCGCACGCTCGACCGGCCGAGGTGCCCGACGCGCAGCCCGGCGTCCAGCGCGTCCGGGAACGAGACCGAGGCGCGGTAGTTGCAGTGCGACTCGACGCACAGCCCGATCTCCTGCCCGGCCTGGATGTCCAGCCCGGCCGCGATCAGCCACGTGTTGATCACCGTGTCCATGAACGCGTAGTGGACGACGTTGTTCACGTGCCCGTAGACGTCGTTGTCCGCCCACCGGGTCGGAATCCGCTGCCAGTGCCCGTAGCCGTCGCGCGAGGTGCTCACCGGCCCACGATAGTCATGCCCGAGCGGTGCGGATCAAGACCACGATGAGCATGAACCAGATCATCGCCGGCTCATCGTGACACTCCCCCGCTCTCCTGCTGGCGGAGGAACGCCTCCCTGATGTGGCCGGCCAGCACGGTCGCGCCGGCCGTGAACCCGTTGATCACGATCTTGCGACCGCCGATGAGCACGACGAGGAAACGGATGTCGCCGCCGAGCAGGCGGGCCAGCGCGGTGTCCTTGCCGGTGTCCATGACGGTGCCGATGTCGCCCCACGGCACGACGACGGACTGGTCGCGCCACGAGTGCACGAAGCCGCCCTCGTACAGCGCGAACCCCTCGTCGCGCCGCCGCACCGCCTGCACGGCGAACACGATCCCGAAGATCACCAGCCCCAGCCCGCTGCCGAGCATCGCGCCCACGACGGCCATGATGGCGCCGGGCCGGCCGTTCATGAAGATCAGCACTGCGAACGTCCCCAGCACCAGCAGGGGAATGCCGATCGCCATCAGGATCGACGCTTTGACGGCACGGCGGCGGTTGCTTGTCTCGTACCGCTCGACGAGAGGACCCAGCTCTGGCATGTGCGCGGACGCTAACCGCCAGGGCCGGGACCGGTCCCGAGCGTCAGAAGCCGCAACCCTCCTGCGACCACGAGTTGTCACTGGCGTTGCTGCCGTCCGCGCGCACGACCCGCACCTGCACGCACAGCGCGCCCGGCGCGTAGAGCTCGACCGCCGGGGAGTCGACGGTGCCGGACTTCAGGTCGTCGTTGGTGCGCCAGGCGAACTTGTCGCCCTGGGCCGGCGACGGGTAAGTCCAGGTGAACTTCAACGTCGTCGGGTTGACGCGGGTGACGGTGACCTCGGCCTTGCCGGTCGGCGCGCTCGCACCGTCCGCGGCGGCCTGCGGCTGCACCTTCTCGGGAGACTTGAGCTCCGAGTCGTCGGTGAGGAACAGGACTCCGCTGATGCCGAGCACGCCGGCGGCCACCGCGGCGGTCGCGTACACCGGCCAGCGCTTCCGCTTGGGAGCCGGAGCCGGCGGAGCGACGTGCACGGCCACGGCGTCCGAAGTGGACGGCAGGCCGGTCGGCTGCAGGATCTCCCGCAGCCGCAGGCCGAACTCCTCCGCGGACCGCGGGCGCAGCGCCGGGTCGGCCGCCATCGCCTGGTGCAGCAGGACTTCCATCTGCTGCGGAGCCCTGCGCGTTGGCGGCGGGTTGCCGCGCAGGACGCGGTGCTCCAGGGCGGCGTGCGAGTTGTCGCCGCGCGGCACCACGAACGGCGGGTGCCCGGCGAGCAGGTGCCACAGCGTCGCCGCCAAGGAGAACACGTCCGCCCGCACGCCGTGGGAGCCGCTGGTGAGCACCTCGGGCGCCGTCCACGGCAGCCGGTCGCGGCCGAGCACGCCGAAGTCCGTCAGGCACGCGTGGCCGCCCTCGTCGAGCAGCACGTTGGCCGGCTTCACGTCTCGGTGCACCACGCCCGCCTGGTGCGCGGCCTGCAACGCGTCCGCGAGCTGGATGCCGATCTCCAGCACCCGCTCGAACCGCAACGGCGCCAGCGCACCCGCGTCGCCGCCGGTGTAGTGCTTCATCACCAGGTACAGCAGTCCGGCGCGCGTGCGGCCGGCTCTGTGCACGGTGACGATGCCGGGGTGCCCGAGACCGAGCACGGTGCGCATCTCAGCCGCGCGTGCCGGGTCGACGAGCAGTTTCACCGCCACCTCGCCGCCGTCGTCGCGGTACAGGTGCACGTTCTTGCCGAGCGGTCGGACGTACCGGAATCCGGGGATCTCCGGTAACTCCTCTGTCATTCGCCACCTCTGTTGCCCACGACTGCGGTCAGGTGGCCCCGCCCACCTTCCGGTGACTGAGTAATCCACCTCAGCGCGACTGTCAACGGTCAACCACCAAGTGAGACGGCCGGTAGCGGGCAGCGATCGCCTCCGCGCGGTCGTGCAGAACGGTGCGCAACTCCTGGGGTGCCAGGACTTCCGCCTGCACACCAAGCTGCCACAGGGCCCACTCGGCGTGCCACAAATCTTGGAACATTGCTTCCAGCCGCAGCCAGCCGTCGTCGTCCTGTTCGGCCGCGCGGACGGCCACGGCCGTCCTCAGCACGTCGAGGTGCCGTGAGGGATTCACCCGCAACCGCACGGAGATGTGACCGTTCGACAGGAACTGCGCGCACCTCTCCTGCCACACGCGATCGAGGTCCACCTGGGGCGGACGCTCAGCAGGTTCCGCGAGTACTTCGGCCGCCAATACACGGGAAAGCCGATACGTCCGGTCGGCGCCGGAACGCGTGGCCAGCAGGTAGCCGCGGTCGCGCACGGTGACCAGTCCGATCGGGTCGACCGTGCGCCACTGCGGTTCCTGCTTCGAAGCCGCGTAGTGCAGGCGCAGCTTGTGTCCCGCGAGGACAGCCCTTCGTATTTCGGCTATCGACGGCACTTCCTCGGTGGCCGACCGCCTGGACAGCAGATCGGTGTCCGGCTCGACCAGGAATCGCTGCGCCGCGTCACGATGACTTTCCGGCAGTGCGTCGACGACCTTGCGCATCGCCGACGCCAGCGCGGAGCCGAGCCCGAACGCCTGCTCACGCCCCACCGTCAGCAACGCCAGCGCTTCGTCGTGATTGAGACCGGTCAGCTCCGTCCGGAAACCGGGCAGCAACGAGAACCCGCCGTTGCGGCCGCGATCGGCGTAGACCGGGACACCCGCGGCGGACAACGCCTCGATGTCGCGCAGCACCGTCCGCGTGGACACCTCCAGCTCACGAGCCAGCGCGGGAGCGGACAGCCGGCCGCGTTGGCGCAGCAGCAGTACAAGCGAGACCAAGCGATCGGCACGCATGGGTTCAAAATACGTGACACAGGATGTCGTGTATCGGCGACGAAGCTCCAGAAATGCACCTACGACGAACAGCGGTCAACCCCGTCGAGTGGTCCGCCGAACTGGGTTTCAACCAGGGCGAACTGGTGTCCGGGCACACCAGGACCCTGTACTGCTCCGGAC
>NZ_JYJG01000300.1 GCF_000955955.1 Lentzea aerocolonigenes
CACGCCCAGGTCAGCGCGACCTAACGAAGTACTACTAGCTCGGAGCTTTGGACTTCTGGTTCCTGCGCGCCATCGCGATCAGCTCGGCGTTGGTCTTGGCGGTGCGGCCGTCCGGCATGCGCAGCGTGTCCTCCAGGCCCATGCGCACGTGGTGTTCGAGCGTCGCGGCGTAGGTGAAGACGGGCCAGGCCGCGTCGTCGCGGCCGTGCAGCAGGATCGGCAGGCCGAGCGGTTCCACCTGCCGCAGCAGGGTTTCCGCGGTCTGCTCGGTCGCCGTGACCGTGATCCGCGTGATGCCTGCCGGCAGGTCTTCGAGCTGTGCCGGGCTTTCCACGACCAGTTCGACGGCCACGTTGACCTGGTGCAGGGCTTCGGCCAGCGTGCGCCAGCCCGGTTCGCCGACGTGGACGCTCGCGATGTCCGGGCGTCCGGCGGCCAGCGGACCCCAGCTGGCGATCAGCGTGGCGCGGTTGCCTGGCACGTTCGTCGACACGCTGATCTCGATGCCCGGCACGGCGGCGCGGACCGTGGCGATCGTCGTGGCCACCCCGGGGCCGACGAGCGTCGGTGCGCCGATGACGTCCCTCGGGTGGATGTGCACACTCGTGACGCCGAGTGCCGCGACGTCCGCGGCGTCCTCGGCGAGACGCACGGGGGTCAGCGGCAGGGCCGGGTGCTCCTCGGCTGTGCGGGAGCCGTTCAGACAGGCTTGCAGCACATGTCATACGGTCCCACACAATCGTGGCAGCCGCGTTGCTCCAACGGGTTTCACCGCCGTTCTGCGGGCTTCGTGATCTGGCACCAGAATCGGCCGTGATCGCCCCACCTTCTGGAGGTAAGAAGATCATGGCTGTCACCGTGAACCTCGACATGCTCCTCGACAAGGCTTACGAGAACCTCCCGCTCACCGAGATCCTGGACGCCCCGGTCGACGCGCTGCAGGGCGTGAGCCCAGGTGACGCGGAGAAGCTGAAGGCCGCGTTCAACATCAAGACCGTGCGCGACCTGGGCACCAACAAGTACTTCCGCGCCGCCGTGACGTTGCTGGACCTGGAGTCCACGGCTCGTTAGAGCATGATCCGGTAGTGCACGAACGGCGTTTTCTCCGCGACCTGCTCGTAGAGCCGGCGGGCGGTCTCGTTCCACTCGCTGGTGTGCCAGTAGACGCGGCCGCACTCGCGCTGTTTCGCCCACTCCACGACCGCCTCGATGAGCGCGCGGCCGGCACCCCGGCCGCGCGACTCGGGGGCGGTGAAGAGGTCCTGCAAGTAGCAGACGTCCTCGCCAGACGTGCTGGGGTGCTGGAAGAAGTGCGTGATGCCGACGACGGTGTCCTCGTCGCGGGCACATAGGGCGTGAATGGTTTTGTCCTGCAGGAACTTCTCCCACTTCTCGTCGTAGATCTCCGGCGCGAGCGTGCGTTCGTAGAAGGTGTTGTAACCCTCGAACAGCTCCTGCCACCTGGAGCGGTCAGCGGGCGTGAGCGGGCCGATCGCGATCATGTTGATCCTTTGCTTTGGTTCTTCTCGGTTCACCCGGTTGGATGACCACCGTGTCGACGACCCTCACCACCGAGCTGCTGCTGCACCGCGCGGGCACCAAGTCGTACTGGCGCGGGCTGACCTACCGCGACGCCGTGCAGTCCCTGCGGGTGCACAGCCGGCACGTGGCGGCTCGGGTGCGGGGCAGCGACGAGGCGGCGTACGCGGTGGAGCTGTCGTGGTCGGGCACGCATCTGGTGGGCGAGTGCAGCTGCCCGCACGGGTCGGAGGGGTTCTTCTGCAAGCACTGCGTGGCGGTCGGGCTGGTGCTGCTGGACCGCGGTGAGACGGTGCCGCCGCCGGACGCCGAGGACGTCGAGCTGCGCGACGTGCTGAGAGCCTTGCCCGCAGAGGTCCTGCGCGACCTGCTGTACGACCAGGCCGCCGGGGACCTCAAGCTGCGGGCGCGGATCATGTCGTCGCTCTCGAAGAACTAGACCGCCATCTCGTAGGCCATCAGGTTGATGCCGGGCAACGGCGCCCAGTCCCGTTCCGGCAGCCGTGTGAAGCCCAACCGCTCGTACAACCTGTGTGCCGCCGCCATCTTCTCCGACGACGACAGCACCACTCGGCCGATGCCTGCCGCACGCGCCCTGTCGATCACCGCGCGCACCAGGGCCTCGCCGACGCCGCGGCCGCGTGCCTTCGCGGAGACCGAGAGCATGCGGAACTCCAGCTCTCCAGGTTGCGAGATCTCCGCGTAGGGCGTGCCGGGGTGCACGACCGTGACCGACCCCAGCACCGCGCCGGACTCGTCGACGGCCACGAGCAGCTCGGCGTCGCGGAACCGGGCAGCCGAGTCAGCGAGCCTGTCGGCGTAGTCGTCCGTGCCGTCCAGGTAGCCGTCGACGCGGTAGGCCTCGACCGTGACGGAGCCGACCGCGGGCAGGTCGGCCTCCGTGGCCGGGCGGATGATCAGGTCAGTCATCTGTGCTCTCTTCCCCGATGACGGCCACCTCCCGCGCCGCGTCCGGACCCTGTTCCAGCAGGACGCGGAAGCCCGCCTCGTCGAGAACCGGGACCTTCAGGGAGATGGCCTTGTCGTACTTCGATCCTGGCGAGTCACCCACGACGACGAAAGCGGTTTTCTTCGACACCGAGCCCGCCGCCTTGCCGCCGCGGGCCAGGATCGACTCCTTGGCGCTGTCGCGGGAGAACTCCGTCAGCGAGCCCGTGACCACGATGGACAGGCCTTCGAGGTTGCGGGTGATGGACGCGTCGCGCTCGTCCTCCATCCGCACACCCGCAGCCCGCCACCGCTCCACAACCTCTTGGCGCCACTCGGTTTCCCGCCACTCGACCACCGCGGTCGCGATCGTCTGGCCCACGCCCTCGGCGCCGGCCAGCACCTCCTCGTCCGCCTCGATGATCGCGTCCATCGACCCGAACTGGAGGGCCAGCGCGCGGGCGGCCGTGGGGCCGACGTGCCGGATCGACAGCGCGACCAGCACCCTCCACAGAGGACGTTCCTTGGCGGCTTCGAGGTTGTCGATGAGCTTCAGCGCGTTCGCGGACAGCTCGCCGTTCTTGGTCTTGAACCGCTCGATCTGCTGCAACGCCTCTGCGTCGAGGTCGAACAGGTCGGCCTCGTTCGTGTACACAGTGGACTCGGTGATCGCGGCGGCGGCCTCGTAGCCGAGCACCTCGATGTCCAGCGCGGCCCGGGAAGCCAGGTACGCCAGGCGTTCGCGCAGCTGACCGGGGCACGTCTGGGCGTTGGGGCAGCGGATGTCGACGTCGCCCTCCTTCATCGGCCGCAGCTCGGCGTTGCACTCGGGGCAGCGCGTTGGCATGACGAACTCGCGCGCGTCGTCCGGCCGCGCGGCCAGCACCGGGCCCAGGACCTCGGGAATCACGTCGCCGGCCTTGCGGATGACGATGCGGTCGCCGATCAGCACGCCCTTGCGCTTCACCTCGGAGCCGTTGTGCAGCGTGGCCCGCGCGACCGTCGAACCGGCCACCTTCACCGGTTCCATCACCGCGAACGGCGTGACCCTGCCCGTGCGGCCGACCTGGACCTGGATGTCCAGCAACGTCGTGGTGGCTTCCTCCGGCGGGTACTTGTACGCGATGGCCCACCGCGGGGCGCGCGACGTGGTGCCCAGCCGCCGTTGCAACGACACCTCGTCGACCTTGATCACCACGCCGTCGATCTCGTGGACCGCGTCGTGCCGGTGCTCGCCCCAGAACTCGACGTGCTCGCGGATGGCCGCCGGATCGGTGAGCACCTTGGTGTGCGGCGAGGTCGGCAGCCCCCACGTCTTCAGCGCCTCGTACGCCAGCGACTGGCGGGCGACCTCGAAGCCCTGGGTCTTGCCGATACCGTGGCAGATCATCCGCAGCTTGCGCGACGCGGTGACCTTCGGGTCCTTCTGCCGCAGCGAGCCCGCGGCCGTGTTGCGCGGGTTGGCGAACGGCGGCTTGCCCTGCTCGACCAGCGAGGCGTTCAACGCAAGAAAGTCCTCGACCGCGAAGAAGACCTCGCCGCGCACCTCGACGAGATCCGGCACCGGGTACTCGTCCGAGCCCTTGAGGGTGGTCGGCACGTCCGCGATGGTGCGGACGTTGAGCGTGACGTCCTCACCCGTGCGGCCGTCGCCACGGGTCAAAGCCCGCGTCAGCCTGCCCTTCTCGTACAGCAGGTTGATCGCGAGGCCGTCGATCTTCAGCTCGCACAGGAAGTGCGTGCCTTCGCCGATGTCCTTCTGCACGCGCTCGAACCACGCGGTCAGCTCGTCCTGGGCGAAGACGTTGTCCAGGCTGAGCATGCGCTCCAGGTGGTCGACCGCCTTGAACTCGGTCGAGAACGTGCCGCCGACGAGCTGCGTCGGCGAGTCCGGTGTGGCCAGACCCGGATGCTCGGCCTCCAGCGCCTCGAGTTCCTTGAGCAGCGCGTCGAACTCGCCGTCGGTGACGATCGGGTCGTCCAGCACGTAGTAGCGGAACTGGTGCGAGCGCACCTCTTCCGCGAGCACGGCATGCCGCTCGCGCACCTCGGCGGGGACGTCTTCAAGGCTCTCGCTGGTCACGCCCCACAGCGTAGTAACGAGACGACCCGCGAGCGCGAGAACACTCAGGAGGTCGTCATGATGCGTGCTGCCTGGTACTCGCTGGTGTCCCTCGCGACCGGTTCGGTGCTGGTGTGGCTCGACTGGCACGCCGGTTCCGCGAACCCGGCCGTGCCGGTCAACCGCGCGACCATGATCGTCACAGTGCTCGTGCTGACGGTGCTGCCGTGGGTGCTGGGACCGGTCGCGCCCAATCGCACCGCCCGAATCGTCCGCGTGACCGGATACGCCTCGATCTACGCGCTGCTGGCGGCGCTGACGGGGTTGTCGCGGTACGCGGGCAGCCGGTTCGACCACTTCACCGCGTTCGACCAGGCCAACTGGGAAGCCGACGTGCTCAGCGGCGCAGTGGTCGGCGGGGTGCTGATGGTCCTGGTGATCGGCGGGTACGCCGTGGCGGTGCTGACCCTGACGTCGCGCCGGATGGCCGTCGAGCCCAAGACGCTGGCCGTCGGCGTCTTCTGCGGTCTCGCGCCGGCGTTGTCCGTGTACGCGTTCATGCCGGTCGGCAACCTCTCGCACGCGTTCGTGCTGGCTTTCCTGCCACCCGCCGCGCTGCTGGCGGCCGGTGTGCTGGCGCGCCAGGGCGTCGTCGCCGGGCTGTGCGCGGGTGGTGCCGCGGCGCTGGTGCTCGCCACGCTGACCATCGCCACGATGGTGCTGCTGCCGGGCCAGGTCGACCTGGAGTGGGCGAACCCCGACCCGGCCGCGCCCCACGGCACGTTGTTCGAACTGCAGATGAGTGTGGGCGACGCGGCCGTCCGGTATCAGCTCGGCCTGGTGCTGGGGCCCTTCGCCGGGCTGGTGTGCGGGTTCCTCGGCAGCTCCTTCACTCGTCCTGGGCGAGTGTCCGAACGAGCGAACGCAGCTCCAGCAGGCTGATCGTGCCCTCCGGCTCCAGCTGCGCGGTCTCCACCCGTCGCAACCGCTCCCCCGCCAGCCGCTCGCCGAGAGTGACGTCGAGCGGCAGGAACGTCATCGTCTGCCGCTGCTGTTCGGTGAGGTTCGCGAGTGCCGGGTGGTAGACCGCGACGTCCACGACGTCACCGTCCACCTGGGCCACCACGCGGTAGTCGCCGAGCCGCATCTTGACCTGGCCGAGGTTGATGATCACCTCGGTCGGGTCAGGCACCGGCGGTACCGAGTCGTGGAACTCCCACACCATGTCCGTCGGCGGCGCTGTCTGGATCCACGCGTCGGTGTAGGGCCGCAACCGCGGGTCCTCCTGACCGGTGATCACCAGCGCGTACATGGCCATGTGGCCCTGTTCGAGCGAGAACACCAGGTCCGGGTGCAGGCTTTTCACCACGGCGTCGAGCTCGTCCTCAACGCGGTGCGGTTCGCCGTCGCCGAGCGCCGCGCTCACCACCGGGACCAGCTCGAACCACCGCTCCCAGAAGCGCTGGGCTGCTTCCTCGGCGTTCGGCAGGTGGGTTTGCTCTACTGCTTCGGCTTTGCGGCGGAACCACTTCATTCGCTCAAGCGTAGAGCTTGCGTCCGTCCGCCAGCATGTCGACGAACTGCGCGATGCGGCGTTGCCTCGTCTCGGTCCGTTTCGCGTCGTGGATGCGCAGCAGGATCGCGTACCGGTTCTGGCTGTTCAGCGCCTCGAACGCCTGCTTGGCCTTCTCGTTGGCGTTGAGGGCTTCGACGAGGTCCTGCGGCACCTCGATCGTCGCCGGACCCGCGTAGGCCGCCTCCCAGCGCCCGTCGGCTTTGGCCCTCTCGATCTCCTTCAGGCCCGCCGGCAGCATCTTGCCCTGCGCGATCAGCTCCTCGACCTTGGCGCAGTTGCGTTTGGACCACCTGCTGCGCGACTTCCGCGGCGTCCACCGCTGCGAGTAGTAGGTCTCGTCGATCGACCGCACCAGCCCGTCGATCCACCCGTGGCAGAGCGCGACGTCCAGCGCCTCGTCGTAGGTGATCGTCTTGATCTTCGAGCTCTTCTTGGCGTACTTCATCCACAGTTCGGTTTCGGTGGCGCCGTTCTCGTGCAACCACGCGTCGAACTCGTCCGGTCCCTCGAAGACGATCAACGCACCCTCCTCAGGCAGAGCGTCATCTCCTCATAGGGAACACCGAGTTCGGCCTCCGCGGGACAACTTTCTTTTTCCACGCCAACTACCTGCACGTTCACCCGCGGCGCCGTGCAGTCGAACTTGGACACGACCGATCGCTGGAGGTCGTCCGCGTCCAGCTCGAAGCAGTCGCCCTGCGCGGCGTTGGGCAGCAGGCACAACGCCGCGTTGTGCCTGGTGTCGCGCAACACCTTGTAGTCGCCGCGTGGGCACTCGCCGCTGGTGTTGGTCAGCACGGTTCCCACTTTGAGGGCCGCTTTCTGGTTCTCGCAGTCGATGAGCGTCAGGCCCAGGTCGTTCTCGCCCGGCCCGTTGAACCTGACGCAGCTGCCCTTCTCGGCCTTCGAGTAGTCCGTGAGGAACAGGGACTCCGCTGTCTTCGGTGCCGGCGCGTCGTCGTTGGTGAAGAACCACCACAGGACGCCGTAGGCCAGCACGGCGAGTACGCACACCATCACGGTCTGTCTGACAACCACGCGGCGGATTATGGCGGCGAAAACCCGGTGGCGCTCGGCGACTTCGTTGGCCACAGTGCGGGGTCATGCTGATCCGCAGGGAAACACCCGCAGACGTCGACGCCATCCGCGATGTCACCAACCTCGCCTTCAAGAACGGGCCGGAGGCGCCGCTCGTGGACTGGCTGCGCGCCGACGAGGGCTGGATCCCGGAGTTCTCGCTCGTCGCGGACGGAGTTGTCGGGCACGTCGTCGGCACTCGCGGCTACATCGGCGAGGACTTCCCGGCGCTCGGGATCGGGCCGCTCAGCGTGCACCCGGACCACCAGCGCGGCGGCGTCGGCAAGGCGCTGATGCACGCTGTTCTCGGGGCGGCGGAGGCACGGGGTGAGCGCGCGGTCATCCTGTTGGGCGATCCTCGGTACTACTCGCGGTTCGGCTTCTCCCTGGCTTCGGAGTTCGGGATCACGCCGCCGGAACCCGCGTGGGCACCGCATTTCCAGGCCCGGCTGTTCGGTGACGTCCCGGCGGGTCCGTTCCGGTACGCGGAGCCGTTCAACCGACTTTGAGGACTTCGCCGTCAGCCTTGCGCGCGTAGACCGTGCCGTCCGGCTGGGCGGACACGGTGTCGATGAAACGGCTGCTGCTCAACGGTTCCCATGCTGTGGTGAGGTGGTGCGGGCGGCCGTCGATCACCGTGTACAGGCCGATCGTCCCATCAGGACGGAGCACCGCTTCCGGTGAGCTGTCCAGGCCGGTCGCGATCTCGCGCCACGCACCCGCCTCGTTGACCATGAGCGCGGCACCGGACCGCGCATAGACCGCAACCGACCCATCTGGGCGCACGATCGCGGACAGCTTGCCGACGGCAAACCCAGGCGGGCTCAGCGGAATCGATCCCGATTGGCTGGCCCCCTGGGGGGAGCTACCCCCCATCCCAATCATCGCAGCAGGGTCTGACAATTTCGCCACGCTGCCATCAGCCATCACGACGTACAGCGCGACCGTCCCATCAGGACGTATCACCGCTTCGGGATCGCCCGCCACACCGGAAGCGACCTGCTGCCACACGCCGTCGGACAAGCGCATGACCTCACCGCGCTTGGTTCGCGCGAAAACAAATCTCCCTGCCACAGACGGACGGCCAACGAAGTCGCGGGATGTGCTCAGCCGCTCTCCGTCAACCCGGACATCGCCGTCCTCCACCACGTAGACGGCACCACCCACGACCTCGGGCCCACCCTGCCACGCCTGCCGCAGCATCGACTCGGCACGGTCCACGGCCTGGTCGTACCGCTGCGGACAGCAGGACCGCTGCACCTCGTCCGCGAGCAGCCCCGGTGTGAGATCCGGCCGATCCACCTTCACCGCGTACTCGAAGAACCGGTGCGCGGCATAGGAGACGTCCATGATCTGCTCGGGCGACCCCCAGCCCATCGAAGGCCGCTGCTGGAACACGCCCAGCGAATCGCTGTCGCCGCACGCGAGGTTGTTCATGTGCGACTCGACCCACCCGGCCTCGAACCCGGCGAGCATCACCTTGTCACTGACGCGCAATGACAAACCAACGGCGTGTACGGCCCGGATCACGTCCGGGTCGTGCACGCCGGGAACTCTGCAGGAGATCGTGCGCGGCAGGGCCTCAGCCGTGCCGGCCATCAGCAGCAGGAAGACCAGCGCGAGCCTGAGCACAAGTCCGAATTGGACACCCAGGCTCGCGCCGGCGCCACTCAGCCGTTGGCGATCAGCGAGAAGCCGAGCACGCCCGTCGCGGTGAAGTCGATCGCGGGCTCGGAGCTCGGCCACGACCTCAGGTCATCGGCGAACACCGACTTCGCCGAGTTGAACTCGACCGTGTACGGCTTGGTGCAGGCCACGGACCCCTCCGGCATCTCGCCGAGGTCCTCGAACAGCGTGGCGTCGTTCGGACCGTTGATCACCGCGCCGACGAGCACCTTCGAGCCGCCGTTGATCGAGCCGGACAGGTTCGCCGCCTGGTGGTGCGGGCACTCCGGGAACTTCGCGCCGACGCCGACGATCAGCGACGTGCCCCAGGCGTTCGTGCCGAGCGCGAAGCCGCGCTGCTGCGTGCCGAACGTCCGGTACTCAGCGGACCCGGTCACCTTCTCGTAGAGGGCGGCCGTCGTGATGAAGCCGAACGTGCGCGAGCCGACGTCCCACGTCTCGACGTTGGCGGCGGTGCGGAACGGTGAGCTCTTGGCCGCGTCAGCACCCTGCCGCAGCTGCCGCTTGATGTCGCCGACGATCTGCGACTCGGTCACCTCGGCTCCAGGCACGCCTTTCTTCAGCAACCCGGCGAGGTCTGCGTGGCCCAAAGCGGAGATGTTGTAGACGTTCAACGTGTCCGGGTCAGCGGTGGCCAGGAACTCCTTGGCCCAGTGGGCCGCCGCCTTCGCGAACTGGTTGTAGCGCTTGTCGTTCAACGCCTTCGCGGCCAACGCCAGCTGCGTCGCGCCGAACTCCATGTCGTCGGTCCAGGAGCCCTCGGGGTAGTAGGCGTGCGGGAACGCCGTCACGAGCTCGCCGGGGTTGTCGGTCTTGGCGAGCGCGAAGAGCTTCGCGGCCTTCTCGAGGTACTCGCACGCGAGACGCGGGTTGCGGCGAGCCTCGATCTGCGCGGCCACCGCGAACGAGCCGGCCACCCGCCCGACCAGGTTCGGGCTGATCTTCTCGCCCGGCTTGTTGGCGGCGAACACCGGCCGGTGCTTGATGTAGTACTGGCTGTCCCCCGGCTTCACGTCGAGCTTGTCGTCGGCCTCGGGCAGCCGCCACACGTCGTGGTCGCCGACGAACCCGAACTCCTCGGAGCCCGTGCCGATGCCGACCTGCGCGTAGAGCACGCCGGACTTCTCGTCCCACGCCTTGTCGAGCCACTTCAAGCCGAACTCGGCCTCGTCGTAGAGCGCGTCGTTGTGCTTGTTGCGCAACGCCAGCAGCATCGACGCCGTGGAGTACGACGACGCGTGCGTGAACTTCACGAAGTCACCCGCGTCGAACCAGCCGCCCTCCAGGTCGACCTTCACACCCGTCGGCTTCAGCGGCGCCGCGATCTCGTCGCCGCCCTCGCCCTTGAACACCGGCTCCTCGTAGACCGCGGCCGAGCGGTCGGTGAGGTGCGAAGGCTTGCGGTTCAGCCGCCCCGGGATGACGGACGCGCCGTCCCGCTGAGCCTGGAAGAACTCGACGGTGCTGTTCGCAACGGGCTGGAACAGCTTGTTCAAGGAGTCGACCTTGAACGTCGTGGAGGTCGTCGAACCGACCTTGATCCGGTACGTGCCGGCGGTCTTGAGAGCCGAGAAGTCGATCGGGTGCACGGCGGGGAACTTGTCGCTCCACGAACCCGTCGAGGCACCCGTCTTGCCGGTCAGCACGGTCTTCCCGCGGCTGTCGACAACGGTGAACTTGGTGTTCGCGGCCCCGCCGAGCACGTACGCGTGCTTCGCCTCAGCGGTGCCGAAACCGATCTGGTCCAGCCTGATCTGCCCGGTGGGGGCGGCCTGAGCAGGCGCCACGACCACACCTGAGAGCACTGCGGCGACGAGAGCCGCACGTCTGATGCGCATGAGGGGAACTCCCGGTCCAGGCCTCGACGGATGGCCTACGGTTAAGAAAGTTTCCTAATAGTTCGCAGCAGACTAGCCGCCCAAACCGGACATCACCAGCCCTCGGGCGGTTCCAAAAAGGCCGAGGAGAGATCACGGGTCAGCGACAACGAGCGTTTGACCCAGCTCGACGTCGCCCCAGCTAGACCGCACGTCGGCGTGGGCAGCGCCTTCTCGGCGAGGATCGAGCGCGGGAAGCCCAGCCGGTCGACCAGGGTGAAGGCCCGCTGGCCGACCTCCTTCAACGTCACGGGCGTGCCGGGATCGGTGCTCGGCACCAGGCCCAGCGCCAGCGTCGTGCCCGCCTCCCAGGTCTCGCCGATCTCGTCGAGCGCCTCTGCACCCTTGATCAGCGACAGGTCGAAGGCAATCGCTTGCGCACCCGCCTCCCTGAGCAGCGTCAACGGAGGCTGCGGCGCACAGCAGTGGACCATCACCTCGTAGTCCTTCAGGGCCTCGATCACGGTCGCGAGCACACCGCGCGCGTCCGGTTCAGGCACGGCGGCCACGGTGCCGAGCTTCGACGGCGTCGGCAGCAGCCCCTGCAGCACGGCGGGCAGGCCAGGTTCGTCGAGCTGGACCACGACCTTCGCCTTGGTGCGCTTGGCGACCTCGGCGGCGTGCAGCTTGAGCCCCTCGGCGAGCGACTCGGAGAACTCCTTCACGGCGCCGCGGTCCGTGAGCACCCGATGGCCGCGCATCAGCTCGATGTTCGACATCAACGTCCACGGCCCGACGGCCTGCACCTTCACCACCGATGGCTGCGCACCGGCCCGTTCCAACGCCTCGTCGAACGCGTCCAGGTCGCCCCGCAGCAGATCGACAGCGAGCCGGTGGTCACGACCAGGTCGCGGGTTGACGCGATAGCCGGACGTGATCACCTCGATCGCGAGGTCGACGAGCAGGCCGGCGGTGCGGCCGATCATGTCCGCGCCCACTCCCCGCGCAGGCAGCTCCGGCACGTGCGGCAGCTCCGGCAACTCGCCGACGACGATCCTCGCCGCCTCGTCGATGTCGGTTCCGGGCAGCGATCCGATTCCAGTGGCTCCACGCACCCGGCGAATTGTTCCACTGTCCTGCAGACAAGAAAGGTCTAGACCCATTGACGCTGTGGTCTAGGCCACTTACCGTGATTGAGCAGGTGCTCCGCGTGTGGGCACCTCCCTGTACGTGGATGGGAACGCGACGCGCCCCGCGTTCCCATCCGCGCCCTTCCACCCTGCCGGGAAGGACACCCCCTGATGGCTCGCTTCGCCCTGATCGCTGCCGGGGCCGCCACCGCACTGGTGGCCGGACTCGTCGCCATCGCTCCCGCCTCCGCCGCCGGCGAATCCGCCGTCTTCAGCCAGGACTCGACCTGGGGCTCCGGCTACCAGGGCAAGTACACGATCACCGCGGGCACCACCGCGCTGGCCGGCTGGAAGCTCGAGTTCGACCTCGCCGGAGCCACCGTGGGCTCCTACTGGGACGCCACGCTGACCAGCAGCGGCACCCACCACACGTTCACCAGCCGCGAGTACAACGGCAACGTCCCCTCCGGGTCCTCGGCGAGCTTCGGCTTCCTGGTGAGCGGTTCCGCGGTGCCGGCGAACTGCAAGCTCAACGGCGTCCCGTGCGGCGGTGGCACCACGCCCACCTCCGCGACCACGACCCCGCCTTCCACCACAACGACTTCCGACGTGCCGCCGGTGCCCGGCAGCGCCCGCGTCGCGCCGTACATCGACATCACGATGCCGTCGCCGTCGCTGGTCGACGTGGCCAACGCGACCGGCCAGAAGGTGTTCACGCTGGCGTTCGCGCTCGGTTCGTCGAGCGGCTGCTCTCCCGCGTGGGGCGGCACCGTCGCGCTGAAGGACAGCCGGATCATCAACGACGTGAACGCTCTGAAGGCGCGCGGCGGCAGCGTGATCGTGGCGACCGGCGGCGCCATGGGCCCGTACCTGGAGCACGTCTGCTCAACCGCTGACGCCCTGTACAACGCCTACGTGGCCACGCTCGACGCCGTGGGCTCGAACAGCATCGACGTGGACGTGGAAGCCACCATCCCGCAGGCGATCGTCAACACGGCGCTGAAGCGGCTGCAGGACACCCGCGGCACCACCGTCAGCTACACGATGCGCATCCAGGGCCAGGACTACGGCATGGACCCGTACTCGGTCGACGTGCTGAAGGACGCGGCTGCCAAGGGCGTCAACGTGCTGGTGAACCCGATGCTGATGAACTTCGGCTACACGGGCAACTGGGGTGACGCGATGGTCGCCGCCTCGAACGCCACGCTTGGGCAGATGCGCGCCATCTGGCCGTCGAAGTCCGACGCGCAGCTGAAGGCGTCGCTGGGGTTGACGCCGATGATCGGGCGCAACGACACGGGCATGACGACGACTCAGGCCGACGCGCGCAAGGTCGTCGACTACGCGAAGGCCAACCACGTCGGGCGGATCGCGTTCTGGTCCGCCGGTCGGGACAACGGTTCGTGCGCGGGCGGCGGGGTTTCGCCCACCTGCAGTGGAATCTCGCAGTCCACTTGGGAATTTACGAACATGTTCAAGGCCTACACGGGCTGATCCGAGCCCCTGCGGTAGCTGAACCGGGTGAATGCCTGGGGAGTCGCTAACAGCGCTCCTCAGGTCACCGACCCCCTGATCGGACGTGGACTTCGTTCTGACCAACCATCAGGAGAGTCCAGTGATCAGATTCGCTCGAAGGTCCATCGCAGTCGTCTGTCTCGTCCTGTCCGCGGGACTCTGGGCGGTTCCCGCCGCTCAGGCCGCACCACACTGGAAGATCCAGTCGTGCCACGGCGCTCTTCAGGCCTACTGGCTGCCGAACGTGGCCATGTCCGGTGTCTTCCTCGCCTGCGCCACGACCGCCGACCGGAACGAACAGATCAACGATGCGGCGACCAGCGGCGACATGACCAGGAGGTACAACGCGGCCCAGGCGCTCATCCAGCAGAACGCGGACTCGTTCCTCACCCCGGAATCGCCGTGCGAGCCCGGACAGGAGGCCGCGATGGGTGGCGCCCACGCGGAGTGCGCCGACTGATCAGCCCGACAGGCAAAGGCCGGCCCGCGCCGGCCTTTGCCCGCTCGTCCAGGCCTCTTAACAGCTGCTGCAGCACCCGCAGCCAGGACCAGTACAACCGCCGCAGCAAGAGCATCCAGCCATGTCGACCACCTCCGATGTTGAGCGATCAAGCACTCGGACAGTAGGGCGGGCTCAACGATGCGTGACACCACCTTCAGAGTGATTACGCTGCCCGAATGAATGGTCCTGCCGAGATGCTCGCCGCCGACAAGGCCTCCACCGCGCTCGGCATCACGCCGGTCGAGCTGCGCGACGGCTACGCGTTGCTGCGCATGAAGGTCGCCGAGAACATGATCAACGGCCACGGCATCGCGCACGGCGGTTACGTCTTCCTGCTCGCGGACACGGCGTTCGCGTGCGCCTGCAACAGGGCCGGGTCCGTCACCGTCGCCGCCACGGCCGAGATCGACTTCATCAAGCCCGTGCAGGAGGGTGACGAGCTCGTGGCGGAGGCGGTGGAACGGACCCGGTTCGGCCGCAGCGGGATCTACGACATCACGGTCAGGCGAGGGACTGAGATCGTCGCGGAGTTCCGCGGTCGATCCCGGACCCTGCGCGCTTGAGGCCGATGGACTGCAGAACCGCGAAGCCGATCACGGCGAGCCCCTGTGCGAGGACCATCGCGACGCCGGCGTCGGTGAGCGGGAACCAGTTCAGCTCGGCCGTGAGAATGCTGTCCAGGCCCCACACCAGGTTGCCGATGATGATCAGCAGCACAATTCGGCGGTCCGGGGTGGCGCGGGTGCTCAGAGCGAACACGCCCACGCCGTAAACCACGCAGAAAAGGCCGAGCCCGATCTGCCAGCCCGCCGGCATGCCGACTTCCGGGCGAATCAGCACCGTGAGCAGGCCGAGGGCGAAAGAAACGACACCGTCGAGTTTCAAGGCGAATTTCAACATGGCCAGACGATCGCCCGACCAACGCTGCCAAAACCACGTCAGGCGCTGCCAACTCCTGCCATCAGGTCCGTCGCGACCAGCCGCGCGGCCGCGTTCTGCCAGTTGTGCAGCGTTCGCTCGGGCACCTGCGTCACGAACCACTGCAACGCGCGCCGGTCCTCCGCGTCGAGGTCCTCGCGCTTGGTCCGCACCGAATACGGCCGGATTCCCTTGACGTAGTAGAAGTACAGCGCGTTGTAGTGACGCCATTCATCACTGGTGCCGAAATCGCCATCGGCGGGTTTGAGTCGTTGAATGCTCGTGAGCAACATGCTTTTCAGCTGCGCGGCCCGGTCGAGCGGCGGTGCCTCGTCCGTCAGAGCGATCAACGGACTCGCCACCAGCTTCCCCAGATCGCCGTAGTGGCTCAACGCCTTCCGCGTCAGCCGCGCGAACTCGCCTTCGTCCTCCGTGACCAGTGCGCGCCGCTTCGGCAACGACTCCGCTGCCTCGCGCAGTTCCGCACGTTCAGCAGCCACCGCGGGCACGGCGAGCCGGTCGACCACGGACGCGAGCGGGTTCGCGAGCACCTGCACCGCGATCGCCGCCGCGACCGTCGTGTACGCGAGCAGCTGCGGGCCGCCGAACAGCAGTACCTGCGACCCGAACAGCACCGCGGTGAACCCGGCGATCACGAACGAGCGCAGCATGTCCGCGCGGATCGCCTCGCCCTCCTCGACCGCGTCCGTGACCGCGATCAGGACCCCGAACACCACGAGGTCGAACCCGATCGACGGCAACGTGATCGCGTCTGGCAGAAGTTGCAGCAGGAAGGCGGCAGCCGACAGCCCGAACATCACTCCGACGAGTGAAAAGTACGCACGATTCCTTATGGCTAGGACTGTCGACACGGCCAAAGGGAGCAGCACGATCCACGGCACCCACAAGGAGGCCGCCAGGAACACCGGCAACCCGATCAACCACCACCTGATCAACTCGGGCCGCGCGAGCAACAAGATCGCGCCCGTCCAGGCCAGTGCCGGTAGCCCGATCAACACCGGATGCGGCACGACGACCGCCGCTGAATAGCCCAGCAGCCCGGCGCCCGCCCACCACAGCAGCGGTTTGCGCGGATCGCGGGCGAGCAGGTAGAGCCCCAGCCACCAGGCGAGGCCCGAGACCAGCAGCGATAGGCCGAACACGGGTCAAAGCTAGCCCTACCTGCAAAACTAATCTTCATGCCGGTAGAGCTGACGCTCCACAAAGCGGCCGAGGAGTTGCGTCACGGCGACCTCGCGAGCGTGCTTCGCGCACGTCAGCGCGTTGCCGGACTCGTCGGCACCTACCCGCACCGGCTGGACCTCCGCGAGCGTTTGGCCGAGGTCTACCGCGTCCTCGGCCAACCGGCTCAAGCCGGCCGGTGGACGTACCTCTCCGACGAACGCGACCCGGACGAGACCGTGGCCTTCGAACGCGCCTACCGCCAGGCCCAGGCCCGGCTGGTGGCGTTGTGCTGGCAGGGCCGCGTCGACGAGGCCCCCACCGAGACCGCCCGCACCCGGCTGGCCTCGCTGTACCTGGAGGCCCGCGTCGAGCTCCAGCACGAACTGGACGCCACCCCGCACGAGGAGACCTCCTGGGGCGCCTGCCTCATGGTGATGGTCGGCGGCACCTTCGTCCTGGTGTGCTTCCTCCTCGGCATCGTCACCCTCGTCCAGTTCTTGTGGAGACTGGTGTCATGAGAACGCTGTCGCAGTACGTCCGCCGCACCCCCACCATGCACGTCACCGTCGACGGCCGTCCGCTCGTGTTCAAACTGGAGCACCTCCAGCTGACCGGCTCGTTCAAGATCCGCGGCGCCGTCAACACCCTGCTCTCTCTGAACGTCTCCGAGGTCGTCACCGCGTCCGGCGGCAACCACGGCATCGCGGTGGCCCAAGCCGCCCAGCTGCTAGGCGCCCACGCCACCGTCTTCGTCCCGGTGACCGCACCCGAAGCCAAGACCAAGCGCATCGAAGCCTTGGGCGCCAAGCTGATCCGCCACGGCAACACCTACGCCGAAGCCGCCATGGCCGCTCGCGACTTCGGCCTGCCGTACATCGAGGCCTACAACGACCCCAAGGTCATCGAGGGCCAGTCGACGGTGACCCAGGAGATCGTCGAGGACGTGCCCGACGTGGACACGATCGCCATCGCGGTGGGCGGCGGCGGCCTGGTCGCGGGCGCCGCACTGGCCTCCGGCGGCCGCCACATCATCGCCGTGGAACCCAGGCACTGCTGCGCGATGTACAACGCCCTGGCCGCGGGCGTGCCGGTCGACTCCGAGGTGAACTCCATCGCGGCCGACGCGCTGGGTGCTACCCGAGCGGGCGATCTGGCGCTGGAAATCCTGCAGCAGCACAACGTCTCGTCCGTGCTGGTGTCCGATGTGGACATCCTCGACGCCCGCGACCGGCTGTGGGCGGACTTCCGCCTCGCGGTCGAGCCGGCGGGTGCGGCGGCGTTCGCGTCGTTCCTCAAGGGGGACGTGCCGGGCGAGCTGCCGTGCGTGGTCCTTTGTGGAGCTAACTCGGAGTGGCAGCCACGGTGACGACCGACCTGGACAGCGCGGTGATCGGGCCGCGCTTCCAGTCGCCGAACTGACCCTCGACCTTGAACCCCGCTTCGGCGAGAAACCCGTTCAGCTGCCCAACTTCGAGGAAACGCATCGCCGCCCGATCCGCCCTGACCACCTCACCGGCACGCGCCGTCTTCTCAACGACCGTGACCACACCGTTCTCCGCGGACTCGACGTCGTAGCTGACGACCAGGCCGTCGACCTCGGTCTCGGAAAGCGGCCACTGCTCCCATTCACGCGCCCCCGGATACCGCGTGTCGAACGCGAACCTGCCGCCCGGCCGCAGTGCGGTCCTGATGGCCCGCAACGACTCCCGCAGCTCTTCATCGGTCACCAGGAACTGGAACGCGTTGCTGGACATGACCGCGAGGTCGAACTCACCGTCCCAGCGCATGTCCGCCGCCTTGGCGAGCACCAGCTCCAGGTCGGTCCGGCGGCTTCGCGCACGCGCCAGCGACGCCTCGTCCGGATCGACGCCCGTGAACCGGCCGGTGTGGCCGCGTTCCCGCGCGGAGATCAGCATCTGGCCGGTGCCACAACCGACGTCGAGCACGTCGCGTGCCGAGTCGACCAGGGGGTCGTAGAAGTCGGCGTCGGCGCCCTGCCACGCGTTCAGCTTGTCGTACAGCTCCGCGACGTCAGCGTCAGTGAAGGTCACGCCATCGACGCTAGAGCGCCGGACAACCGAATTAGCTGGTGGCGTCGATCGTGGCGCTGGCCAGCACGATGTCGCCCGCCGCATCCTCGCGGTAGATCGCCACCGCCTGCCCGGGAGCCACGCCCTTCAACGGCTCCCGCAACTGGACCCGCAGCTCGCCGTCGACCAGTTCCGCGACCGCAGGTGCCGTGCCGCCGTGCGCGCGCACCTGCGCAACGCACTCGACCGGCCCGTCCAGCAGCACGTGCGCGATCGGGTCCGACGCCGAAATCCCAGTCACCGCAAGCTTTTCGACCGAGCCCACCCGGACGTTGCCCGACACCGGCTCCAGCGCCAGCACGTACCGCGGGCGGCCGTCGGGAGCCGGTCCGTCGATGCCCAGGCCCTTGCGCTGCCCCACGGTGAACTCGTGCACGCCCGCGTGCCGGCCGAGCACGGCGCCGGTCTCGTCGTCGATCAGGAGCCCGGGCTTGGTGTCCATGCGGCCCGCGAGGAACTTCTGCGTGTCCCCGTCGGGGATGAAGCAGATGTCGTGCGAGTCCGGCTTCTTCGCCACCGACAGGCCACGCGAAGCCGCCTCGACCCGCACGAGTTCCTTCGTGGTGTCGCCCAACGGGAACATCGCGTGCGCGAGCTGGTCGGCCGTCAACGAAGCCAGCACATAGGACTGGTCCTTGCCGAGATCGACCGCCCGGCGCAGCTCCGGACGACCGTCCACGATCGAGAGCTGCGCGTAGTGCCCGGTGCACACCGCGTCGAAGCCCAAAGCGATCGCCTTGTCCAGCAACGCCTCGAACTTGATCCGCTCGTTGCACCGCAGGCACGGGTTCGGCGTGCGCCCCGCCGCGTACTCCGCGACGAAGTCCTCGACGACCTCCTCGGTGAACCGCTCCGCGAAGTCCCAGACGTAGAACGGAATCCCCATCAGGTCGGCCGCACGGCGCGCGTCGTGCGCGTCCTCGATCGTGCAGCAGCCGCGGGCTCCGGTGCGCAACGTGCCGGGCTTCGCCGACAGAGCCAGGTGGACACCAGTGACGTCGTGTCCCGCTTCGACGGCTCGTGCCGCCGCCACCGCGGAGTCGACACCACCGCTCATCGCCGCGAGGACCTTCACTGCTTGACCACCTTCCGGGAACGCCTCATGCCTGCCAGACCTGCCGTACGCGCGCGTTCGACCACCGGACCGATGACCGCCGCGAGTTTTTCAACGTCCGCGCGGGTCGACGTATGCCCGAGCGAGAAACGCAGAGATCCACGCGCCAGCGCCGGCTCCACGCCCATAGCCAGCAGCACGTGCGAAGGCTGCGCGACACCGGCCGTGCACGCGGAGCCCGTCGAGCACTCGACACCGCGCGCGTCGAGCAGCATCAGCAGGCTGTCGCCCTCGCAGCCGGGGAACGTCAGGTGCGCGTTGCCAGGCAGGCGGTCGACCGGGTCGCCGTTGACGATCACGTCCGGCACCACCGCGCGCACCGACGCGATCAGCTCCTCGCGCAACGCGACGAGCTCGGCGGCGCGCTGTTCCTGCTCGTCCACCGCGATCCGCACCGCGCGCGCCAGGCCGACGATCGACGGCACGTCCAGCGTGCCGGACCGGACGTCCCGCTCCTGGCCGCCACCGTGCATCAGCGGCGCGCACTTCACGTCACGAGCCAGCAGCAGCACACCGACGCCGTAAGGGCCGCCGACCTTGTGCCCGGTCATCGTCAACGCCGAAGCGCCGGAAGCCGCGAAATCGACCGGCACCGCGCCCACGGCCTGCACCGCGTCCGTGTGGAACGGCACACCGCGCTCAGCACACACGCGCGCGATGTCGTGCACCGGATTGATGGTGCCGACCTCGTTGTTGGCCCACATCGTCGTGACGAGCGCTACGTCGTCGTCCAGGGCGTCAGCGACCGACGCAGCCGACACCCGGCCGAACCGGTCAGTCGGCAGCCAGGTGACCTCGGCGCCCTGCTGCTCCAGCCACTCGACGGCGTCCAGCACCGCGTGGTGCTCGACGGCCGACGCCAGGACGCGGCGCTTGCCCGAAGCCCAGTAGATGCCCTTGACCGCGAGGTTGTCGCTCTCCGTGCCGCCACCGGTGAAGAGCACCTCGGACGGCCGGGCGCCCAGCGCGTCGGCGATCGTCTCGCGGGCCTCCTCGATCGCACGCCGCGCCCGCCTGCCTGAGGTATGCAGCGACGAGGCGTTGCCCGTGGTGGACAACGCCTCGGTCATCGCCGCGACCGCCTCAGGGTGCATGGGGGTCGTGGCAGCGTGGTCGAGATAAGCCATCAGGGCTCAAGGGTAGCCCGCATGCGTGGTCCGGTCAGAATCGCTCCCACCACGGCCAACGCCGCCATGGACAGGTTCAGCACCACCACGCCCGCGGTCGGTGCGGTGGCCACCACCACGACGCCGCCGAGTCCGATCATGGTCGCGGAGAAGAGCATGTCCGAGATCTGCAGCGCCGCCGAGTTGAACCCGCGGTCTTCCTCGGGAGACGCGGCCATCATCAGCACGCCGACACTCGACGTCGCCATGCCCATGCCGGCACCCGCGATGGCCCACAAGATCATCGTCGCCCAGGCGGGACCCCACGTGGGTGCGATGAGCGTCACGGACCCGATGCCCGTCGCGACGAACAGGAAGCCGATCCGCACGAGGGTGTAGCGCTCGATCTCGGGGTGCCGCGACGCCCACATCGACGCGCTGGCCCAGCCGAGCGCGCTCAACGTCAGCGGCAGGCCTGCCTCGAGCGGCGAGTAGCCGTGCACGACGGTCAGGGTGAGCGGGATGAAGCCCTCGACGGCGAAGAACGTGCCCGCGAGCAGGCCGCGCGCCAGGATCGTGACCGGCAGGCCACGCCGGGCGATCAGCGTCCCCTTGGGCAGCAGGATGCGCAGTGCGGGCGCCAGCAGCAGCAACGCCACCGCGAGCAGCCACCACGTGCGGTGCTGCAACGCCCAGCTCAGGCTCGCCACGCCGACACCGACCGCCACGGCGGCGAGCGGCAGGTGCTTGCGTTGCGGCGGGGTCGCGTCGTGCGGAGGCAGCTTCTTGAGCACCGGGATGAGCAGCAGGCTGCCGAACACCACGAGCGGCACGATCGCGAGGAACACCAGCCGCCAGGAGACGTTCTCGGTCGCCCAGCCCGCGACCGCCGGTCCGACCAGCGACGGCACGACCCACGCCGCCGACAACGCGCCGAACACCGCGGGACGGTCCTCTTCGGGGTACGCGAGCGCGATCAGCACGTAGATCGCGACGATCAGGAAGCCCGCGCCGAAGCCCTGCAGCACGCGGCCGACGAGCAGCACGGTCATCGTCTCGGCCACGCCCGCGACGACCAGGCCGGCGAGGAACAGGGTGACGCCGATCAGCACCGCGGGCTTGGGGCCGCGCTGGTCGGAGAGTCGTCCGGAGAAGACGGTGGCGATGACGCTCGCCGCGAGGTTCGCGAGGAACGGCCACGCGTAGAGCGCCTCGCCCTTGAGCTCGTGGACCATGGTGGGCATCGCCGTGCCGACCCCCATCGCCTCGAAGGCGAGCAGGGTGACCAGCAGGAGGATGCCCGTCGTGGGCCAGCGGCGGTCAGGCGACCAGAGGCGTGATTGGGCGGGCGCGGTGAGTGTCACCTGTAGATGGTGCAATCTCCAGTTCGGTCGAGGTCAAGCGGTTTGATTGCTCTTCGGCAAGTTTCGCCAGTTCCCTGCGGTTCTCCGCGCGGCCGGGAGCGATCTCGTCGAGCACGTGCACCTCGACGACCAGCCCCTTGACCTTCAGCACGCGGCGGATCGAGTCGACGAGCGTGTCGCTGCCGATGAACGCCGGCTGGGTGGAGACGTGCTCGCCGATCCGGTAGCGCAGCACGATCGGCCGCACCGGCACACCGGCGTCGAGCGCGGCCTGGAACAGCGCCGGCTTGTAGTGCCCCGACGCCAGCCCGCACCACGTCGTGCCCTCGGCGTGGATGCCGACCGCGCTGCCGTTGCGCAGCGTGCTCGCCAGTTCGTGCACCGTCCGCGGCAGGTCACGCAGCTTCTCGCGGTCGAGGTAGACCGTCCCGGCCGCCGTGATGATCCTGCCCAGGACCGGCCAGCTCTTGATGTCCTTCTTGGCCACGATCTTGATCGGCTGCACCGCGTCGATCGCGAGTTCGTCCAGCCACGACACGTGGTTGCTGGCGACCAGCACGCCGCGCTTCGGGATCTCCTGGAACTTCCTGGCGCCGTGGACTTCGAGTTTCACACCGAACGCCCGCAGAACGGCGTGGAACCACAGCCGGATGGTGCTCTCCCGCTGTTTGCCCGGCAGCAGGAGCGCGAGCGCGACGGTGACGCCGCAGAGGAGGGCCGTGACGGCCGTGACCGCACGCCAGACCTGCCGCAGCTTGCCGACCTCCGCCGGCGTGCCGCCGACGCACCCGTCACCGCAGGGCGACGCCGGCATCCAGGCGTGACTCATGCCGTCTCCCCTAGGAAGAACTTGAGGTAGCGCTGGTCGATGTGGTCCATGCCGAGCAGGATGAAGAGGTCGGCGACGCCGAAGTCCGGGTCGAGCGCGGGCCGTCCGCAGATCCAGGCGCCGAGCCGCAGGTAGCCCTTCAGCAGCGGCGGCATCACGGTCTTGGCCGGCCGCGCGATCTGGTCGACTTCCCACGGGTTGTGCGGCGTGACGCGGTACTGCTCTGGCGCGTAGTGCTTGGCCTGCACGATGTCCCAGACCCCGGCCGCGAGGCTGCCACCGTCCTGCAGCGGAATGCTCGCGCACCCGACCAGCCACTTGTGACCGCTCAGCAGCATGTACCGCGCGATGCCCGCCCACACGAGGCTGACGACGGCCCCGTTGCGGTGGTCGGGGTGCACGCAGGAGCGTCCGGTCTCGACCGTGGTGTGCCGGATGCCGTTCAGGTTGCCGAGGTCGAACTCACCGTCGCTGTAGAGCCGCCCGGCTTCCTTCGCCCGCTCCGGCGGCAGCATGCGGTAGCCGCCGACGATCTCGCCCGTGCGGTCGTCGCGCACCACCAGGTGGTCGCAGTGCTGGTCGAACTCGTCGACGTCGTGGCCGGGCACGCTGGTGTGCAGCGTCGCCCCCATCTCACCGGCGAACACCTCGTAGCGCAGTCTCTGCGCGGCGACGACTTCTTCGCTGTCACGGGCGACGAGGAGGGAGTAGCGGGGAGCGTCCTCGTCCTGCTGGACGGGGGTGCTGACAAGCAGTTCCGGCTGCGTCATGCGAACCAGGGTGAAGCCGGGTTGGCGAATGACAGCAGGTCAGAACGATGACGCCTCAGTGGCAGTCGGGTTAACCCCCGGTGGTCTGATCTCCCGGGTGGGTGATCTGCGGCTCAGGCGAGATCTCCGCCGAGCACCGGGCGGAACCGCTCGGGGCCGGAGATGAACACCTCGCGCATGCCCTCGGCGAGGCTCACCACAGCGTCGGGTTCGAGCTCCAGCCGCAGCTCCACCACCGGTCCGGCCAGCTCCAGCTGCTTGACCGCCCGGTCGCTGAACTCCAGCGTCACCACGCCGTCCGCGAGATCCGCCCGCCGCACACCGCCGTAGCTCGTGCAGTGGGTCTCGTCGACCACGCAGTACGAGGCCATCTCGTCCGGGTCGTCCTCGTCGTCGTCCGCCGCGGTGATCAGGAGCTGCCGACCGGCGCCGTCGGGCTGCTCGGCCACCGCGACGGTGAACAAGTCCTCGTCCAGGTAGTTGTCGTCCGCGTCCACGTGGTGCGTGCGCACCGTGAATCCTGACTTGATCACCGGAGCATTCTGCCCTGCGGACGCGAACGGCCGCCCCACCGAGGCGGGACGGCCGTTCATGAGCGGAGTGCTCAGCCCTTGCGCTTCTTGACCTCTTCGGTCAGCTGCGGCGCGACGTTGAACAGGTCGCCCACCACGCCGAAGTCGGCGATCTCGAAGATCGGCGCCTCTGGGTCCTTGTTGACCGCGACGATCGTCTTCGAGGTCTGCATGCCCGCGCGGTGCTGGATCGCACCGGAGATGCCCAGCGCCACGTACAGCTGCGGCGAGACCGTCTTACCGGTCTGGCCCACCTGGAACTGGTGCGGGTAGTAGCCGGAGTCGACCGCGGCGCGCGAGGCACCGACGGCGGCGCCCAGCGAGTCGGCGAGCTCCTCGACGACCGAGAACTTCTCGGCCGAGCCGACGCCGCGGCCACCGGAGACGACGACCGAGGCCTCGGTCAGCTCCGGGCGGTCGCCACCGACGACGGCCTCGCGGGAGGTGACGCGGGCGGACTTGGCGGCGTCCACCGAGACGGAGACCGACTCGTCCAGCACGGCGTCCGCGGCCGACTCCTCGGCCTCGACGCCGCCGGGGCGGACGGTGATGACCGGGGTGCCGGTGCTGACCTTCGACTTGACGACGAACGCGCCACCGAAGATGGACTGCACGCCGGTGCCGTCGGCTTCGACGTCGACGACGTCCACGAGCAGACCACCACCGAGACGGACGGCGAGGCGGCCAGCGACCTCCTTGCCCTCGACGGTCGCGGAGACGAGCACCGCGGACGCGTTCGGGGCGAGTGCCGCGAGGGCGTCGACCTTCGGGGTCACCAGGAAGCTGGCCGCGTCGTCGGACTCGACGGCGTAGACCTTGGCGGCGCCGAAGCGACCCAGCGACTCGCGGATCTTCGACGCGGTGCCGGGCGCGCCCACGACCACGGCGGCCGGGGTGCCCAGGCGGCGCGCGGCGGTGAGCAGCTCGTAGCTGACCTTCTTGACCTCGCCGTCGACGTGGTCGACCAGAACCAGAACTTCAGACATGATTTCCCCTCCCTCAGATGAGCTTCTGGCCGACGAGGAACTCGGCGATCTTGGATCCGCCGTCGCCACCGTCTTCGACGCGCTCACCGGCGCCACGCGGCGGCTTCGGGGCCGCCTCCAGCACCTGGGTCCACGCACCGGACAGGCCGACCTCGGACGCGTCGATGCCCAGGTCCGCCACGGTGACCGTGGAGACGGGCTTCTTCTTCGCGGCCATGATGCCCTTGAAGGACGGGTAACGCGGCTCGTTGATCTTCTCCGTCACGGAGACGACGGCCGGGAGCGTGGCCTCGAGGAACGCGACGCCCTCGTCGGTCTCGCGCTCGCCCTTGATCGTCGTGCCTTCGACGGTGACCTTGCGCAGCTGCGTGACCTGCGGCAGGCCGAGCAGCTCGGCGAGGATGGCCGGAACAGCGCCCGCGCGGCCGTCGGTCGCCTCGTTGCCCGCGATGACCAGGTCGACGTTCTCGACCGTGCCGATCGCCTTCGCGAGGACCTTCGCCGTCGCCAGCACGTCCGAGCCGTGCAGCGCCTCGTCGCTCACGTGGATCGCCTTGTCGGCACCCATCGACAGCGCCTTGCGGATGGCGTCCGTCGCGCGGTCGGGACCCATCGCGATGACAGTCACCTCACCGCCGTGGGCCTCCTGCAGCTGCAGGGCCTCTTCGACGGCGCGCTCGTTGATCTCGTCGAGCACGGCATCCGCGGACTCGCGGTCAAGG
Organism: Lentzea aerocolonigenes; assembly: GCF_000955955.1. Taxonomy (GTDB): domain Bacteria; phylum Actinomycetota; class Actinomycetes; order Mycobacteriales; family Pseudonocardiaceae; genus Lentzea; species Lentzea aerocolonigenes_A. The sequence goes on from NZ_JYJG01000300.1 coordinate 25,509, forward strand.
GTGTGGTCGGCGTCGGTGAGCTTGCGCTCGGACCAGGTGTCAGGCACCTGCTTGACCAGGACAACAATGTTCATAGGTCCTCTTCGACCTCCTGCGGACGGGCGGCGACGCTTACGCGGAGGACTCTAGGGATTGCGCCGCCGGGTGTTCACGACCCTGCCATCTATCCGGATGTTACCCATCAGTAGCACCCCTGCAAACGGCAGCAAGCACCCCGCAAGCGTGACAGTTGTCACCCGTTGACGACACCTTTTGAGACTTAACCCATTCGGGGGACTACGCTGCCGGGCCATGTACCGGCGAGTAGCTGTTGTGACCGACTCCACGGCCTGTCTCCCGGCGCAGCTGACTGATCAACTCGGCATCGAGGTGGTCCAGATCCAGGTCCGGATCGGTGACCACACGGATGACGAGTCCCGCATCCCGGTCCCCGACCTGGTCTCGGCCATGCGTTCGAACGTGCCGGTGGCGACGATTCCGCCCGACCCCGGCGCGTTCTTCTGGACGTACAACGAACTGGCCGCGCAGGGAGTCCGCTCGATCGTGTCCGTGCACGTGTCGGGCGGGTTGTCCGCGACCGTCGAGGCAGCCCGCACCGCGGCCGCCCAGGTCCGCGTGCCTGTGCACGTCGTCGACACCCACACCTGCGGGATGAGCATCGGCTACGCCGTCCAGGCCGCCGGCAAGATCGCTGAAGCGGGCGGCACCGTCGAGAGAGTTCTCGCGACCGCCCAGCGCCGCTACGACAGATCCACCGAACTGATCTACGTCGACACGCTCGAGTACCTGCGGCGCGGCGGCCGCATCGGTGCCGCGGCGGCGCTGGTCGGCGGCGTGCTGTCGATGAAGCCGCTGCTGACCATGGCCGACTCCCAGATCACCCCGCTGGACAAGGTGATGGGCGCCGACCGCGCGCTGAACCGGATGCTGGACATCGCGATCAAGCGCGCGGGCACCGACACCGTGGACGTCGCCGTCGAGCACTTCGACGCCGAGGAGAAGGCCACGCGACTCCTGCGCAACCTCCGGCGCCGCGTGCCGAACGTCCGCCAGTTCATGTTGACGCAGGTCAGCTCGGCGATCGGGGCCCACGTGGGCCCCGGTGCGCTGGGCATCACCGTTTCGCCGGTCTGAGTTTCGGGGAACTCCAGGGCCCGTGCCGTTCGTTATCCGGACGTAACGGACACCTGGAGGGACCTCAGATGGCTTCGTTCATGGACAAGATCACCAGGTTCCTGCGCAGCCCGCAGGGTCAGCGGCTACAGGCCAAGGCACGGCAGGCCGCCCAGGACCCCCGCCGGCGCGCGCAGGCCGAACAGCTGCTCCGCAAGTTCCGCGGCAAGAAGCACTAGCTACTTGAAGAGGGCGTTGAGCTCGCCGTACTCGATGCCCCCTTCGACACTGCTGTAGGTGCCCAGGGTGAGCAGCTCCTCCGCCGCTCGCTTGGCAAGGGCATAGGCCGCCTCGGCGACCGCAGACCCGAGGCTCACCCGCGCGACGCCCGCCTTCGCCAACTCGTCGACGGCGGGCGCGCCGGGCCCCACCAGCAGGTTGAGCGGCGCGGCGATGCCCTTGGCCAGCTCGGTGACGGTCTCCAGGTCGGTCACACCCGGCACGAAGATGCCGCTCGCCCCGGCCTCGAGGAACGCCGCCGCGCGCTCCAAGGTGCGCTCGATCCGGTCCGCCGGGTCGCCGACCTGCCGCAGGAACGTGTCGATCCGCGCGTTGATGTACAGATCCTTTCCGGCCTCCCGCGCCGCCGCGTAGCGCTCCTTCTGCTCCGCGATGTCACGCACGCCCGCGCCGAGCCCGTCCTCGATGTTCACCCCGGACGCACCGGCGTGCACGATTTCCCGGACCGTCTCCGCAACGTCGTCAGCGGTGTCGCCGAAGCCCGTCTCGATGTCGGCGCTCACCGGGATCTCAACGGCCTTCACGATCCTCGCGACGAGGTCGACCGCGCGGTCACGGGCGAGCCGGTCGCCGTCCGCCGCACCGAGGCTCCACGCCACACCGGCACTCGTGGTGGCGACGGCCTTGGCACCCGCGGCCTCGACGACGAGGGCGGAGGCGACGTCCCAGGCGTTCGGGAGGGCGAGCGGACCGGGCTGGTGGAGGGCGTGGAAGAGCTGGGTGCGGGCAGCGCTGGAAGTCATGCCTTGAGTGATATCAGCCGACACCGACAAAAACCGGCGAGTTTCGGACAGGAACCGACGACTTTCCGACCTGCGCCCGTTGGTGTGCTCGGTGGGTCGAGGGGTGGTGGGTGGCGGAAGTGCCGTTTCCACAACGACTTCCGGCTCGTGCTCGGTGTCGGCCGCCAGGGTTGGTTCGGGGGGCTTCGCGGTCCCCCGAGGGGGTTTCGAGCCTGTGCCCGGCGTTCCCTAGTTGCTGCCTGCCTTGCGGCGCACCTCTTCGAACGTCCGCAGGTACCGCTGCCGGAAGTCCTCCCGCTCCACCCACGTGGTGTGCTCGACCGGCTGGGGCGCGGCAGGTGGCGGAAGTGCCGTGTCCACAACGACTTCCGGCGCGGTCTCGGCAACCGGTTCGGGCTCCGGCTCGGCCTCGGGATCGGCGAGAGGCCCGGCGTCCGCGACCAGGTCGGGATCCGCGACCCGGTCGGAATCGGCGAGCGGGTCAAGATCCGCGAGCGGCTCGAGATCCGCGACCGGGTCGGGATGGGCGAGCGACTCCTCGACGACCTCAGGACTGTCGGTGTCGGCCGCTACGGTTGATTCGGGGGCTTCGTCGTCCCCCGAGGGGGGCTCGAGGTCCCCATCCCGATCGTATCCGGCGGCACCGACAGTTTCGGGCTCGTCGTCTGCCACCGGCTCGGCGAACGCGGCGAGTGCCGGTTCCAGCTGGGGCAGGCCGACCACCGGGTTGCGGTGGATCGGGCGCGAGTCGTACTCGTCGTCGATCGCCTCGACGACCGGGGGCTTCTCCACCCAGGTCCGCTCAGCCGGTTCGTCCAAAGCGGACGGCGACCGGGCGCCGGCGTCCTCGCGGCGCCGCACCAGCACGTACATCAGGGCTGCCCCTAACGTGAAGGACAGCACGCACAACCCGAAGACGATCCCGACGGCCCCTGCCATGCGAAGGCTCCTACCTATACGACTAGGACGTCGACCTGGGGTCCGCCGTCCGAGGGCGGGCCCCAGACGGGGTCCACGATCACCCTTGTGGTGATGACGCTGTCCACCCCCTGCGCGGCCAGGTAGTCACGCACCAGGCCGGCCCTCTGCATGGCGAGCACGTCGCAGCGGTGCGACTCCGTCTCGCCGTTCCACGCGTGCGACACCAGCGTCACCGAGCCCCCGGCGACGTTGCGCAGCACGCTCGCCAATCCCCGCCGCACGTCCTCGCCACGGCCCACCAGCGAGGAGGTGCCCGGCGCGAACGTGATCCCCTTGACCGCGTGCGACGAGAACAGCTCGCGCACGTTCTGCTGCGCCACCACAGCGGGCACCAAGATCGGCGCCGCGGGCTCCATCCGCAGCGGCGACACGAAGTCCGACACCGGCACCGGGCCCTGCCGGACCTCTGGCACGGCGGGCGACGACGACAGCGCCGTCTCCAGTTCCTCGCCGTAGACCGTGAAACCGAATGCCGTCACCGAGGCGGGCACCATCAGCGCACCCACCAGCAGCGGCACCCAGCCCCTCATGAAGCGGCCACCTGCTCCGGGATCAACGTCGGCGCGACCCGTTCCGCCGCGGAGGAAAGAGCCGAGCGGGCGGCGGCGAGCTGCGCGTGGACGACGCGCCTGAGCTCGCGCAGCTCGTCGGTCTGTTCCGCGACCTCGGCCAGCCGGCGCTGGGCCTCGCGGCACGCCACCTTCACCACGAACTCGGCGCGCGCCTTGGCGAGTGCCTCCTGCTCCTGCAGGTGTTGCGCGGCCTCGTTGCGGCGCCGGGTCGTGGTGAGCTCGAAGAACTGCTGCGCCTTCTCGCGCTTGCGCTCGGAGTCGGCCTCAAGAGAGTTGCACTGCAACGCCGTCTCGCGCAGCAGGCGGTCGGCGTCGGTCTGCGCCTGGGCCATCGCCTCCGCGCACTCGCGCTCGACCTCGTCGGCGCGCTGGCGGTGCTGGGCCTCGAGGTCGGAGCAGCGGCGTTCCATCTCCAGTTCGCGCCGCTCCATCGCCGCGGCGCGGGTGGCGCAGTCCTGGCGGACGGCGTAGAGCTCGGACTCGGCCTCGGACCGCATGACCATCGCCTCGCGTTCGGCTTCCGCGCGCAACGCGGCGAGCTCGACGTCGGTGCGGGTGCGGAGGTCCGCGCACTCGCGTTCGGCCTGCAGGCGCATCTCCGCTGACTCGTCCTCGGCGAGGCGGAGCATGCGGTGCATCCGTTCGGTGGCGCCCGCGTGCGTGCCCGAGTTGGATTCGAGGCGCTCGATGCGGGCGCGCGCCTCCTCCAGTTCCCGGCGCGTCATTTCCAGGTGTTGACGCAAATCGGCGGCCTGGGCCAGAGCTTCCGCGCGGTCGAGGCTCGTGAAGCGCAGCTGCTCCTCGAGATTCTCCATGTGCTCGATGACCTGACGGCGATGAAAACCTCGGTAGACAACGTCGAAAGCGGCGTGCAGCGGAACTAGTTCCGGCTCTTTTGCACCCATGGTCACCTACTCACTCAACCAGGCCGAAGATTGTGCGAGCTTACCCACGGCCGGTACCGCCAACCAGCGTCGACAGTGGACACAACAGGCACATGTAACACGTGGAATATCCGTCTTTTCCTGCACAAACGAGACTGTTGTAGATCAACTCCAAACAACGGTCAGTCACCCGATTGTGTCAAGTAGGACGCCTTTCCGAGGGGTTCACTCCATGCGTTCGCCGTGTACGGAAAGCAACCACCCAGGCGTAGATCACACGAATTGACATCGATCGTTGGTGGCTACTCCGATCACCCTTCGTTAACCTTCTCGTTCGTGCCCTCACGAGTAGCCGTCGTCACCGACTCGACCGCGTCACTTCCGGCCCGGCTGGCCGAGCGTTTCAACATCATCACGGTCCCGATGCAGCTGAAGATCGGGTCGGAACTGATCGACGAGGCCTACGTGCCGACGGACAGGCTGCTCCAGGCGATGGACGCCCAGATCCCGATCACGACCCAGCCACCCGCGCCGGACGCGTTCTTCTGGGCCTACCAGGACGCGTGGGCCAAGGGCGCCGAGACGATCGTGTCGGTGCACGTGACGCCGAAGCTCTCCCCCGCGACGGACGCGGCGAAGGCGGCCGCGGCCAAGTCGCGCGTGCCGGTGTTCATCGTGGACTCGCACTCGTCCGGCATGACGCTCGGATTCGCGGCGCTCGCGGCCGCGCGGATCGTGCAGTCCGGGGGCAACGTCCAGAACGCGCGCAGCGTCGCGGAGGAACGTGGCCGCAACGCCCACGTGCTCATCTACGTCAACACGCTGCACTACCTGCGCCAGGCGGGCCGGGTCAGCGCCGCCGCGAAGCTCTTCGGCGACGCGCTATCGGTCAAGCCGCTGCTCACCGTCGTGAACGGCGAGGTGGAACCGTTCGACAAGGTCGTCGGCCGCGAACGCGCGCTCGGCAAGCTCGCCGACAAGGCGGTGGCGCTCGCCTACGGACGCAACGTGGACCTCGCAGTCGAGCACTTCGCGGCCGAGAAAGAAGGCCACGAGCTGCTGCAGATGCTGCAGAAGCGGATCCCGCACGCCCGCGACATCGTCCTCACGCAGGTCAGCGCGGCCATCGGGGCGAACGTCGGGCCCGGCGCGCTCGCGGTGACCGTCTCACCGTTCTAGTAGTACTTCGTTAGGTCGCGCTGACCTGGGCGTGCGT
>NZ_JYJG01000301.1 GCF_000955955.1 Lentzea aerocolonigenes
GGGCGCGCGCAGCGTGATCACGGTCGTCGTCATGTTGACCGCACCGAGGATCGTGCCCAGACCGGACACCGCCAGGCCCATGATCCACAGGTCGGCGCCGACGCCGGGCGAGTGCATCGCGCTCGACAGCGGCGTGTAGGCGAACCAGCCGAAGTCCGCCGCGCCGCCCGGTGTCACGAACCCGGCGACCACGGTGATGCCGCCGAACAGGTACAGCCAGTACGAGAAGGCGTTCAGGCGCGGGAACGCGACGTCCGGCGAGCCGATCTGCAGCGGCAGGATGTAGTTCGCGAACCCGAACAGGATCGGCGTCGCGTACAGCAGCAGCATGATCGTGCCGTGCATGGTGAACAGCTGGTTGTACTGCTCGTTCGACAGGAACTGCAGACCCGGCCGCCCCAGTTCGGCGCGCATCAGCAGCGCCATCACGCCGCCGATCATGAAGAACGCGAACGACGTGGTCAGGTACATGATCCCGATCTGCTTGGGATCTGTCGTCTTGAAGAGCGAGAGGAAGTACGAGCCCTTCGGCCGGGTGCGCGCAGCCCCGGGATGTGGCACGACCGGCGTCGGCTTGATCGTGGTCATCTCGCCTCCTCGCGACAGGGCAATATCGTCCTCCCGGTCAGACCTCGGGGCAATCCATGACCAGGACAGCCGACGTCACCGGGACGACCGGAGCACCCACCGAGATGCCGCTGACCTGCACGTAGTAGGCGCCCGGGAGCAATCCGCCGAATTTGATCGCCATACTCTCGGAGATCGCCGGACTGCGCGATTCGACCTGTTTGCCGTTCTCGTCGAGCAGCGCGACCTTCAACGCCCGCGCGGTCGTGTCCTTCAGCTCGACGGTGACCTCCAGGTCCTCGCTCGTCAGAACCAGGTCGGGCACGATGACCTGCGGTTCTGTGGCCGTCACGTTGCGCGGGACGATCGATTTGGCCGTCAGGAACGACTCCACCATGTCCAGCACGGTCGAGTTGTCCTGCAACGACGTGTGCTGCTCGACGACCCGGTGCAGGGTGTTCGACGACAACGTCAGCCCCTTGCGCGCGGCTCCGACCATCGGCACGGTCGCGTCGCCGTACAGCTCCTCGCCCTCGTAGCCGCGGTAGCAGGCCACCTTGCCGTCCGCGATGCGCGCGGTGGTGGCCGTCGGCTGCTTGCCGCCGAGGATCGCGTACGTCCGGTCGGCGAACGAGTCGGTCAAGGCGCCGTGGAACGCCATCGCGTCCGCGACCATCTTCGTGTCGAGCTCGGGCAACGTCGTCTCGGTCGTCTTGACCAGGCCAGATGCACTCTCAATGCACGCGTACTCGGGCAGCAGCTGGTGCAGCGAGGGCATCGATCGAGCGAACTCCGTCAGGTCGATCGCGAGCGGTCCGAGGCCCTTGCGCACGCCGTTGACCAGCTGTTCCAACGCCGACGCAGCCCCTCGGTACGGCGTGCCCATCGTGATCAGCTTGTCCGTGCGCTCGGCCATCCCGCACTGCTCGATGCACCACCGCGCGACCAGCCCGCCCATCGAGTGGCACACGAAGCTGACCTTGGCGTCCGGGCCGAGCCTGTCCAGCGCCTCGTCGACCCGGCGAGCCAGCAGCGCGCCGTTGAAGCGGTTCGACAGCCGCCAGTCGTAGGCGAAGAGCAGCAGGTTGCCCTTTTCGACGGTGTAGCCGAGTGAGTTCAACCGCTTCGACACCCGGTCGTAGCCCTTCAACGGCGTCCAGATGCCGGGGATGACGTGCAGGTCGCTCATCAACGCGACGGGTTCGATGCCGTCCTGGGGGTGCTCGTCGCCGATGCCCGCGGGCAGCTTGAGCCGGTGCAGGCTGCGGCCTAGCGTCAGAACCGCTTTCAGCGCGGCCTTGGGCGACACCTCCCAGACCATGCCGTCCTCGTCCTTGAGGGTGCTGCCGAGAATGCCGGGCAGGACGACGACCAGATCGCTCATCAGGACTCCTCGGCGAGCTTGCGGATGAGGGTGAGCAGCTTGAGGTTGGTGGGCACCAGGAACGTCAGCTCGTGGATCCACGCCAGGCGCTGGTCCTTCGCCGGGAGCGCCAGTCGTGCGTCACCGGCTCGGGCCCGTGCGACGACCTTGTACAGCGCGGCCAAGGCGTAGGGCTCCAACGCCGTCACGGCCTGGGTGAGCGCCTGCGGTGTCGCACCCGCGGCGAGCCCGCGCAGGATCTCCGTTGTGCGCTCCGGGGTTTCCAGCGCGTCGAGCACCAGGTCGAGCACGTCCGAGTCCTCGTCGGCCAGCAGCAGCAACGCGTGCACCGGCCGGTTGTCGCGGACGTTCTTCAGGACTTCCTTGTCCAGCAACTCTTCCCGGCGCGTCGCGAGCAGTTCGCGGCGGCGCGCCGGGGTGGCGTCGACGAACTCGTCCGCGAGGCTCGCCAGCAGCCACGGCCGGTACGCGTGCTGAACGCCCTGCTGCTGCGCGGTCGTGCGGCGCGACTGGATGACCTGCGCCTCGATCAGGCTCGTCCCGTACAGCGCCTCGGTGACGGCCACGTCCGCGTCGGTCGACAGCAGCTCCGGGTGGTCGATGAGCACGGCGCGTTCCTCGGCGTACGAGCGCGCGAACACCCACTTGCGGGCGGTGGCGAGCAGTGTGCGGTCGACGGTCAGCCAGTCCGGCGAGGTGTCCCACGGCCACGGACCGCTGTCGTAGTGGCGGCGGGCGATGTCGTGCACGTCGTGGGTCGCCTGGCGGGATTGGCCGACGTGCGTCAGGGCCTGGCACAGCCACTTCGCCGCCGCCGGATCGCCCGCTCTGGTCGCCGCCGCCCGCAGCATCAGCAGCGTGGCGAGGTGCGGGCCGGTGAACCGCGCGGTGACGCGGTCCCAGGTCTCGTCGACGGTCTGGGGCCGTTCGAGGCCCGCGCAGATGGTGTCGAGCGTGAACAACGCCCCTGCGAGGGTGGAGAGCCGGTCGGTGTTCTCCAGGCACACGTCCACCGTGCGCAGCCCGGTCTCCAGGGCTTCGCGAGGCTTGGCGGCGTCGCGCTGGCGGCGCATCAGGTTGTGCAGGGCCTGGGCGTGAATCCTCGATCCCTCCGCCAGGTTCGCGGCCTGGTGTGCGGCGGTGAGGGCCTCGCCCTTCTTGTTGATCATGCTGTACGCGACGCTCAGGCTCAGCGCGGCGTCGGCGAGCTGCGGCCGGAACGCGGCGTGGCGGCCGAGCGTGCCGCTGATCTCGGACGCCTGCTGGGTGATGCGGTCGGCCTCGGACAGCCTGCCCAGCGCGAGATAGTCGCGGGCCAGTTCGACGAGTGCGCTCACGAGGTCGGCGAGGAAGACCGGGTTCGTCTGCGCGAGGGAGTAGTAGAGCTCCACGGCCTGCTTGGAGCGTTGCATGGCTTCGTAACGCCGGCCGGTTTCGCTGCAGCGGGCGGCCAGGGAGCAGACAGCGCGAGCGAGCGGGGCATCGGAGTCGGAGGAGGCAGAGGTGTCGCGAGGCGTGGAGGCGGCGTCGGTGCGGCGGCCGCGGGTCGCACTGGGATCTACGGCCGCCACAGCGTCACGCGCCGTGGACAACGCCTCATGCTTACGGCCGAGCATCGCGTAGACCTCGCTCAGGTCCACCAACGCGCCGCTGAGGTGTGCCGCGTAGGTCGGGTTGTCGCCGCCGTGCGTCGTCGTCTTGGCGATGCGTTGCGCAAGCCGTTTGTGCGTAAGCGTTTCCGCCGTCGTCGGTGTCGAAGCGACCAGCTCCCGGTACCGCACGACTGCCTCTTCCGCAGGCCCCACGGCCTGCTGCAGCCGTCCTGCCTCGCGGTACCGCCTACCGAGCTTGTTGAGCACGTAAGCCAAGTCCGCCAAGTACATCCGGATCGTCGGCACCAGCGTGCGGAAGTTGGCGGCGGCCTCCTCCAGCGGGTCGAAGGCCTCGTCGCCGCGACCCCAGTGCGTCAGCTCGTTGGCCGCGGTGGTCGCGGCGAGGGCGATGTCCGGGATCAGCATCGCGTTCAGCTGAGCCAGCTCGCGCAACCCCTTCAGGGCCTGCGCGCCCGCGTGTCCGCAGTGCCGCCACGCGTACTTCCACAGGTAACCCGGCGCGTCCGGCGGCACACCCGCTTCCAGGCGTTGCCGGTACAGGCTGATGAGCGCGCACGCCACCTTCTCCGCACCCGGCGCGAACACGGCCTCCTTGCTCGGCGCGAACTGCGGCCGCAGGTGGTCGGCGAACGTCTGGTGCGTCAGCTTGAAGACCGCGGTGCCTTCCTCGCCGTCCTGCACGATGTGGCGGCCGAGTTCGGTGAGTACGGCGGTGATGTCGTCACGGCTGAACTGCTGGCCGGACAACGCCTCCGCGACCGCGCGCCACTCCTCCTCGGGGAATCCCGCGCCGTAGCTCCACGTCAGCGCCGTCAGCAGCGCACGGGCTTCCGGCACCTTCGCGAGCTCACGGTCGAACGCGGCGTCCAGCGAGAGCTTCAGGTCCGCTCCGCCGTCCGCGAGCACTTGGTCGGTGATCATCCACGCGGTCAGGAACGGCAGCTTCGCCAGCTCGTCCACAGTGGACTGCGGGGCTTTGGGGCCGAGCCGTGCCAGCACGTACTCGCGGACGTCGGTCTCGTTGTCGGCCTCGTCGAGGTTGAGGGTCTCGACCGGCGACAGCTCGGTCAGCAGCGGCGCGCCACCCGCGACCCGGTGGGCCTGCCGCGTCGAGACGATCACCACGGCGTAGTTCGCGAGCTTGGTCAGCAGCGAGGTGGCGATCGAGAACGACTCGCCGCGCGCCTCGTCCAGGCCGTCGACCACGAGCACGGGCGGTTCCGCGAGGGTGCTGACGACGCCGACGAGTTCCGCGGCTCCTCGCCGTGGCCCCTCGGGTTCGGGAATGAGGCCTTTGCCGACCAGCTGGCGGCTGAGCAGGTCGGCGACGCGGTCGGCGTCCATCGCGCGGGCGTGCACTGCCGCGTCGACCGAGTCCGGGCCGGGGTCGGCGTGCCGGAACGACGGGCCGGTGGTGAGCAGCAGGTCGCGTTCGGCGTCGTTGGAGAGGCTCACGACCCGGCCGACCACCGCGGACTTGCCCGTACCCGGCGACCCGGTGACCACGCGCAGGCCAGGGATCCCGCACTTCACCCAGCTCACGACCTTGTCGACCTGGACGGTGCGACCGGTGAACCACGACCGGTTGTCGGTCGAGTCGCCGCCTCTCGCCGCGAGTAGCAGGTGCTTTGCGACCGTGTTCGCGGCGTAGAGCGGGTTCGGGAGCATCGGCTGTGCGGAGCCGTACTGCATGAAGCGCGGCCTCTGCACGTCGCTGTCCCACGCGTTGAGGAGTGCTGTGCCGACTGCGCCGCCGTCCACGAGAGCTGTGCGGTCGCTCCAGCGTCGTGCGTCCTCGTCAGCCGTGGGGCCGGCACGTAGGAGCCTTCGCAGTTGGCCGCCGAACAGGCCGTCTCTGGCCGTTTCCACGCTTGAGCACGACACCAGCACGCCTGCCCAGTGGACCTGGCCCGCCAGCAGCTCCTCCTGGATGTCGGCGATCGTGCGGATGGCCTCGTCGAGCTGAGTTCCCGAGTAGCAGGCGTCGATGATGATGAGCACCTGGTGCGCGCCCGACGCGGCACACCACAGCGCGAAGTCGTGCAGCGTGATGCCGTCACCGGATTCGTCGTTGTCCCTGGCCAGCAGCCTGAGATTGCGCGCGACCGGGATCGCGTGGCCGCTCCACAACGCCACCAGCGCGCCGCCGTCCTGAGGGTTTCTGCGGAGCGTCTTCATGTGGTCGCGGATCTCGGCCTCGGTCGGGTCGGCCAGGGGCTCGCCCTCGTAGCCCTTGAGGAGGGCGCGCAGCTCCCGCACGTCGCTGACGGCGTGCTGCAGCGGCTGCACCAGCTCGTACTGGCTGATGCCGATGCCGACGAACCTGCCTCTGACCCTTTCCTGCATGTGTCACTACCCCCTGTCCGGACGTCGTTCCTGGACAGGGGGCGTTACGCCGGTTAACTCACACGGACGAATCGCGCTCGGTCGGTTGCCGCTGTTCCGCCGGCTCGCGCGGCGTCGGAGCACCCTGCGGCAGCTCTCCCGCGGGACTGTCGGCCGGCGATACGGCGGGCTGGTCCGCGGGCTGGGCAGCCGGCCTGTCCGTGAGCGTGTTCTTCTCGAGGAACCGCAGCAGCTCCACCGGGAAGGGAAGGACGAGCGTCGAGTTCTTCTCCGCCGCCACCTCCACGATGGTCTGCAGCAGCCGCAACTGGAGAGCGGCCGGCGTCTGCTCCATCGTTCCGGCGGCCTCGGAGAGCTTCTTGGACGCCTGCAGCTCGCCGTCCGCCGTGATGATGCGCGCGCGGCGTTCGCGTTCGGCCTCCGCCTGCCGGGACATCGAGCGCTTCATGCTCTCCGGCAGCGCCACGTCCTTGATCTCGACCCGGTCGATGTCTATGCCCCACTCCAGGGCTGGGGTGTCGATCATCAGTTCCAGGCCCTGGTTGAGGTGCTCGCGGTTGGACAGCAGGTCGTCCAGTTCGCTCTTGCCGATGATGGAACGCAGGGACGTCTGGGCCACCTGCAGCATGGCGAAGCGGTAGTCCTCCACGTTGATGACGGCCTTCGCCGGGTCCTGCACCTTGAAGTACACGACGGCGTCGACGCGCACGGTGACGTTGTCGCGCGTGATGCCGTCCTGCGCGGGCACGGGCAGGGTGACGATCTGCAGGTTGACCTTCCGGAGCTGGTCGACTCCGGGGATCAGCATCGTCAGCCCTGGCCCGCGCACGCCCTGCTGGAGCTTGCCGAACCGGAACACCAGGCCCTGTTCGAACTGCTTGATCACTCTGGCGCTCATGGCGATGCCCAAGCCGCCGAGCGCGATCAGTCCCCCGAGGATTTCCACGATCATGAGACCCCGCCCTTCACCGGCGAATGCCCTTGATCTCCAACGGTACCCCTCGGGTCCGACAATTATCGGCAGCTGAGGACCGGGATCGCCCAGTCGGCGTGGTCGTGGGCGTTGCCGTCGCCGCCGTCTGTGATCCGGAACGTCAGGACCGTTGCTCCGCTCGTGTCGACGGTGACGGGTAGCGCTGCGCTCTGTCCTGTCAGCACAGGGCTTTGGTAGCCGGGGACGCCGTCCTTCAGGACCTCGAACCGGACGCTGCCGCTGCCGCCCGTCTCGTCGTCGACACCGATCGTGGCGGTCAGTGCCGAACAGTGGCCGCCGGTGTAGACCTCGAACTCGGAATCGGCGTGCGCACCGACGCCCTGGGCGAACGGGGTGCCCCGGATGCTCATCGGGACGCCGTCACCGCCTGCGTTCTCACCGTTGCTGAGGTCTCGTTCGATCGGGCCCCAGCCGTTGCGCTCGCTGAGGAACGGCAAGGTGGACACCGCCGTTTCGCCGGTCGGCGCGGGCGGAGTGGCGGTGAAGTCCTTGGTCAGGGTGGTGGTGGCCGTGCCGGACGAGACCTCGGCGAAGACAGGGCGGCTGCCGGTCTCGCCGCCGTCGCGCTTGATGGTGACTTTCGCGGAGCCGCCGGTGAGGTCGACGGTGGTGGGGGAGACGGACCAGTCGTCCGGGGCGGTGAGCCTGGCCGTGGTCTTCCCCGGACAGGGCTCGGTCACCACCAGTTCGGCCTCGACCTGCTCGCCCGGTTCCAGTGCGGTGTCGGCGGCTTTCAGCTCGACCGACGGTGCACAGGTGACCTGCCGGCCGAGCTTGCCCGTCGCGGCCTCGGCCGGCGTCAGCGGGCGCAGCAGCACGGAGTAGGCGTACTCGTTGCCCGCCTCCACCTGGTACTGCGGCAACGGCTCGTGGAACGTCTCGCTCACGCCCGTGACGCGGTGGGCGGCGTGCAGGGTGGTCCAGCCGTCGTTCTTCTTGAGCGCGAACGGATAGGCGGCCCGGTCGAGGTCGTCGTACTGCGAGACCCGGACGTCGAGATCGCCCGCGACGAGCAGGCCCGCGCGGCCGTTGGACAGGGTCGCCCAGCGCGTGTCCGCGTGGTTGCCGAAGTCCTGCGGCTTGTAGTAGTCGTTGAACTCCCGGTCCACAGTGGACTGGTAGACGCCGACCGGGTTGCCGGACTTGCGGTCGTCGTAGTTCTCGCCAGGACCGCGGCCGTACCAGGAGAACTTGCCGAAGTCCTGCGGCACCTTCAGGGTGAAACCGATGCCGGGCAGGTAGGACAGGTCGCGCATCTTGCCGCGAGCCGCGACCCGGTGGCCGATCTGGATCTCGCCGTCACCGGTGATGCGGTAGGTGAAGGTCTGCCCGAACGACGCGTTCGCGACGGCCTGAGCGGTGGATCGAGCCGTGATGACCGCGTCCGGGCCGTCCGAGGTGACCGTGACGCTCGACGGCGTGGTCCGGAGCCGGTCCAGGCCGTTGCGGTACCAGGAGTTGTCCTCGCTCATGAACTCGTTGGACAGCGGTGCGCGCCACGCGTCCAGCTCAGGTCCGGTCTTCAGCAGTTCGGTGCCGCGCACGCGCATCGACGTGAGCGTGCCCGACTTCTTGCCGACGACGTACCGGAAGTCCTTGCCGGACACGACGATCTCGGCGTCGTTCTCAACCGTGGTCAGCTCGCCCGGCGTGCCTGGAGCGTGCAGACCGGCGATCTGCGTGCCGCCCAGCGGGAACTGGGCGATGCCGACGTCGTTGCCCCGGCGGTCGGTGGCGCGGACGGTCAGCCAGCGTTCGGTGCGAGCCTTGAAGTCCGGCAACGTGATCGTGCCCGGCTGGAGTGTGCCGCGGTGCTGGGCGATCGTGCGGCCGTTGTCCTGGACCTGCCAGCGCAGTTCGAGGTCGTCGGTGCCGGTGAACTGGCGTTCGCTGACGATCGTGAGCTTGTTGTCCTGGAAGGAGAAGCGGATGGGGGAGTGGACCGCCATCAGCTCGGCCGTCTCGGGCTGTGGCCTGCGATCCGACCACACCACGCCGTCGACGCCACCGGTTCCGGAACCGTAGGACTCCTTGCGGCCCTTGTCCTCCAGCGTCTCGAAGTCGAGCGCCAGTACGGCGGTCTTCTTCGGGTCGGCTGCCAGTTCGGCGTCGGTCAGCGCGCGGTGGTAGACGCGGACCTGGTCGATCGTGCCGTGCGCCATGCGGGTCGTGGCGTTCTCCTGCATGGTCTCGGCGTTGCGGCCGATGTTCACCGGCCAGTGCGACCGGTCGATAGTGCCGGTGAACGGCGTCGTCGCCACCTCGTGGCCGTCGATGAGCAACCGCAACCGAGAACCGTCGAACGTGCCGGTGACGCGGTGCCAGTTGTTGTAGAAGTCGGCGGGGACCTGAGCCTCGACCGAGCGCCAGGTGCCGCTGTAGATGAAAAACTGCAACGTGGTCGCGTTGGCCATCTTCAACGCGTACTGGTGGTCGCCCTTCGAGATGACCGTGAAGTCGCCGGTCCAGGAGGCGGGCTTGACCTGGGCGTCGAGGGTGAGGCCGTTCGAGACCTCGTCGAGCTTGCGGTCGCGGTAGACCTCCACGAAGTCGTCGAGTCCGCTGAGCTGCAACGCTTTGCCGTGCGGTCCGTCCACCTGGGACGGTTTGCCGGACAGCCAGGTCAGGATCCCGCCGGCGTCATCGGGTGTGGTGTAGAGAGGCAGGGCGATGTTCTGCTCGGCCCAGTCCCAGATGAAGCCGCCCTGCACCTGCGGGTAGGCGCGCACGACGTCCCAGAACTCCTTGAAGTTGCCGAGACTGTTGCCCATCGCGTGCGCGTACTCGCCCATGATGATCGGCTTGGTGGTCGTCTTGGCCTTGGCTTCGAGGCTCGAGGGCGACGGGTAGCGCGGGCCCCAGACGTCCGCGTACGGCGCGTCACCGTCGGGGGAGTTCGGCTGGTGGTAGAGCGGGCGGGTGTCGTTCTTGCGGGCGTACTCGGCCATCGCGTAGTGCGCCTTGCCGAGGCCCGCCTCGTTGCCGGTGTCCCACATGATCACGCTGGGGTGGTTCTTGTCGCGCTGCATCAACGCGACGAACCGGTCGTGGAACGCGTCCTGCCACTCCGGACGCTCGGCCAGGCAGTTGTTCGGGCAGCCGTCGTGGTGGTGGGTCTCGATGTCCACCTCGTCGGCGATCATGAGGCCGTTGCGGTCGGCGAGCTCGTAGAAGTACGGGTCGCTCGGGTAGTGCGAGGTGCGGACCGCGTTGATGTTGAACCGCTTCATCAGCTCAACGTCTTTTTCCTGGTCAGCGCGAGTGACGTGGCGGCCGCCGTGAGTGGACGTCTCGGCTCGGTTGGTGCCGCGGAACAGCACGCGCTTGCCGTTGATCTTGAGCTGCTTGTCCGCGATCTCGATCTTGCGGAACCCGACGGGCTGTTTGCCGGTCTGGACGACCTTCCCGTCCTCGACCAGCTCGATCCGGAGCTCGTAGACGTTCGGGGTCTCGTCGGTCCACTTCAGCGGGTCGCTCACCTTGCCGTCCCTGATGGCGACTTCACGGCCTCGCGGATCGAACAGCCTGGTTCGGACGGTGTGGCCTTCTGCCGGTCCGCCGATCTTGACGTCCGGGCTGATCGTGGCGTCGCGGTACTGGGCGTCGAGGTCGGTCTTGATGGTCACGTCGGCGAGGTAGGTCCTGGGCGTCGAGTAGAGCCAGACCTCGCGGAAGATGCCCGAGAACCGCCACTGGTCGTAGTCCTCCAGGTGGGAGCCGGAGCCCCAGCGGTGGACCTGGACCCGCAGGGTGTTGCGGCCGGCCTTGAGCTTGCTGGTGATGTCGAACTCGGCAGGCGTGTAGCCGCCTTGGTCGTAGCCGACGTACGTGCCGTTGACCCACACCAGATAACCGCTGGTCACGCCCTCGAACCGAAGTAGCGTGCGGTCCCAGTCCGCGGGCAGGTCGAACTGCTTCTCGTAGACGCCGGTCGGGTTGACGTCGCGCGGGATCGCCGGCGGGGCGTCCGGGTACATCTCGGTGGGGATGTTGCGGAACACCGGGTGGTCGAGGAAGTCGGTCTGCCACGTGTGCGGCACCTGGACGGTGCGCCAACCCTCAGTGGTCTCTCTGACGTCCTCGGGCTTGTCGAACATCCGGATGCGCCAGTCGCCGTTGAGGCTGAGACGCTTCTCGGGCTTCAGATCCGGGTGTGGTGGTTCCTGGTTCTCGCCCGTCATGCGGGGGTTTTCCAGGTACGCCAAGGCGTTCGGCGGGTCGGCTTGGGCAACGGCAGGGGAGATCGACAGGGCGATCAACGTGGCCACGACGACACGAAGCATGCCCTTGGACGCTAGGGACGCGATGACAACGTCGTCAACGAATGTCCGATCTTTCTGTCCTGGTCCGTTCGGGGTGGTCGTCCCAACACCCGGAAAGTGCACTCCGTCCGGCGGCACGCGTTAGTGTCGGATGCATGCAGACCTGGTCATCCATTCCTGTGCCGCGGGTTCCGGGGGACCCCCGCCCGCTGCGGCTGTTCGACACGGCTACGGGCGAGGTTCGCCCCACGGCTCCAGGAGACACCGCCAGGTTGTACGTCTGCGGCATCACGCCGTACGACGCGACGCACCTCGGCCACGCCGCCACCTACCTCGCGTTCGACCTCGTGCACCGCGTCTGGCTCGACAACGGCCACAACGTGCACTACGTCCAGAACGTCACCGATGTCGACGACCCGCTGCTCGAGCGGGCGATCCGCGACAAGGACGACTGGGTCGTGCTCGCCATGCGCGAGACCGCCCTGTTCCGCGAGGACATGGAGGCCCTGCGCGTCCTGCCGCCGCAGGACTACGTGGGCATCGTCGAGGCGATCCCGGAGATCGTCGAGGTCGTGGCCAAGCTGGTCGCGGACGGGCACGCCTACCGGGTGGACGACGCCGAGTACCCGGACATCTACTTCGACTACAACGCAACGGGCCGGTTCGGCTACGAGTCGAACTACTCCGAGGAGACGATGCTCAAACTCTTCGCCGAACGCGGCGGAGACCCGGACCGCACCGGCAAGCGCCACCCGCTGGACGCGCTGTTGTGGCGGGTGAAGCGGGAAGGCGAGCCCTCGTGGCCGTCGGAACTGGGTGAGGGCCGCCCGGGCTGGCACATCGAGTGCAGCGCCATCGCCCACAACCGCCTCGGCATCGGTTTCGACGTCCAGGGCGGCGGCTCCGACCTGATCTACCCGCACCACGAGTACTCGGCCGCCCACGCCGAGGCCCAGACCGGCCAGCATCCGTTCGCACGGCACTACGTGCACGCGGGCATGATCGGCCTCGACGGCGAGAAGATGTCGAAGTCGCGCGGCAACCTGGTCTTCGTCTCCAAGCTGCGCGCGGAGAAGGTCGACGCGAACGCCATCCGCCTGGCACTCCTCGCGGGCCACTACCGCGCCGACCGCGCCTGGACGCAGTCGCTGCTGGACGAGGCTCTGGAGCGGCTGGCGAAGTGGCGCCGGGCCGCCTCCCTGGACTCCGGTCCGTCCGCTGTGGACACCGTGACGCGGCTGCGCGACCACCTGGGCAACGACCTGGACACCCCGAAGGCGTTGGCGGCCATCGACGCCTGGGCCGATGAGGCGCTGTCGCACGGCGGTACGGACAAGCACGGTCCGTCGCAGATCCGCACGGCCGTGGACGCGCTTCTCGGCGTGGAGCTCTAACGGTGATCAGACCCGGCTTCGGTCACCGGAGCCGGGTCGTTCGTGGTTCCAGCCGAACAGCCGGGTGAACACCTCGTGCTGCTCGAGGCTGTGCTCGTGGTGCACCAGCGCGATGCGTTCGGCGAGCTCGGCGCTGTCGTCCTCGTGGATGCCGGGCAGGTCCTCGGGGTCGAAGCCGGTCTCGGTGCACCAGGCCAGCACGGTCTCAGGTCCGTTGACCGACGCGACGAACGCGCGCTGCTCCTGGTGCTGCCACGCCTTCGCGATCTCGTCGAGCATGCCGTCGGCGATCATCCGCGCGGCCCGTGCGCGCAACCGGTCCAGGTGCGCCCGTTCGTCGGCGAGCGGGAGAACGGTCGCGGTGAGCCGGAACGGCATCCGCCCGCGGCAGTCGGCGAACCTGCGCAGCAACGAGATGGATCCGCCTTCCACCACCACGTGGTCGTGCACCTGGCTCAGGTGCTCGACTTTGCGCAGGAGCGCGTACGCGGCCTCGTGCACCGGGTAGTCGCCGTCGGGCACCGTCCGCGCGGCCAGATGATGGCGGTGCGGCCCGCCGTCCAGCCGGGCGCTGGTGACCGGCAGGTCGAGGTAGCACTGGATCCGGTCGGCCACGACGATCGGCGCGTCGCGCTCGCCGGCGATCTCCGTCGCGACGTCCGTTTTGCCTGCGCCGGTGGGACCGACGACGAGGTGCACGCAATTCATGGTGATTTCTCCTTTGCGGTGGACCTCCATCCACTTTCTCTCCGCGCCGCCGGTCCGGCCCGTTTTGCGCGCAGCCTTCAGAAAAAGCTCAGAAAGCAAATCGTTCTGCGTGCGATGTCTGTTTTCTCCGCGCTGCCTGGTTGCGTGCGGATATGGTGGCGTCATGCGAATGGGCGTCTTTTGTGGTTCTTCGGCTGGGCGTGTGCGGCACGTGGAGGTGGCCGCGCAGGTCGGCAGGGTGCTCGCCGAGCGGGGTGTCGAGGTCGTCTACGGCGGTGGCCGGATCGGCACGATGGGCGCCGTGGCCGACGGCGCGCTGAAGGCGGGAGGCTCGGTCATCGGCGTGATCCCCCGCCACATGACGGACTGGGAGATCGCGCACGACGGGCTCACCGAACTGCACGTCGTCGACACGATGCACCAGCGGAAAGCGCTGATGGCGGACCTGTCGGACGCGTTCGTCGCGCTGCCGGGCGGTGCGGGCACCCTCGACGAGCTCTTCGAGATCTGGACGTGGGCGCAGCTCGAGCTGCACGCCAAGCCGATCGGCCTGCTCAACGTCGACGGGTACTACGACCACCTGCTCGCGATGATCGACCACATGGTGTCCGAGGGGTTCCTCAAGCAGGCATACCGCGAGATGGTCCTGGTGGACGACGATCTCGACCGGCTGCTGAACCAGTTCGACGATTATGCGCCACCCGTTTATCGGTGGGTGGAGGATCCGCCGATCGACTAGCCTTTTCTCAAGGAAGCGCAAAGCCTCGTCAAGGTGGGGGAAATCGATTCAATCGAATCTCTAAGTGGGCTGTTCGACGACTGCCGGCTGAACGTCCGGGCCCGCGAAAGCCTCCGGATCGACGGCCTGCACCAGTTTCTCCTGCAGATAGGCGAGCGTGTGGAACTGCAGCGGTGTGGCCTTGCGGACCAGCAGGTAGAGCGCGCGGATCTGGCCGAACACCACGATCCACTCGCCTGCCTCGTCGAGCGTCAGCGTCCGCGACTCGGCGTTGATCCACTGTTCCCACACCCGGTTGACGAGCGCGCGGTCGGCGAGCACCTTGCGGTGCCTGCGCCGGAACATCGCCGACTGCCACCGCGACGCGGAGGTGTCCGGGAACATCTTGCGCAGCAACGGCCGTCGCGTCATGACCGGCCGCGGCCAGCGCAGGCCGCGTGCTGTGGAGCCGACGCGGTAGAGCCTGTCCAGCGACTCGAACGCCGGCTCCCAGCCCCGAGCGAACACCTCGGGGACCTTCACCAGCACGCCGTCGCCCACCCGCTCCGCGGAGAAGACCTCCTGGGTGTCGTACACCTCCTGGCGAAGCTCGGCGCGCAGCCCGGCCCGCACCAGCCGCAGCGTGATCGACTCCGCCGTCGCGCGGTCGTAGCTACCTACCGCCACACTCCCGCTTTGGTGGATCGCCGCGGTCAGACCGCGCGCCTTCTCCACATCGAACCCACAGACCGTGCGCAGCAGGTGACAGGCGACCGCGAACGGGGTGTGGTCGTCGTTGTGCACGACGACGCCCCACGGCTTCTCCCCAGGATTCACCGGCCAGAGTATGCGGCACGGCCACAATGGACCGATGACGGAAGCGTTGCGGTACGAGCGCGGTTCGGACGGCGAGGACGCGAACGAGGCGGCACGCGGCGAGGTGCTCGCTGACGACCGCACGCGAGGAGATCTGTCGTTGCTGCGGTTCCTGGTCGAGCAGGAAGTGTTGCGCTGCAGGAACTCCGAGGGGCTGGGGGAGCAGGCCGCGCTCGCGGGGTTCCTGCTGGCCGAGCACCGGCAGCCGGAGGACGTCTGGCTGCACCACGCGATCAAGCGCGCCAACTTCGACGCCGGATGCATGTACGACGCCGAGCACGTGTTCGCGGCGGGAGTCCGGGCCACTCTCGACCACGTGCGCGCGAGCGATCATCCGGACCGGGACGAGGTGCTGGAGTTCTTGACCGGCTACAGCTTCGACGAGGACGACATCGAGGAGTGGTTCGAGCAGCGCCGCGACTGGTTCGCCGAGTAGAGGAGACCGCCCCCGAGGCGGAAGCGTCGGGGGCGGTCTCGTTCAGCGGAGAAGAGATCAGACGTCGAGCGTCCAGCTGTTCAGCGTGCCGGTGTCCAGGAACGCCGCGTCACGCACGCGCAGCGTCCAGGTGCCGTTCGCAGCCTCGGAGGAGAGGTTGCGGGTGAACGTTTCCTTGATGTTGTCGGCCGAGCCGCCGGCGCGGTTGTGCAGGTTGTAGACCGTGCCGTCCGGTGCGACCAGGTCGACCACGAGGTCGCCCTTGTAGGTGTGGTTGATGTCGACCTTGATCGTCGCCGTGGCCGACGCGTTGCCCGCGCAGCCCGAGATGGCGATCGTGCTCGTCACCGTGGTGTTGTCCGGGATCCGGACCGGGGTGGAGTTGGTCTTGGCGTCACAGCCGCCACCAACGGCGTTCACGACCCAGGAGAAGGTCGCGGTGCCGGTCTTGCCCGCCGAGTCGGTCACCGTGGCGGTCACCGTGGAGGTGCCCGCCGTGGTCGGCGTACCGGAGATCGCGCCGGAGGAGTTCGCCGACAGACCGGCCGGCAGACCGGTGACGGACCAGCTGTACGGCGGGGTGCCACCGGTGGCCGCGAGCTGCAGCGATGCGGCCTGGCCGACGGTGGAGTTCTGCGTACCGGGGTTCGTCACGGCCGGGTTGCCCGGCTGCGGCGTGCCGAAGAGCGTGTAGAGCAGCTTGTTCGGCGAGCCCGTGCCGGGGTTGGTGATCTTGTTGGGCGTGGAGGCGGCGCTCAGGCCCGCCCACACGGCGGCCGGGTTGTCGTTCGGGTGCGTGGCGAGCCACAGGGCAGCCGCGCCCGCGACGTGCGGGGTGGCCATCGACGTGCCGGAGATGGTGTTGGTCGCCGTGTCGTTGGTGTTCCACGACGACGTGATGTTCTCACCGGGCGCGAAGATGTCCGTGCAGGTGCCGTAGTTCGAGAACGAGGCGCGCGCGTCGTTGATGGTCGACGCGTTGACGGTGATCGCCTCGGGTACGCGTGCGGGCGAGGTGCTGCACGCGTTGGTGTTCGAGTTGCCGGACGCGATGGCGTAGGTGACGCCGGCCGCGATCGAACGCTGCACAGCGGCGTCCAGGGTGGCGTCCGCGCCGCCGCCGAGCGACATGTTGGCGACAGCGGGCTTGATCGCGTTCGCCGTCACCCAGTCGATGCCGCCGACGACACCGGCGGTCGTGCCGGAGCCCTGGCAGTTCAGCACCTTGACGGCGACGACCTGCGCGGCCTTCGCGAGGCCGTACTGCGAGCCCGCGATGTTGCCGGCGACGTGCGTGCCGTGGCCGTTGCAGTCGCTGTTGTTGCCGTCACCGGAGGTGTTGGTGCCCCACACCGCCCGGCCACCGAACGTCGTGTGCGTGGTGCGCACACCGGTGTCGATGATGTACGCGTGCACGTTCGACGCGGTGGTGTCGTACTGGTAG
>NZ_JYJG01000302.1 GCF_000955955.1 Lentzea aerocolonigenes
ACCGGTGTCGATGATGTACGCGTGCACGTTCGACGCGGTGGTGTCGTACTGGTAGCTGCTGCTCAGCGGCAGGTCCCGCTGGTCGACGCGGTCCAGACCCCATGACGGCGGGTTCTGCTGGACGTCGAGCAGGTGCACCTGGGCGTCCTGCTGGACGTAGGCGACCTTCGGGTCCGCGGCGAGCCTGGCGGCCTGCTTGGCCGTCATCTTCACCGAGAAGCCGTTGAGCGCGTGCTGCCAGACCTGATCGACCTGGCCGCCGTACTTGCTCGCCAAGCCGGGCGCGGCGGCCCTCGACGCCGTGTCGGCCTTCAGCGAGACGATGTAGCTGTCCTTCACGACATCGGCGCGTTCGGCGCCAAGAATCGTCCCCACGTTTTCCTGAGCTGAAGCAGCGGGCACCACAGCGGCGGCCAAACACAGGGCGGCGGCGGCGGTGAGTCCCGTACTCAAGACTCTTCGCATGGCAGGGTTCTCCCTCGTGCAGGGAACAGGGTGACCTGCACGCTAGACCTAAACCGCAGGTCAGAGGGATCCGCCGTCGAGTGCGAACTGTTGACAGATTTGACATTTCGTGTCAATACGGACGGTCGCTCTACGTGACGGAAGTAGGCTGAGAGAACGCATTTGAATTCCCTATACCAACCCGAATGCCGAGAGGTCCACCCCTCGATCGGCCCTACCGTCCGGTAGGCAACACAACATAGCGTCACCCAGACGGAGGAACGAACTGATCGGGCAGTTCGCCGCCTGGGGACGCCAGCTATCCGGTGTCGTGCGGGCTGTGTTGCAGCACAGCCGATCTCCTCATCGCGGTTGCCCGGTCCGGCGTTACACCGGCCCTGCACAACCTGAAACTGAGGAGAAATGCCTATGAAGCGCATGGCTGTCGCGGCAGTCGCCGTGCTGGCGGGTGCACTCGCGACGACGGTCTCCCCTGCCGCCGTCGCCGCTCCTGAACCCTCCGCCGACCTGCTCGCCGCGATGCAGCGCGACCTCGGACTGAACGCCCAGCAGGCGGCGGATCGGCTGCGTCAGGAAAGCGCGGCCGCGGTCCTGCAGCACGTCGCCAAGGGGTTCGCGGGTGACGAGTTCGGTGGCGCGTGGTTCGACGCGTCGATCGGCAAGCTCGTCGTCGGCGTGACGGACGGGGCCAAGGCGGATCGGCTGCGCAGGCTCGGCGCCGAGCCCCGCACCGTTGCCCACAAGGCCAGCGACCTCGACTCGGCCAAGTCCAAGCTGGACGCGGAGAAGGCTCCTGCCGAGGTCACCGGCTGGTACGTGGACACTCGGGCGAACGCGGTCACGATCACCGTGAAGCGCGGTCAGGCCGACGCGGCGAAGTCGTTGGTGGAGAAGGTGGGCACCCTCGCCAAGGTCGTCGAGACCGACGAGGCGCCACGGGTGTTGAAGGACATCCGCGGTGGCGACGCCTACTACATCAACAACGCCGGACGTTGCTCGGTCGGCTTCGCGGTGCAGGGCGGGTTCGTCTCCGCCGGGCACTGCGGGTCACCTGGCGACACGGTGGCCGGTGTGGACAAGACGGCTCTGGGCACCTTCGAGAAGTCGTCCTTCCCCGGCAACGACTACAGCTGGGTCAAGGCGAACTCGAACTGGACGGCCACGGCCAAGGTGAACCACTACGGCGGCGCCGACGTCGTCGTCTCTGGGCACACCGAGTCCGCGGTCGGCGCGTCGATCTGCCGTTCCGGTTCGACCACGGGCTGGCACTGCGGCGAGGTCCAGGCCAAGAGCCAGACGGTGAACTACCAGGAGGGCTCGGTCAGCGGTCTGACGCGCACGAACGTGTGCGCGGAGCCCGGTGACTCGGGTGGCTCGTGGGTCAGCGGCACGCAGGCGCAGGGCGTCACCTCGGGTGGCTCCGGCGACTGCACCAGCGGCGGCACGACCTACTTCCAGCCGGTCAACGAGATCCTCTCGGCCTACAACCTGACCCTGGTCACCGGCTGACGTTCTTGATGAAGGGAACCTTCATCCACCTCACGT
>NZ_JYJG01000303.1 GCF_000955955.1 Lentzea aerocolonigenes
CTCACGTGGATGAAGGTTCCCTTCATCGTTTTCAGGCTTCGCGTTCGGTGAGCCACTTGTCCCGGTGCGTGCGCCAGCGGTCCAGCATCGAGCCGAGCTCGCTGTGGCAGAACCGGAAGAACTCGCGGGTCTCGTCCATCCGCAGGCCGGCCTCGGTGTCCGCGCCGAGCGTCGCGACGCCTTCGCCGAGCACCTCGTCGATCATGCCGAGCATCTGGTCCTTGCGGAACGTCGCCTCGTACCAGACGTTGTCGCGCATCCGGTAGACGTCCCGGCGTGATCCCGGCTCCCGCTCGCGGCTGACGATCTGGACCGTGGTCAGGTAGCGCACCGCGCCCGACACCGCCGCCGGTGAGATCTGCAGCAGGTCGGCGATCTCGGCTGCGGTGAGCCGTCCCGAGTCCGTCGTCATCAGCGCCGCGAGGATGCGAGCCGGCATGCGGGGCACGCCGGTGTCCGCCAGAATTCCGCCGAAGCGTTCGACGAACTGGCTCACCGCCTGCATGTCACGCTGTGTAGCCCTAGTCACGGCGGCATCATCCCCTTTCGTCAGCCGATCGGGCAAAATTTACGTACTTCACGAAGTTGTGAAAGAAGTGTAGCTTACCGACCATGACATCTGCGATATCCGTGTCGGGCCTGGTCAAGACCTTCGGCCCGACGCGTGCACTGGACGACCTGAACCTGGACGTCCAGACCGGTGAGGTGCACGGCTTCCTCGGCCCGAACGGTGCCGGCAAGTCGACGACGATCCGGATCCTCCTCGGCCTGCTGCGTGCCGACTCCGGCACCGCGCGGCTGCTCGGCGGCGACCCGTGGAAGGACACCGCGGCCCTGCACCGCCGCCTCGCCTACGTCCCCGGCGACGTGAACCTCTGGCCCAACCTGACCGGTGGCGAGGTCATCGACCTGCTCGGACGGCTCCGCGGTGGCCTGAACAAGGCCCGCCGTGAGGAGCTCCTGGAGCGGTTCGAGCTGGACCCGCGCAAGAAGGGCCGCACCTACTCCAAGGGCAACCGGCAGAAGGTCGCCCTCGTCGCCGCGCTGTCGAGCGACGTCGAACTGCTGATCCTCGACGAGCCGACCTCGGGCCTCGACCCGTTGATGGAGGCCGTCTTCCAGGACTGCATCAACGACGAACGCGAGCGCGGCCGCACCGTGCTGCTGTCGAGCCACATCCTGGCCGAGGTCGAAGCCCTGTGCGATCGGGTGAGCATCATCCGCAACGGCCACATCGTCGAGACCGGCACGCTGGCCGACCTGCGGCACCTGACCCGCACGTCCATCTCCGCGGAGCTCGCCGGACCGCCGAACGGGCTGACGTCGATGGCGGGTGTGCACGACCTGGTCGCCGAGGGCAACCGGGTGAGGTTCGAGGTCGACTCGGACAAGCTCGACCCGGTGCTCAAGCAGCTCGTGTCGTCGGGCGTGCGCACGCTGACCTCGCAGCCTCCGACGCTGGAGGAGCTGTTCCTGCGGCACTACGAGGACGCGAAATGATCGGCGTCTGGCACCTCGTCCGGCTGGCGCTGCGCCGCGACCGGATCCTGCTTCCCGTCTGGGTCGCCTTCCTCGTCTTCACGACGCTGTCGACCACGACCGCGCTGCAGGAGCTGTACGACACGCAGCAGTCGCGTGACCTGCTCGGCGCCACCGCGAACGCCAACTCCGCGTTCCTCGCGATGCTCGGCCCGCTGCACGACTGGTCGTCGCTCGGCGGCCTCGTCGTGTGGCGGTGGGGCGTCTTCGCGGGCCTGTTCATCGCGATCATGGCCATGCTGGTCGTCACGCGGCACACGCGCGCCGAAGAAGAAGCCGGTCGCACGGAACTGATCGCCGCGACGGTCGTCGGACGGCACGCACCGCTGGCCGCCGCGGTGATCGTCGCGGGTGGCACGAGCCTGCTGATCGGGGTGCTGCAGGCGTTGGTGCTGATCGGCAAGGACCTCGATCCAGCGGGTGCGTTCGCGTTCGGGCTGTCGACCGCGAGCGTCGGGCTGGTCTTCACCGGTGTCAGCGCGTTCACCGCGCAGCTGTCGGAGAACTCGCGCGTGTCCAACGCGATCGCGGGCGGGTTCCTCGGCGTGACCTACCTGCTGCGCGCCGCCGGAGACGCGGCGGGGGAGTCCGGTCCGCAGTGGCTGACCTGGTTCTCGCCGATCGGCTGGACCGAGCACGTCCGCTCGTTCGCCGACAACAGGTTCTGGGTGCTCGGCGTCTCGCTGGCTTTCACCGTGGCGCTGGTCGGCGTCTCCGCGTGGATCGTGACGCGCCGGGACGTGGGGCTTGGCTTGCTGTCCGCACGCCTCGGGCCTGCTCGCGGCACGATCGGCACGCCGCTCGGGCTGGCCTGGCGGTTGCAGAAGGGCTCGCTGATCGGCTGGTCCATCGCGCTGTTCGCGGTGGGCGTGATCTACGGCAGCGTCGCCCAGGCCGTCGGGCAGATGGTGCAGGACAACCCGACGCTCGGGCAGATCGTCAGCAAGATCGGCGGCGCCGACGCGATGGTGGACGCGTTCTTCGCCACCGTCACCCAGCTGATCGGGCTGATCGCGTCGATCTACCTGGTGCAGGCGGTGCTGCGGCTGCGTTCCGAGGAGACCGCGTTCCGCGCGGAGCCTCTGCTCGCGACCCCGGTGTCGCGCTGGGGCTGGGTGGCCTCGCACGCGGCGTTCGCGCTGGCCGGCGGCGCGGTCGTGCTGGCGGCGTCCGGTCTCGGCCTGGGGCTGGTCTACGGCGTGCAGACCGATGACGTCGGTGGCGTGCTGCCCCGGATGCTCGGTGCCGCACTGGCCCAGCTCCCGGCCGCGTGGGTGATCGCGGGTGTCGCGCTGCTGTTGTTCGGACTGTTCCCGCAGCTCACGGGCGTCAGCTGGGCCGTGGTGTCGGTGGCGCTGGTGCTCACGCTGCTCGGCCCGGCCCTGCAGCTCGACCAGTGGGTGATCGACGTGTCGCCGTTCACGCACGTCCCGAAGTACCCGGACATCACCGCGGGGCCGCTGCTGTGGCTCACCGGGGTGGCGGTGGTGCTTCTGGCTGCGGGGTTCGCCGGGTTCCGGCGCCGCGACCTGACCACGTGATGATCGCGGGCACGGTGATCAGCAGTCCGGCCGGGACGAGGAATCCCAGCAACGGATGCGATTGGTAGAGCGGGACGAACGCCAGCGGGGCCACGGCAGCGCCCATGAAGCGCAGTGACTGCACGACACTGACGCTGCCGCCCCTGTTGGCGTTCTCGCTCTGCAGCACCAACGCGTTGACGCTCACCAGCACCCCCTGCGCCGCCGCACCGGTCAGCGCCCACGCGAGCACCGCGATGGCCGCCAACGGTGTCGTGCCCACCGCCGCGACGAGCCCGCCGCCCAGCGTCGCGCCGACGACGACCGTGGTGGTGGCGCCGAACTTGTCGATCGCCTTGCCCACCTGCCGCGCGGTCAGGAACCCGACGATGCCGAACCCGGTGAGCAGCACGCCTCTTTCGCCCGCGCCGAGTCCGAACACGTCGTCCAGCCGGAACGCGACGAGGAACGACAGCCCGCCCAGACACCCCCAGCACACGAAGGCGACGACGGCGGGCCTGATGGTGCTGGGCACGAACGCGCTTCTGAGGCTCGCGTTCCGTTCCGGCTCGGAGTCCGTCTGCGGCACGCCCAGGACCGCGAGCCCCACGGCCACCACCGCGATCACCACGAACGCCAGCCGCCAGTCGGCCTCGGCGGCGAGCCCGCCGACGAGCGGGGCGGACGTCTGCCCGGCCGCCTGCATCGACCCGAACAGGCCCAGCGCGCGGCCGAGCTTCTCCTTCGGCGTCGAGGCGGCGATGACGGCGAGCAGCACCGGCGTGGTGAACGAGTTGGCCGCGCCCTGCAGCGCCCGGGAGGCCAGCAGCACCTCGAAGGTCCACGACGACGCGGCCAGCGCGGACGCGATGGCGTAGGCGATGTACGCGATGCGGACAGTCCGTTGTGGACCCCAGCGTTGCGCGAACGTGCCGGACGCCAGCATCAGCACCGCGAACGGCACGAGGTAGAACGTCAGCGTCGAGGCCGCCGCACCTGGTGACCGGCCGAAGGTGGTTCCGATCTCGGGCAGGATCGACGTCGTGATGGCGCCGCCGAACGGCCCGATCAATGCGCCGGCGTACAACCCGGCGCGTGCCAAGCGGCCCACAGACACCTCCGCCGCTCACCCTAGTGGGGGAGCGGCGACGATGGTTGTTGGAGCTAAGTTTTTCTGGCGAGTATCGGCCTATGCGCACGCACCACACACACGGCGCTGGCCGGGTACCCCCAATTTCAAGACTAGCGAGAGGGTCGGACACCCAGCCGACAGCAGGTCAGCGGGGGCCGGTCGACGGCCAGCCCGGGCCGCGGCCCCGGCGGCGCAGGTAGCGCTCGAACTCCGCGGCGATGTCGTCACCAGAGGCCTCGGTGATCTGGATGGCCGCGTCACCGCGCTCCTCCAGCGCGCGCACGTAGTTGCGCACGTCCTCGTCCTCGTCGGCCATCTCGGTGACCGTGCGCTCCCACTCCTCGGCCTGCTCCGGCAGCGCGCCGAGCGGGACCTCGATGTCGAGGACCTCCTCCACCCGGTGCAGCAGCGCCAAAGTGGCCTTGGGGGAGGGCGGCTGCGAGACGTAGTGCGGCACGGCGGCCCAGAACGAGATCGCCGGGATGCCCGCCTGCACGCACGCGTCCTGGAACACGCCGACGATGCCGGTCGGGCCCTCGTACTTCGAGTGCTCCAGGCCGAACCTCGTGGCGGCGTCCGGGTCGTAGGCGGTGCCGGTGACCGGCACGGGGCGGGTGTGCGGCGTGTCCATGAGCAGCGCGCCCAGCGTCACCACCGTCGTCACCCCGAGAGCCTCGATGTGGCCCAGCAGTTCGGCGGCGAACTTGCGCCACCGCATGTTCGGCTCGATGCCGTGCACGAGGATCACGTCGACTTCGGAGCCGGGAGGCCGGCACACCGACAGCCGCGTCGTCGGCCAGTCGACCCTTCGGGTGACACCGTCCACCATCCGGACTGTGGGCCGCGTCACCTGGAAGTCGTAGTAGTCGTCCGGGTCGATCTCGGCGAGCGGGGTGGCGTCCCAGGTGAGTTGCAGGTGCTCGATCGCCGTGCTGGCGGCGTCGCCGGCGTCGTTCCAGCCTTCGAAAGCGCAGACCATGATCGGACTCGTGGGCGGAACGCGCGGGTTCGAGGGGGTCGGGGATTCCTGGGACGGATCGTTCACGGGCGCCAGACTACGGCCTCACCCTGCTAACTCATCGTAGGCTTGGCCCATGCGTGATCGCGGAGCGTCGCCATTGCTGGAAGCGCTGGTGAGCCGGGTTGTCGTCGCTGACGGCGCCATGGGCACCATGCTCCAGGCCGCTGACCTCTCCCTTGACGACTTCAACGGTCTGGAGGGCTGCAACGAGATCTTGAACGTGACCCGCCCGGACGTCGTGAAGGCCGTGCACCGCGGCTATCTCGAGGTCGGTGTGGACGCGGTCGAGACGAACACGTTCGGCGCGAACCTCGCGAACCTGGCCGAGTACGACATCCCGGACCAGATCTTCCACCTGTCCGAACGCGGCGCCGCGCTGGCCCGTGAGGTCGCGGACGAGTTCAGCACGTCCGGACAGCCCAGGTTCGTGCTCGGATCGGTCGGTCCCGGCACCAAGCTGCCCACGCTGGGCCACGCGCCGTTCGCCACGTTGCGCGACGCCTACCAGGAGCAGTGCAAGGGCCTGCTGGTCGGCGGCGTGGACGCGATCATCGTGGAGACCTCGCAGGACCTGCTGCAGACCAAGGCGTCGATCATCGGCGCGAAGCGGGCCATGGCAGCGGAAGGCCGGGACGTCCCGATCATCGCCCAGGTCACCGTCGAGACGACCGGCACGATGCTGCTGGGCTCGGAGATCGGCGCCGCGCTCACGGCGCTGGAGCCGCTCGGCATCGACCTCATCGGACTGAACTGCGCCACCGGCCCGGCCGAGATGAGCGAGCACCTGCGGACGCTCTCCAAGCACGCCCGCATCCCGCTGTCGGTGATGCCGAACGCCGGTCTGCCCGAACTCGGCCCGCACGGCGCGGTCTACCCGTTGTCGCCGGAGGAGCTGGCGCAGGCGTTGAGCGGGTTCGTGCAGGAGTTCGGCACGCGGCTCGTCGGCGGCTGCTGCGGCACGACGGCGGAGCACCTGCGTCAGGTCGCCGAGGCGGTGCGCGATCTCGGTCCGTCCGCGCGCCGTCCGCGCCCCGAGCCCGGTGTGTCCTCTTTGTACCAGGCTGTCCCGTTCAAACAGGACGCCAGCGTCCTGATGATCGGCGAACGCACGAACGCCAACGGCTCCAAGGCGTTCCGCGAGGCGATGCTGGCCGAGAAGTGGGAGGACTGCATCGAGATCGCGCGTGACCAGACGCGCGAGGGCGCCCACCTGATCGACCTCTGCATCGACTACGTGGGCCGCGACGGCGAAGCGGACATGCGCGCACTGGCTTCTCGGCTGGCCACCGCGTCGACGTTGCCGATCATGCTCGACTCCACCGAGCCAGGCGTGCTCCAGGCCGGTCTGGAATGTCTCGGTGGCCGCTGCGCCGTCAACTCGGTGAACTACGAGGACGGCGACGGCCCGGACTCCCGCTTCCAGAAGATCATGCGGCTCGTGAGCGAGCACGGCGCGGCGGTCGTGGCGCTGTGCATCGACGAGGAGGGCCAGGCCCGCACCGCCGAGTGGAAGGTCCGCGTCGCCACCAGGCTGATCGAGGACCTGACGACGAACTGGGGCATGCACCGGTCGGACATCATCGTCGACTGCCTGACGTTCCCGATCTCCACCGGTCAGGAGGAGGTGCGCCGCGACGCCGTCGAGACGATCGAGGCGATCCGCGAGCTCAAGCGCCGTTTCCCGGACGTGCAAACGACTCTGGGCCTGTCGAACGTCTCCTTCGGACTCAACCCGGCCGCACGTCAGGTGCTGAACTCGGTGTTCCTGCACGAATGCGTCCAGGCCGGCCTCGACACCGCGATCGTGCACGCCTCGAAGATCGTGCCGATGGCGCGCATCCCGGACGAGCAGCGCGCGGTCGCTCTGGACCTGGTCTACGACCGCCGCCGCGAGGGGTACGACCCGCTGCAGAAGCTCATGGAGCTGTTCGAGGGCGTCACGACCAAGTCGAACTCCGCTTCCCGTGCCGAGGAACTGGCCGCGCTGCCGTTGTTCGAACGTCTGGAGCGCCGGATCGTCGACGGTGAGCGCAACGGCCTGGAGTCCGATTTGGACGCTGCGCTGGAGCAGCGCCCGGCGTTGCAGATCATCAACGACACGCTGCTGGCGGGCATGAAGACCGTCGGCGAACTGTTCGGCTCCGGCCAGATGCAGCTGCCGTTCGTGCTGCAGTCCGCCGAGGTCATGAAGTCGGCCGTGGCACACCTCGAACCGCACATGGAACGCTCCGACGACGGGGGCAAGGGCCGGATCGTGCTCGCCACGGTGAAGGGCGACGTGCACGACATCGGCAAGAACCTCGTCGACATCATCCTGTCCAACAACGGCTACGAGGTCGTGAACATCGGCATCAAGCAGCCGATCAACACGATCCTGGAGGCCGCCGAGAACCATCGCGCGGACGCGATCGGCATGTCCGGCCTGCTGGTCAAGTCGACCGTGATCATGAAGGAGAACCTCGAGGAGATGAACTCCCGGGGAGTCGCCGCCCGGTGGCCGGTCCTGTTGGGTGGCGCGGCTTTGACGCGCGCGTACGTCGAGAACGACCTGACCGAGATGTACTTCGGCGATGTGAAGTACGCCCGCGATGCCTTCGAGGGCCTGCGGTTGATGGACGCGATCATGGCGGCCAAGCGCGGCGAGGCTCCTCGCGTCGATCCCGAAGCCGAGGCGAAAGCCGCCGAGCGCAAGGCCCGCCGCGAACGGTCGCTGCGCATCGCCGCCGCCCGCAAGGCCAAAGCCCCCGTCGTCGAGGAAGAGCCCTTCCCCGGCCGCTCGAACGTGGCTTCGGACAACCCGATCCCGGCGCCGCCGTTCTGGGGCAGCCGGGTCGTGAAGGGCATCCCGGTCGCGGACTACTCGGCCTTGCTGGACGAACGTGCGACGTTCATGGGCCAGTGGGGCCTGAAAGGTACGCGCGGCGGCGGCCCGACCTACGAGGAGCTGGTCGAGACCGAGGGACGCCCGCGCCTGCGTTACTGGATGGAACGCCTTGCCACAGAAGGTGTTCTTGCCCACGCCGCCGTCGTCTACGGCTACTTCCCGTGCGTGTCCGAGGGCGACGACCTGATCATCCTGGAGGAGCCTTCCGCGGACTCCGCCGAGCGCTTCCGCTTCACTTTTCCGCGCCAGAAAAGGGATCGCAGGCTCTGTCTGGCGGACTTCTGGCGTCCGAAGGAGTCCGGTGAGGTCGACGTCATCGCGTTCCACCTCGTGACGATGGGTCAGCCGATCGCCGACTACGCCAACGAACTGTTCGGCAAGAACGCGTATCGTGAGTACCTGGAAGTCCACGGACTGGGGGTCCAGCTCACCGAGGCGCTGGCCGAGTACTGGCACAAGCGGGTCCGCGAGGAGCTCGTGTGGCCGACGGGCGGCACTGTCGCCGCAGAAGACCCCGCCGACGTCGAGGCGTTCTTCAAGCTCGGCTACCGCGGCGCGCGGTACTCGTTCGGCTACGGCGCCTGTCCCGAGATGGAAGACCGCAAGCGCATCGTCGACCTGCTCGACCCGGCGCGCATCGGCGTCTCGCTGTCCGAGGAGCTCCAGCTGCACCCCGAACAGTCCACCGACGCCTTCGTGGCGCACCACCCGGAGGCGAAGTACTTCAATGTCTGACCCGGCTGCATCCAATCCTCTTGGTGTCCTGTGGGACATGGACGGCACGCTGCTCGACTCCGAGAAGCTCTGGGACATCCCGCTCTACGAGTACGCGGAGAAGCTCGGCGGCACGCTCTCCCTGGAGACTCGTGAGCGCATGGTCGGCACCAACGTGCCCACGACGATGCGCCTGCTGTTCGCCGACGTCGGCATCGAACCTTCAGCGGACGACCTGGCGGACGGCGCCGCGTGGATCTCCCGCCGCACCGAGGAGGTCTTCCGCGCGGGCCTGCCGTGGCGTCCGGGCGCTGCCGAGGCGCTCCGGGCCGTGCGTGCGTCGGGCGTGCCGATGGCGTTGGTGACGTCGACCGAGCGCGCGCTGACCGAGGTCGCGCTGGACACGATCGGCAGGGACCTGTTCGACGTCACGGTGTGCGGCGACGAGGTGGACGGGCTGAACAAGCCGCTGCCCGAGCCGTACCTGAAGGCGGCCCGCCTGCTGGGTGTCGACGCGGCTTCGTGTGTGGCGATCGAGGACTCGCCGACCGGTGTGGCTGCCGCGGTGGCTGCCGGGTGCACGGTCCTGGTGGTGCCCTGCGACGTCGAGGTCGAGGCGGGGGAGCGGCGGATCTTCCGCGACTCGCTCGTCGGCGTGGACCTGGACGTGCTGAAGGCTCTCTAGCTCCAGCATTCGCGCGGCACGAGCGTCGGCGAGACCGGCGCCCACTCGGGCACACCGGGCAACGCCCGACCGGCCGGGGTGTCCACCGGCTTCGTCGTCGGCAGGTCCAGCCACGTGCGGCGCTCCGGCCCGAGGTCGCTCGACACCGGGAACATCATCCCCACGGCCTGCCGCAACCGGATCTCCGCCGCCAGCTCGGCAGCGCGCGGTGTCGACACGACCCACTCGCGCAGCGGGCCCCACAGCCACAGCGCGGGCCCGTCCGACAGGTCCATCCGGATCTCGGTCTGCCCGTCGGCGGCACAACGGCGGATCGGGGCGAGGCCGCCGCGCAACGTGCCGGCTCGCACCACGTGCCAGGCCGCTAGAGGCACGTGCAGCGACGACAACACCGGCGTCTCGGTGACCAGGCCTGGCGGCACCGGTTCGTAGCCGAGGAACGTTCTGCGCACCGACACCGACAGCCGCACCCCGTTGGCCAACGGCTCCGTGATCACCGGCAACGACTCCGGATACGGCACCTGATCAGGCACGACAGGTGGCGCCGGCGGTGTGCCAGGCGACGGTTCGCCGACCGGGAAGGGCTCCGCGGCCTCCCACTTGGCCTTGTCCGGCCGTGTGGGTGCCAGGTGGGCGCCGGCGGGCTCGAACCCGGTCGGGGTGGCGACGCGCATGTTCGGATTGATCTTCCACACCTGGGCGGCCGCCACTCCGCCGTAGCGGGCCACCCGGCGGCGGCGTCGTTCGATCTCGGCTGCGAGTCCGCGCGGGTCAGGCGTGGGCACGAGCACGTCGAAGGCCGCCCTGATCCACACCGCGGGCCCCGCCGGCAGCTCGATCTTGGTCTGCAGGCCGGTGAGCCGGTCGGGCTTGAGCTTGAGCTTCTTGAGCAGCGTGCCCGGCTGCACGAGCTGGACGGCTGCGAGCGGCACGCCCAGCACCGAGGAGTCGACCAGCGCGCCGTTCGTCACGGGACTGAAGTACACGCGGTCCTGCTCGATCACCACGGCCACGTCGGCAGACAGCGGCACGATGATCGGGGCGTCGTTCATCGGCGCAGCTCCGGTGGCAGCAACGGGATCAGGGCGTTGAGGTACGCGGCGGAGTTCCGCGCGTGGCCCCGGCCTTCCGGGCGCAGGGTGATCCACCCGTCGCGCATCTCCAGCGTTCCGGTGAACCTCGTCGGCTCGGCGGTCAGCGCGGGCGTGACGCGGCGGACGAACGCGATGTCGGCGCAGTGCACCAGGAACCTGTCGTCGAACGACGGCACCCCGACCGCCACCGCGCCGTCGTTGCGGTCGTCGAGCTTGTTCTCGCCTCGCACGGTGACGCGCAACGGCGGACACGGGCCGATGACCGTGCTGGTCCGCTCGAACTCCGTCGTGTAGTAGTTGCCCGAGTCGGACACGCCGTGCTTGAAGGTCGTGTCCTCCTCGTCCCGGACGGTGAACGTGCGCCCGCCGATCGTCTCGGTGCGTTCGGCGGGCTGCCTGCGTCCCAGCATCAGATGTCGAGCTCCTGATCGGTCTTGGCCGCTTCCTGGTCGGCCCCGTGCTGGTCGTACGTGATGGTCTTGTAGATGCCGTCGGCGTACCCGGCCACCTTGTTCGCGATCTTGACCGGGTCGGTGTACTCCGAGCCCTTCGGACCGCTCTGGTCCAGGCCGACCGCCTTCTCCCCGGCCTTGTACCCGGCTTCCGACAGCGCCTTGCCGAACGAGTCCGGCTTCTTGGCCGCGCCTTCGACGAAGGCCTTGCCGATCTTGGAACGCCCGATCACGTCCCGGATCTTCCGCAGCACGTCCATGATCTTCTGGATGATCGAGCGGACCTTGTTGACCTCGCCGGTCGCCTTCGCGGTCGAGACGCCGGCCTCGACCGGGGTGATCGCCGCCGCCGCGGCCTCGGAGGCGCCGCACGTCGGCACCGCGGCGAGCTGGGCGGCGATCCACGTGACGACCAGCCACTCGATCAGGTCGCTGAGAATCCCCTTGATGATGTCCTCGGCCACCTGCATGAACATCGAGCTGCCCTGCAGCAGCGACGCGATGTGACCGGCCGTGGCCGCGGTGCCCTCGATGCCGTGGTGGAACCCGCCGAGCTTCTGCGCGGCCTTGTCCCCGGCCTCCGACTTCCAGCTCTGCAGGCCTTCCTTCAGCTTCTCGTCGAAGGTGCGGGCCAGCTCCTCGGTCTGCTTGGCGATGTCGTTGAACGTGCCCGCGGCCTTGCTCGTGGCCGCCGGGTCGCCGGTCACCAGGTCGACGGCCTGCTTGAGCGGCGCGACCACGTCCAGCAGGAAGCCCAGCCCCTTGGAGATCAGCCAGTTCAAGGGGTCGCTGATGGCACCGGCGAGCTTCATGCCGTCCTGCATGAAGCCGTTCATGTCGGAGATGACGGTGACGACGTCCTTCGCGATGGCCTCGCCGTCACCTTTCTTGATGTCGTCGCCGAGCTTCGCGCTGTCCTTCATGAGCGAGTAGCTGCTGCCGCCGAAGGGAACCAGCTTCGCCGCCGACTTGCCCGCGTTGTCGCCGGAGTACTGGCCGGTGTAGCTGCTGCCCACCGCACCGAGGTCCGAGGTGGCTTTGCCGCCGGAGACCATCGGGGGCGCGGTCGCGTTGTCGAGTCCGGTCTGGAGGGTCTTGCCGAACGCGTCGGTGGTGACTTTTTCGTTGTCGGCATAGGTTTGCGCCGTCGCGGTGAGGGTGGCGTCGATCTTGCCGAAGCCCTCGGTCATCTTGCCGAAGTGGCCGTGCAGGTCGCCGAGGAGGGCGTCGTACTGCTCGTACATGCCGAGCAGTTGCCCGAGCGCGCCCCAGCTGATCGCCGGGACGGACGCGGTGGTGGCCGCGTCGTTGAGCTTCGTGGAGCTGGCGGTGAGCGCGCCGACGTTCTTGGCGCACTGCGCGAGCTCGGCCGGGTGCACGATGAAGTCGGTCACCAGCGATCATCCCTGCGGAAGATGCTGCCGGTGTCATCGTCGTCGTCTGCCGGCGGACGCGGGCGGGCGGGCGGATCAGCGGGCTGGCCGAAGATCTCCTGCTGCGTCTTCTGCACGCGTTCGACGATCGCGATGCCGGAGTGGCCCTGCACGATCTCGGCCTGCTGACGCGCGGCGGCCGCGACGGCCTGCTGCAGCGTCGTCATCACGGACTGGGAGAGCTGGGACGGCGACAGCTTCGCGGCGTCCTCGGTGAACCGGATCTCCTTGATGGAACCGGACAGACCCGCGACGACCGTGACGGCGCGGTCGGGGGACTGGACGCTGGCCTCGACCGTTCTGAGCTCGGTGCCCATCGACTCGTAACCGGCGGCACGGGCGTCGGCCGCACGGTTGGCCTGCTCGAAGAACTCGAGCTTCTGACGCATCTGTTCCAGCAACTCAGCGCTGTCAGCCATGCACCGAACGTACCAATGCCGCCTGGGTGGGGTGGCCGTACCCTCGGCCACCCCACTCAATCAGGCGACAGCGGCTTTCGCGGCGGCCTTGGTCCTGCGCGCGGCCGGGTCGATCAGCAGGCCGAACACCACGCCGAGTCCGACGTAGAGCGTGGCCAGCTGGGCGAGCGAGCTGAGGCGGAACTGCCACAGCACGGCCACCGGCATGTCCGCGGGGATCGTGTCCGGCGGCGCGGGGAACGCCAGCAGCACCACCGCGACGGCCGCGACCACCGCGAGCAGCACCGCCGTGACGCGCACCGGCTGCGACTGGGCCTGGAGCCGCTCGGCGAGCCAGCTCGCGCCCCAGACGATCACCAGCCCGGCCACGACCACCCCGAGGTAGAGCGCGGTCCGGTAGTTCACCGTCTCCGGGTCGCCCACCGCGGGCGGGTTGGCCGGGTACTTGAGCCACGGCAGCAGCGCGACGGCACCGAACACCGCGGCACCGAGCGCGAGGCTGCGGCTGAACGGCGTGCGGTCGACGAACCACCGCTTGGACAACGCGTAGGCCGTGGCGAACACGAGCCCGACCGCGATGCCGACGATGATCACGCCGAGCATGCCGCCCACGACCTGGGCGCCGCGGCTGACCAGCTCTTCCTCGCCGTGCGAGTGGCCTTCACCGGCAGCGGGCTCCCGAGCCTCCTCGACCGCGAGCGCGGCACGAATGGGGATCTCGGTCACCAGGAGTTGCACCAGCGCGGAGGCGACGCCGGCGACCAGACCGGCTCCGATTCCGCGCAGCGCAAGAGACTTGTACGTCGTCATGTGCTTGATCCGCTGGTCGGCGGATCAGTGGCAGGGAACGCCGAGCGCGTGCCGGCCGTCGTGGAAGAACTCGTGCAGCATCTCGGAGCCCGCGCCCAGCGCGAGACCGTTCTCCTGCAGGACCAGGTAGGTGACGATCAGGCCGAGCAACGCGACTGCGAAGGCCCACTTGGGCACCTGAACTGCGGACAGATTTGCTGCGGGGCTCGTCATGACGGGCTCCTCCATACCTCGTGGAAGGTCAACTCTCCTTGCGGCGCCGCAGCCGGTCTCCTGACTCCCGGATCAACGCTGTCCCCGCGTCTTCCCAGCGCCCGACGGGTGCCAGTGACGTGCTCGGCGGGGATAACTTCCCGGTCACAGTGGCGAGGACCGCGCCGGATTTCCACCGGCTTCCCGTCACTGCGGCGCGTGCACCGTAAGTTGAGTTGCCTGTTAAGCACAACCGGCCATAAGAGTTGTTGCGTTCCTCACTTCACGAGTGGACAGTCGCCGCACTTCCCACCAGCGGCTACCCGGT
The DNA here is from genome assembly GCF_000955955.1 of Lentzea aerocolonigenes. Lineage (GTDB taxonomy): Bacteria > Actinomycetota > Actinomycetes > Mycobacteriales > Pseudonocardiaceae > Lentzea > Lentzea aerocolonigenes_A. The sequence goes on from NZ_JYJG01000303.1 coordinate 14,224, forward strand.
AGTAAAGACAACAGCTCCTGCGCAGGAACCCGAGGTCGCCGGGGATGCTCAGGAATTCCCCCGCCTGTTCGAACGGCGGTGAGCTCATCAGCCGGTTACCGCGAAGTTCCGCTTCCTCGGCCGTGAGCATCCGTGCGCGGACAACCATTTTCAGCGCACCCGCGATGTTCGACATCGCGTTGCCCCACAACAATCCGCGCGCCACCGGGGTGACGCGCTGGATAGCTTCCACCACGGGTTCGAGCGCTTCTGGCGCTGCCGGGCCGAGCTGCGGCAGCTCGATGCGGACGCTCAGGCCGTTGACCGGATGGTGTTGCCACCACAGGTTTTCCGGCCGGATGTCGATCGGCATGTTCGCCGCCGTGAGCGGGCTGAGCAGACGCGCGGTGTAGCTGAGGAAGAACAGGCTCGCCGCGACGCGTGGTTCCTCCGCTTTGTACCGGGTCGCGATGGCGTCGATGGTGGTTTTGAGCGCCGGGCCTTCCAGAAGTGCCGTTCCGGGGAGCCACGTTTCGTCCGGACGGCCCACGTCGAGCGCGAAGAACGGGTTGATGCCGCGCACTCGGCGCAACGCTTCGAGCACTTCGCTGAACTCAGACACGAGAATTCACGCTACCGGGTGTCCATGCAGGACAGATCACGTCCACGGCCTGGGACAGATGTGACCGCGGTGTGGACGCGGGTTCTGGAGATGGGAGGATGTCGACCCGTGAAGACCTTCGACTCCCTGTTCGCAGAGCTGACCGAACGAGCCGCCACCAAGCCGGCGGGATCCGGCACCGTCGCAGCGCTCGAGGCCGGCGTCCATGCGCAGGGCAAGAAGGTCCTGGAGGAGGCGGGCGAGGTCTGGATCGCCGCCGAGTACGAGTCCGACGAGAAGCTCGCTGAAGAGATCTCGCAGCTGCTGTACCGCCTCCAGGTGATCATGCTGGGCCGCGGGCTCACCCTTGACGACGTCTACAAGTACCTCTGACGGAGACTTTCACATGCTGCGCGTTGCAGTCCCGAACAAGGGCGCGCTCGCCGAACGCGCCTCCGCCATGCTGACCGAGGCGGGCTACCGGCAGCGGCACGAGCCGCGCGACCTCACCGTGCTCGACCCGAACAACGACGTCGAGTTCTTCTTCTTGCGCCCCAAGGACATCGCGATCTACGTGGCGTCCGGCGACCTCGACCTGGGCATCACCGGGCGTGACCTGGCGGCCGACTCGGGTGCCGACGACAACGGCTCGTCGGTCGAGGAGCTCCTGGCGCTCGGCTTCGGAGGGTCGACCTTCCGCTACGCCGGGCCCAAGGGCACCGACTGGCAGATTTCCGACCTGGAGGGCAAGCGCCTCGCCACGGCGTACCCGAAGCTGGTCAACCGCGATCTGAAGGCCAAGGGCATCTCCGCCCAGGTGATCCGCCTCGACGGCGCCGTGGAGATCTCGATCCAGCTGGGCGTGGCCGACCTGATCGCCGACGTCGTGGGCTCCGGGCGGACTCTGCGGCAGCACGACCTGGTGCCGTTCGGCGAGCCGATCTGCGAGTCGGAGGCCGTGCTGGTGCATCGCACCGGTTCCGACCTCACCGCCGCCAAGAAGCAGCTCACCGCCCGCCTGCAGGGTGTCGTGTTCGCGCAGCAGTACCTGATGCTCGACTACGACTGCCCGCGCTCGCTCCTGGACAAGGCGATCAGCCTGACGCCGGGCCTCGAGTCGCCGACCGTGGCGCCGCTGGCGGACGACAACTGGGTGGCCGTGCGCGCGATGGTGTCGCGCAAGGAGGCGAACCAGGTGATGGACGAGCTGGCCGCGATCGGTGCCAAGGCCGTGCTGGCCTCGGACATCAGGTTCTGCCGCCTGTGATCCTGGAGCACGCCGTCCTGGACGTCGTGGCGGGCCAGGAGACCGACTTCGAGTGGGCGTTCGGCGAGGCGCGGGAGCTGATCTCCGCCTCGCCGGGCTTCCTGGGGCTCGAGCTGCTGCGCTCGTTCGAGACGCCGGGCCGGTACCTGCTGCTGGTGCGCTGGGAGTCCGTCGAGGCGCACACGGTCGGCTTCCGGCAGGGGCCGAACTATGAGCAGTGGTCCGCGTTGCTGCACAAGTACTACTCGCCGTTCCCGGTGGTGGAGCACTACGCGAGCGCGCTGAGCACCTCGGCGTCCGTCGTCTGATCGAACCTGTCGTACCAGCGGCTGACCGCGCCGAAGTGGCGTGGGACCAGGATGGCGACCACTGGTGTGCTGAAGGTCGTGATCGAGTCCTTCGCGGCGACCGGCACGGCCAGCGTCAGGCTCTTCGGGCCGTGTTTCGCGACCCAGTGCAGCGCGGCTCTGGCCGTGACGCCGGTGGCCAGGCCGTCGTCGATGACGATGACGTCGCGGTCCTGGATGCCGGGTGGCGGCTTGTCCCCGCGGTAGAGGGTGGTGCGCCGGGCGGATTCCTCGCGTTCCCGGTCGCAGATGGCCACGAGCTGTTCCTCGGTGAGGTCGAGGGCACGCAGGACGCGCGGGTCGTAGATGGGCTCGCTGTCCGCCGTGACGGCGCCGACGCCGTACTCGGGGTGGCCGGGGGCGCCGATCTTGCGCGCCACGACGACGTCCAGCTCGGCGCGGAGCGCGTCCGCGACCTCCTTGGCCACCGGGACTCCGCCGCGCGGGAGGCCGAGGACAAGCGGTTCGTGCCAGGTGTGGGCCGCGAGTCGCGCGGCCAGGGCGCGGCCCGCTTCCTGCCGGTTCGCGAACCTCTTCACAGTCTGTCTGACGGTACGCCCTGATCAGGGCGTGCGGCGCGTCACGCGCGAACGGTGTAACGAAGCCAGGTGCCACCGGCGATCCTATTTCCGGTACCGATCAGTACCGTTTCTGGGGTTTCTAGTGAAAGACAGTTCATGCTCTCTGCGCACCGACGCACGACCACGACCTGGCGGCGGATCCTCGCCCCGGTCCTGGTCGTGCTCTCCCTGTTGACGTTCGTCCCGCCCGCGACGGCTGACATCAGCTACCTGCGCGCGGCGCTGTACGCCTCGTGCGCCGACCAGACGCCGGTGTACTCGGTCAAGGACAACGGCGACCTGTGGCTCACCGCCCACACCGGCGCCCGTTCCGGCCGCAACACCTGGGGCACTGCGACCCGGATCGGCACGGGCTGGTTCGGCCGCGTGCTCGCGGCTCCCGGCGGTGTCCTGCACAGCATCGAGCCCGACGGCACGGTCAAGCGGTTCCGCTGGAACGGCACCGGCTGGGACAACGGCACCAGCACGGTCACCGGCTCCGGCTGGGGCGCCTACGCGACCGGCGACGGCCGCGACCGCGTCACGGTCGACTCCGACGGCGTGCTCTTCCGCCTCGACGGCGGGGTGCTGGTGATGCACCGGTTCGACGGCACGCGGTGGTCCGGCGGCGAGATCATCGACGACGGCTGGGGCTCCTACACCTCCGTCGTCGCCGCCGGTTCCGGTGTGCTCTACACCCGCACGGCCGACGGCGCCGTGTTCCGCCACCACTTCGACACCACGACGAACACGTGGTCGCAGCGTCACCTCAGGACGGGCCGCGACCTCGGCGCCGGCCGCCTCTTCTCGGCGGGCGCGGACACCCTGTACCGGCTCACCGGCGCCGGTGAGCTGGTGTGGCAGCGGTTCGTGCCGGCCAAGGGCGAGTGGGTGACCACCGACCGCGCCGACGGCACGACGGTGGGCACCGGCTGGACCGGCCTGCGTGAGCTGGCCGTCGCGCCGGACGCCTGCACGCTGCGCAACCCGCTCAAGCCCGTGCACCAGCTGATGCAGCTCGGCCTCGGCGCGATCACCGCGGGCGAGGTCGTCACCGCGATCAAGGCGGCGGTCGCCGAAACCGGTGCCGACAACGCCCGGATGGGTGCGCTGGCGAAGGAGGTCGCCGCCTACGCGCAGGCCAACTGGCCCGCCGTCGAGCAGGCCAAGGCCGAGCTGGACGCCCTGCTCGCCGCGCCGGATCCGGAGCAGGCGCTCGTCGCCGCCGCCCGCGCGAAGCTCGCCGCCGCACAGGGCCTGGAGCTGCCGCAGTACCAGGAGCTCAACGCCCTGCTCGGCAAGGCACGCGCGGAGGCGCCGAAGATCCACCAGGCGATCACCCAGTACCGCGGCTTCGTCGACGTCTTCGTCGACGAGGGCCGCAAGCTGATCGTGGTGCTGCGCGACACCGCGCAGTCGTTCCGCGAGATCCCGCCGTTCACCCTGCCCGCCGACTTCAAGGTCGACGTCGACGTCGCCGGTCTCGAGGCGATGGGCCGCGGCTGGGATCAGATGAACGCCGACCTCACGCGGATGAACGAGTCCATCGACGCGTCGATGGCCCAGCTGAACGCCTCCATGGCGGCGTTCAACCGCAACATGGACGAGTTCAACCGCGACATGGCGGACTTCAACCGCACGATGGCCGAGTTCGACGCGTCCATGCAGCGGTTCAACTCCGGCACCTGGTGGCCGACCGGCGGGTTCAGCCTCAGCGGGCTCAAGTTCGACTTCGACCGGGTGTTCCCGACGGGGACGACGCAGGAGCAGCGCGACGCGACAGACCGCAAGGTGGCCGCGCTGGTCGGCTTCATCCCGTACGTCGGCAGCGGCAAGGGCATCGCGGACGCCATCACCGGTCGCGACACCATGACCGGCGAGCGGCTCGGCGGTCTCGACCGCGCGCTCAACATGCTGCCGATGTTGCGTCCGGTCAAGGAGCTGATGAAGGGCTCCGACGCGATCAACTCGGCGGAGCGCCTGCACGACGGTTCCCGCGGCACCGGCAACGTCGTCGACGGCGTGCGGCTCAACGCCCGGCTCGCGGGCGAGGAGATCGCGAACGGGCACGCCTACCAGAAGCACGTCGTCGAACAGGGCGAGTTTCCCGGTGTGCGCACGCGCGCCGAGTTCGCCCAGCTGGTGGAGAACACCATCGTCCGCGGCGAGATGCGGCCGTTGAACAACAACCGATTGGCCTACTGGTACAACGGGATGGTCGTCATCAGGAGTCCTAGGGCCGCCGACGGTGGCACGGCGTTCGCGCCGAGGGACGGCTACAACTACTTCCTGACCGTCCCGTGATGAGGGAGAGCAACGTGGAAATGGTCCATTCCGATGGCGAGGGCCTCACTTTGTCGCTGACGAAGGAGGAGTTCTTCACCTTGGTCGGGTCGATCAACGAAGCACTGGAACTCGTGGACGACTGGGAGTTCGAGACGCGGGTCGGCGTCGCACGCGACTTCGCCGTCGCCCTCAGATCGACCATGAGCGATCTCGCTCACGGGCTCTGACGTCGTGGGGCGTCCACATCGGACGCCCCGCCGTCAGGCCCGCTCGCGCACGAACAGCGCCTGCGCCGTCGTTCCCACGGGCCCCTCGACGTCGTGCACAACGCTGGTCGCGAGCCCCACCCCGTCCGGCCCGATCGTCGTCCGCGCGTCCAGGCCTACCCACTCGCCGACGGGCTGGCGGTGCAGGTGCACGGTCAGGTCGGTGTTGATCGCGTACCACTTGCGAATGTCCACACGGGACGAAACGCCGCTCGCGGAGTCGACCACGGAGAACAGCCGTTCCAGCGGTGTGGGCTCGGAGCCCTCCACCACGGGCAGGCGCGGGCGGGCCCAGACCTTGGCGTCGCCCGGTGTGAAGATGCCGCCGGACACCGACAGCCACTCGACGGCCGCGAGGTAGCCGCCGGACCAGAAGTCCGGGATCTCCATCGGCACGGCGGAAGAAGGCGGTGCCATCTCGGGAACCGCGCCGCCCGCCACGGGCGTCGTGTCGGAGCCGACGATGTGCCACGCACGGGCGGTCAGCACCACGCGGCCCTCGAAGGACAAGGCAGCCGCAAGGAGTTCCACCGAGCGGCCGGGGCGTTCGACCGACGTGGACACCGTCAGGTCGGCGACCGGCACCGGGCCGAGCACCTCGAAGGTCACCCGCGCCAACGAAGGCCGTAAACCCAGCAGCGAGCGGACCAGCAGCGCGGAGGGCGGGCCGAGGTGCTGGCTGTCCGGGCCCCACGGGCCGACGGTGTGGGGCGTGGAGCGGAACGTGTCGTCGCCCAGCGGCAGGTAGAAGGCGTCCATCAGTCGCGGTCCTGCAGAGGCTCGGTGTCGTCCGGCTCCGGCCAGCCGGGGTAGGGCGGCGGGGTGCCGTCGAACGCCGGGCAGAAGGCCTTGTGGTCGCAGTAGTCGCACAGGCGGCTGGGGGACGGGCGGAAGTCGCCGGTCGGGGCCGCGCGCATGATGGCCTGCCAGATGGCGTCGAGGGTGCGCTCGAAGCGGGAGAGCTCGGCCTCGTCCGGGGTGTAGGCGAGGGCCTGGCGGTCGGCCAGGTACATCAGCCGGAGCTGGCGCGGGACCACGCCGCGCAGCTTCCACAGCACCAGGGCGTAGAACTTCATCTGGAACAACGCCTTCGCCTCGCCCACCTCGCGCGGGGCGGCGCCGGTTTTGTAGTCCACGACCCGGATCTCACCCGTCGGGGCCACGTCCACGCGGTCGATGTAGCCGCGCAACAGCACGCCGGACGGCAGCTCGGACTCGACGAGCAGCTCGCGGGACTCCGGTTCGAGCCGGCGCGGGTCCTCCAGGCCGAAGTAGCCGTCCAGCAGCTTCGTGGCCGACTCCAGCCACTGCGCTTCCTCGTCGCTGCCCTCGGTCGCGAACAACGAGGAGAACTCCGGGCGTTCGGCCTTCACCCGTTCCCAGGCCGGCACGATCATCGAGCGGGCGCGGTCGGGCACGCGCTCCACGGCGGGCAGGGCGAAGAGATCTTCGAGGACGGCGTGCACCACCGTGCCGCGCACCTGCGCCTTCGTCGGCTTCTCCGGCAGCCGGTCGACCGCGCGGAACCGGTAGAGCAGCGGGCACTGCTTGAAGTCCCCCGCCCTGGACGGCGACAGCGCGGGCCTGCGCAACGTGGTGCTCATGCTTCGAACCCTAGGACAGGGGTCTGACAATTCCGTGATCGCGTCGGAGGCGTGTCGATGAAGGGCTCATTCATCGACCCCGGGTGGATGAATGAGCCCTTCATCGACAAGGCGCGGAGCGGTACACCGCGAGATCACACCCGCCGCCTTACAGTGCACCCGTGGCCGCGCGGATCAGTGAGCGAGAGGGCGGCCTGCTGCTGTTCCGGGTGGCGGGCATCCCCGTGCTGCTCGCGCCGTCGTGGTGGATCGGGTCCGCGATCGTGGTGGCGTTCTACGCACCCCTGGTCGACGACCTCGCGCCCGGAACGCCGCCCGGCGTCGGTCTCCTGCTCGCCGCGCTCTTCGCGGTGTTCCTGGGCCTCTCAGTGCTCGCCCACGAACTGGGCCACTGCGTTGCGGCACTGCGCCTCGGCCTTCCGGTCAGAAGACTGCGCCTCTACCTGCTGGGCGGCCTGTCCGAGATCATGCGCACGCCCGGCAAACCCAGCCACGAAGGCCTGGTCGCGGGCGCCGGACCGATCGTCTCGGTGGCGCTGGCGGTCATCTTCGGCATCGGCGCGTTCGTGATGGAACCCGGCGATGTCGTGTGGGTGCTGGTCTTCCAGGTCGCCGCGGCCAACGTCGCCGTCGCCGTCTTCAACCTCCTGCCCGGCCTTCCGCTCGACGGCGGCCGGATCGTCAGAGCCGGTGTGTGGGCCGCGACCGGGCAACGGGCGATGGGCACGCGTGTCGCCGTGGTCGGTGGTTTCGCCGTGGCCATCGCACTGGTGGCGTGGGCGCTGTACGGCGTCGCGGAAGGCGCGGAAGACCGCTGGCTGCGTCTTGGCGTGTGCGTGCTCACGGCATGGGTCGTCGTCGCCGGCGCGAGGAGCGAGCTCGCCAGCGAACGCCGCCGCACGTGGCCCGCCGGAGTCACGCTCAACGACCTGATCCTCCCGGTGCTCCAGCTCCCGGCCGAAAGCCCCGTCGCGGACGCCCTCAGCACGTCGGCGGGGCGCGGCGTGGTGCTGGTGCGAGCGGACGGCGTCGCAGCCGGGCTGCTCGACACCGAAGCGGCGCGAAAGCTCGCCGCCGCAAGCCCGTTCGCCCCAGCGGAGATGGCCGCCGAGCCGATCCTGCCCGAGACCGTGCTGCTCGCCGACGAGCCCGGCGAGGAGATCGTCGAACGCGTCCAGGGCACCGCCGCGTGGCAGTTCCTCGTCGTGGATCTGGAAGGCCGGCCGGCGGGCGTGCTGCGCAGGGAGGACCTGCGTGCGGCCATTGAGAAGGGCGTTTGACACCATTGCGCGGTGATTAGCGCAAGTGGACCGTTCCAGCCGGGTGACCGGGTTCAGCTGACCGACCCCAAGGGCCGGCACTACACGGTCGTTCTCGAGTCCGGCAAGGAGTACCACACCCACCGCGGCGCCATCCCGCACGACCTGCTCATCGGGCAGCCGGAGGGCTCCGTCGTGCAGTCGGTGGGCGGCACGAACTTCCTGGCGCTGCGCCCGCTGCTGCCGGACTACGTGCTGTCGATGCCGCGGGGCGCGCAGGTGATCTACCCGAAGGACGCCGCGCAGATCGTCATGTACGGCGACATCTTCCCGGGCGCGCGCGTTCTGGAAGCCGGCGCGGGCTCCGGTGCGCTGTCGTGCTCGCTGCTGCGTGCGGTGGGCGAGAAGGGCAGCGTCCAGTCCTACGAGGTGCGTGACGACCACGCGGTCCACGCGATCCGCAACGTGGAGACGTTCTTCGGCGAGCGCCCCGGCAACTGGTCGATCACGGTCGACGACGTGAAGAACCACGAGGGCGAGGTCGACCGGGTCATCCTCGACATGCTCTCGCCGTGGGAGGTCCTGCCCACGATCTCCAAGAACCTCATCCCCGGCGGCGTCCTCGTCGTGTACGTCGCCACCACCACGCAGCTGTCCGTCGTCACGGAGGCGCTGCGGGAGATGACGTGCTGGACCGAGCCCCACGCGTGGGAGACGCTCGTCCGCCCGTGGCACGTCGTGGGTCTGGCGGTGCGGCCGGAGCACCGGATGATCGCGCACACGGCGTTCCTGCTGACCACGCGCAAGCTCGCGGACGGGGTGACGGCGCCGAAGCCGCAGCGCCGCCCCAGCAAGGGCTGACACAACGCGCGAGGGGCCCGCACTTCGCCCTGCCGACCTTCTCGATGCCGCACACCTTCCAGTCGCCGCTCTCCTTGGCCAGCTTGTAGATGATGCTGGCCGTCACCGACTGACCGGGCTTGCTCGGGTCGACGAGACCCGAGACGCTCTGCGTGAACGTGCCGGTGCTGCCCGAGGTCTTCACGTCCGTCACGGTCATCGACACACCCGGCTGCGCCTTGCCGGTCTGCTGCTTCATGTTGGGGTACTCCGCCGAGCACACCAGGGACTTGACGTCCTCCGGCTTGCTGGTGCCCGCGCGGACGCCCTTCTGCAGGAGCTCGGTGAACTCCTCCGCGACGTCCTTCGCGTCCGAGTCGCCGCCGCTCGACGAGCCCTTCGACGGCGTGGTCGGCTTCGAGCCGTTCGTCGGGGAGTTCGTGTTCGTGTTGGTGTCCGTCGACGCCGTGTAGGTGTTGCTGGGCTTGTCGTCGCCCGACAGCAGCACCGCGGCCGTGACACCGCCGCCGACCAGCACCAGCACACCGACGATCACGCCGATGATCAGGCCGGTGTTGCTCTTCTTCGGCGGCGGGCCGCCGAAGCCGCCGGGGCCGTAGCCGGGCTGCTGGCCGTACGGGTCCTGGCCGTACGGACCGGGCTGGCCGTAGCCCTGCTGCGGGAAACCGCCGCTCGGCGGGCCGAACTGGCCCTGCTGCGGCGGCTGCTGCTGCCCGTAACCGGGTTGCTGGCCGTAGCCGGGCTGCGGCGGCTGCTGCCCGTAGCCCGGTTGCTGCGGCGGCTGCTGCCCGTAGGGGTTGGGCGGCTGCTGGCCGTACGGGCCGGGCTGCTGCGGCGGGTAGGTCATCGAAAATCCCCCGATGTGGACGTGGTCATGTCTTCGTGCGGCATTCCGCGGATCATTTGGTCGGGACCTGCAAGTCCGGCAGCTTGAGGTCCTTCGCGAGCGTGCAGAACTTCCAGTCGCCCGATTCCTTCTTGAACTTCACGGTCGTGTCGAACGTCTTGGTCTCGCTGCCGAGCGTCACCGTGGTGGAGACGGCCACGTCGCCGGACGCGGTCGCGCTCTTCACGACCACCTTGGGCGCGGGCATGTTCTTGAGCTGCTCCATGAGCTTGCGCTGGTCCGGCGTGAGCTTCTTCTCCGCGTCCTCGGCTTCCTCGATCGCCTCGGCGCACATCATCGACTTGGCCTTGCTCTCGTTCTTGGCGGCGCCCGCGGCGTAGTAGGCCTCGGCGGCCTTCTTCACGTCGGCCGAGTCGTCACCGCCGCTGCTGCCGGAGTCCGAGGACGAGCTGGAGTTGCTCGACGAGGAGTTGCCGCTGAGCAGGACCGCGGCCGTGACACCGCCGCCGACGAGCACCAGCACGCCGATGACGACGCCGATGATCAGGCCGGTGTTGCTCTTCTTGGGCGGCGGCGGGCCACCGAACCCGCCGGGCTGGCCGAACGGCTGCTGACCGTAGGGCTGCTGGCCGTAACCCGGTGGCGGCTGCTGGCCGTAGCCGGGCTGCGGCTGCTGGCCGTAGCCGGGAGGGGGCTGCTGGCCGTAACCCGGCTGCTGCGGCGGCTGCTGCCCGTACGGACCTCCGGGCTGCGGCTGCTGCCCGTAGGGGCCGGGCTGCTGCGGCGGGTAGGTCATCAAAACTCCCCGGTGCGGATGAGGTGATCTTTTCGGTGGACATTGTGGTACTTCGCGGACCGGCTCGCGGCCGAATGAGACCTAACGACACGCACGAGTGGTTGTGCACACGTTGTGCTGTTGCCAAAACCCCGCGCGAAGGCCGCGTCTGATAACGATTGCGGCAACTCCACCGGGAATCGACCGCGATGCACTGCGCTGTCGGGGTGGTGAGCCGTATGCGAAGGCAGAACCACCCGGTTGGCCGCAGGCTCTCCAGTCGTGCTGGAGGTGCGGCAGAGCCGGACCTCCGACGAGCGCGAACGAGGTGTGTTGCGGTGCGTGACCACCGATCGGCCCATCCGATCGTCCACCTGGTGGGACGACGGCGTGTTGGCGCCCGTAGCCGGGCCGAGAGCCGTACCAGACGTGTTCGCGGTCGTCCGAGGGTGGTCGCGGAGCGTGGGGAGCGGGCGCCCGGCCGGGTGCTCCCATGACCCTCTCCTCGGACTTCTCGCAGGTCGATCGGCGTGTCACAGGACGAAACGCCGGTCGCGGTTTCTGGGACGCACCGTAGCGGGTAGGTGGTTCCACCGAACACCGAGATGGAGCAGTTGACCTCTGTTGGAGGCTGGACCGTTGCGTCACACGAGCGAAGATGATGTTGTGAGTACACGATTTTGTCGGTGATCGCCGGTACCGTAATCGGTACGAACACGGGAGGAGGGTGCCGACATGCAGCACGGTCATCCCGGCAGCCAACCCGATGAGGGTGGCGAGCTGAACCAGGGCAACAATTCTGCTGAGCTGACAGCGCAGATCAGGTTCCTCGAGGACGAGATCGCGTCGTTGCGTCGCAAGCTGACCGAGTCACCGCGCCACGTGCGGTTGCTCGAGCAGCGCTTGGCTGAGGCGACAGAGCGCGTCAGCCAGCTGACCGAGCGAAACACGAAGCTCATAGACACCCTCCGCGAAGCACGAAGCCAACTGCTCGCGCTGCGTGAGGAGGTCGACCGGCTGGCCCAACCCCCCAGCGGGTACGGCGTCTTCATGGCGCGCTTCGACGACGGAACGGTCGACGTCTTCACGTCCGGCCGCCGGATGCGGGTCGCCGTGTCCCCGGCGGTCGAGCCGGAGAAGCTGTCGTTCGGCCAGTCGCTGCGCCTCAACGAAGCGCTGACCGTCGTCGAGGCCGGCGGGTTCGAGCGCTCGGGTGAGGTCTGCGCACTGCGGGAGGTGCTCACCGACGACGAGGGTGAGGACACGATCGCGCGGGCGCTGGTCGTCGGCCACGCGGACGAGGAGAGGGTGGTCTGGCTCGCCCAGCCGCTGCTCGACTCGCCGCTCAAGCCGGGCGACTCGCTGCTGGTCGACTCGAAGGCGGGCTTCGCCTACGAGCGGGTCCCCAAGGCCGAGGTCGAGGACCTCGTGCTCGAGGAGGTCCCGGACATCGACTACAGCGACATCGGTGGCCTCTCCCGGCAGATCGAGCAGATCCGCGACGCCGTGGAGCTGCCGTTCCTGCACGCCGACCTCTTCCGCGAGTACGAGCTGCGCCCGCCCAAGGGCGTGCTGCTCTACGGCCCTCCCGGCTGCGGCAAGACGCTCATCGCCAAGGCGGTGGCGAACTCGCTGGCCAAGAAGGTGCGGGAGATCCGCGGCGAGACGGACAAGCAGGCCAAGTCGTACTTCCTGAACATCAAGGGCCCCGAGCTCCTCAACAAGTTCGTCGGTGAGACCGAGCGGCACATCCGCCTGATCTTCCAGCGGGCTCGTGAGAAGGCGTCCGACGGCACTCCGGTGATCGTGTTCTTCGACGAGATGGACTCGATCTTCCGCACCCGTGGTTCCGGTGTGTCGTCCGACGTCGAGACGACGATCGTGCCCCAGCTCCTCGCCGAGATCGACGGCGTCGAGGGCCTGGAGAACGTCATCGTCATCGGCGCCTCCAACCGTGAGGACATGATCGACCCGGCGATCCTCCGCCCCGGCCGCCTCGACGTGAAGATCAAGATCGAGCGACCGGACGCCGAGGGCGCGAAGGACATCTTCAACAAGTACCTGACGCCCAACCTCCCGCTGCACGCCGACGACCTCGCCGAGTTCGGCGGCGACCCGAAGGCCTGCATCGAGGGCATGGTGCAGCACACCGTGGAGCGCATGTACGAGGAGTCCGAGGACAACCGGTTCCTGGAGGTCACCTACGCCAACGGTGACAAGGAGGTCCTGTACTTCCGGGACTTCAACTCCGGCGCCATGATCCAGAACATCGTCGACAGGGCGAAGAAGGCAGCGATCAAGTCGCTGCTGGACACCAAGCAGCCCGGACTCTCCGTCCGGCACCTGCAGGCCGCCATCCTCGACGAGTTCGCCGAGAACGAGGACCTGCCGAACACGACGAACCCGGACGACTGGGCTCGCATCTCGGGCAAGAAGGGCGAGCGGATCGTCTACATCCGCACGCTCGTCACCGGGAAGAACCAGGACGCCGGCCGCGCGATCGACACGGCCACGAACACCGGCACCTACCTGTAGGACGGCTCGAAACGAAACCGCCCCGGTCATCTCGGCCGGGGCGGTTTCGTGTTCCGGGCGGACAGGGCGAGGATGGTCAGCCGTGGCCGTCCAGATGGCGCTCCATCCGCCACATGGCCAGCCGGGCCTCCTCGTCCGCGCCGGTCCCTCGCGGGTTGCCGCGCCGGAGCTCGGCGGCTTTGCGGCTGATCCAGAGCTGTTTGCCCTCGGCCTCCCCGGCACGCCACCCCCTCGAGAAGCAGCAGGAGTCGCGCTGCTCGACGGGAACGTCCATCGGCCGCGGAGCCAGTCGCAGGTCGCCGTGTTCGGTGGCGATCTTCTTGGCGGCGGCGTGCGTCACGACGTAGTCCGGCTGCTCCTCGCACGGGCCGGGATGCGGAGGCACGTACGGCCCTTTGGGCAGTGCCATCATCCTGCGGTCGTGTTCCGGCAGTTCGTCGCCGAAAGCGCGGTCGATCGCCATCGGACGGCCGTCGCCCACCTTGTTGCGCAGCCACCAGTCGGCGTCCGTCAGCCGGTTCAGCGCCTCCTGCACCGCCGGCGGGATCTTGCGGCCCCACCGGCTGTCGATCAGCGCCTGCCGGATCTTCATGGCCTTGCGCCGGTCCTCGGGCGTGCGGGCGGTGAGGTCGGGCGGCCAGTACTGCTCGGGCCTGCGGCGTTCCTGCCGCGGTTCCTGCTTCTCGAAGGCCTGCGCGACGTCGTCGCGGTGGTCGATCCACCACTTGGCGTCCACCAGTGAGGTGAGCCGTGCCCAGTCCATGTCGGACATGGCGAACTGCCACTTGTCGCCCCAGCGTGCGCGGACGTACCGGTTGCGGATGTCCACCGCCCAGGCCTGCTGGCGCGGACTGCCCGTGGTGAGGTCGGGCAGCACACCGTCCCATCGGACACGGCGCATCGTCGTCGCTCCGTCAGTCGGTTGATCGCCGGACCCCGCCACGTTAGCCGGGGCAGGATGCCCGTTGACCCGTAACGGCGAATCCGCTGTTCCGGATGCGCGCCGCGGAGGAACATTCGACGCGATGGGCTCGCGGAGAGGGGATTGGCGTTGCGAGAACACTGGTCCTGGCCTGCGATCACCGCCGCGGGCGGGCTCGGCGCGTTCACCGGCTTGGCCTTTCTCGTCAACGCGATCGTGTCGCCGGATGGTGCGGGGGCGTTCGAGTTCGGCGTCTGGTCGGCTGTGATCGCAGGCTCCGCGGTCGTCTTCGTGTTCCTGTTCTTCCACGCCCTTCAGCTCGCGACCGGCTGGCGCGAGGCCGGCGCGCGCGGCCTCGGCCCACTGCTGTGTTACGTCGCGTTCGCCGCGGCGATCGTGGCCTTCCTGTGGGTGGGTCGCGGGCCGATCACGCAGCTGCGGCCGGCCGCGGCGCTGGCGGTGTCGCGGGTGCTGGTCGTGGTCGCACTGACCGCGGCCGCGCCGACGGTGCTCGGCCTGTGGCTGGTCAACACGCGGCTGCAACGGATCTCGCGGGCGCTGTCAGCGCCGACGAACCCGCCGACCCGAGCGGACGCCGTGCTCGCCGATCTGATCGGCTGCCGGCGCGCCGTCGGCGTGTGCCTGACCGTGCTGGCGACGATCATCACCATCGCCGTGGTCGGCTCGGGTGCTCAGCGCAGGGCGTTCCTCGCCACCGGTGTCCCGCCGGAGAAGTTCCCGCCCGAGTGGGTGCTGCTCTACGGTGCCCTGTTCACCGCGATCTCGCTGCTGCTCTACGTGCCCACGTTCGTGGCGTGGCGCACCCGCTGCATGATGTTCGTGGATCAGTGCTATCCGCTGCCCGCCGACGCCCGCCCGACCGCGGAGTGGGTCGACGGCCGAACGAGGCTCATCGGCGTCCTCGGCGCGGATGTGACCGTCGCGAAGAGTCTCACCGCCGCCTTCGGCCTGCTCGCGCCTCTCGCCGTCAGCGTGCTCAGCGTCGTCGTTCCCGGGCTGAAGTGAGCCCTAACCCACGAGGCCGGACTCGTACGCGGCGATCACCAGCTGGGCGCGGTCGCGGGCGTGCAGCTTCGCCAGCAGGTTCCCGATGTGCGTCTTCACCGTGCCCGTGCTGACGTGCAGCGCGGCCATGATCTCGGCGTTGGACAGCCCGCGTGCGATCAGCTGCAGCACCTCCTTCTCCCGCTCGGTCAGCACTTCGAGGCCTTTGAGCACCGGAGACGACGGCTTCCGGACGAACTCCGAGATCAGCCGGCGCGTCACCGACGGCGACAGCAACGACTCGCCCGCGGCCACCACGCGGATCGCGGCCAGCAGCTCGGCCGGCGGCGTGTCCTTCAGCAGGAAACCCGAGGCACCGGCCCGCAAAGCGCCGAACACGTACTCGTCCAGGTCGAACGTCGTCAGCACCAGCACGCGAGGGCCGTCCAGCAGCCGGGTGGCCTCGATGCCGTCCATCTCCGGCATGCGGATGTCCATGAGCACGACGTCTGGCGCCGAAGAAGAAGCCAGGGCAACAGCTTCCGCACCGGTACCGGCCTCGCCCACCACGGTCAGGTCGGGCTCGTTGCCGACGAGCAGCCGGAAGCTCGCCCGCAGCAGGGCCTGGTCGTCGGCGATCAGCACACGGGTCATCGGATCGGCAGTTCCGCCACGACCCGGAAGCCGCCGTCGGGACCGGGGCCCGCGCTGAACGTGCCGCCGTACACCGCGACCCGTTCGCGCATCCCGATCAACCCGTGTCCCTCGCCCAACTCCCGCACCCCCGGCCCGTCATCGGTCACCTCGACGCGCACCGACTCGGGCGTCACGGAGACGACCGCGGTGCACGAGGCCGGTGCCGCGTGTTTCACGACGTTGGTCAGAGCCTCCTGCACGATCCGGTACACCGACAGCCCGGCCCCCTCCGGCACAGCGGCGTCCCCGCGCACCTCCAACGAGACCCGCACGCCCGCCAGCGACGCGCGATCGGCCAATGAGGCCAGCCCGTCGAGACCGGGGGAGGGCGCCAGGTCCGCGTCCGAGCGCAGCACGCCCAGGAGCCCGCGCATCTCGGTCAGGGCGGCACGGCTCGTCGAGGAGATGACGTCCAGAGCCTCGTAGGCGTGCTCGGGTGAGCGCACGTGTGCGGCGTTGGCGGCCTGCACGGCGATCAGGGAAAGGTTGTGCGCCACCACGTCGTGCAGTTCGCGGGCGATGCGCAGCCGTTCGTCGGACAGCGCCTGCTCGGCCCGCTGGGACGTCTCCCGTTCCAGGAACGACCGGCGCATCCTCGTCGTGTAGCCGATCACCCAGACAGCGCCCATCGCGGCGATCACGACCAGCACGTTCTCCGGTTCGCCGCCGGACACGCCGGAGATCGCGACCACCGCGACCACGAGTCCGGCGAGCGACCACGTGCGGGAGCGTTCGACGGCCACGGTGTAGAGCGCGAAGCACACCGCCGCAGTCGGGGCGCCGAGCGCCTGGGTCGGCAGCACCTGGCCGATCACCACCGCCGTCGTGGCGGCCGTGGTGACCGCCAGCACGGGCACCGGCCAGATCCGCCGGACGGCGACGGGCAGCGCGACGGCGGCGGCGCAGGGCAGGACCAGCCACCACGGCTGATCCCGTTGTTCCACCATCGCGTACGCCACGAGCACGCCGATCACCACCGCGGCGGCGATGTCGACCAGGTAGAGGTGCAGTCGTGCGATCACGGGGCCGACGCTAGCGAGCACCCGGCCGCCACGCCTCGGACCACGGTCCGATTCACGAGTTCGGCCCTCGGTCCGATCCGCTCGACGCCAGGACGGCCGACTCTCTTCCGCATGATCGAGGTGCGGAACCTGACGAAGAGATACGGCGACACGACAGCGGTGGACGACCTGTCGTTCACCGTCCAACCTGGACGGGTGACCGGGTTCC